>CAZAAP010000093.1:1274-7432 GCA_964482935.1 uncultured Enteractinococcus sp.
TCCGCGTGTTGGTTCACCCCCCCCCCCCGCGGGCCCCGCCCGCCATCCCCCCCCCCCCCCCCCCGGCCGTTTCATGCACGATTATTTGTGACTGTCGAGTTGTTTCTGGATATCACCCAGTAACTCATTCCAGGCGTCAACAAATTTTTCGAGCCCTTCTAGTTCAAGTGTTTCCACAACCTGGTTGTAATCAATACCGCTACGAGCCAGAGCATCGAGGTGTTCATCGTCTATCTCGTAGTATTCCGGAATGCGGCTATCGGTAATTTCTCCATGGTCAGCCACAGCCTCCAAAGTCGCTTCGGGAAGCGTGTTGACGGTATGTTCTGCGACTAGCCCGTTAACATAGCGAACATCGGAATACTCTGGGTTCTTCGTGCCGGTCGATGCCCAGAGTGGACGCTGCAAACGGGCACCCGCCGATTCCAGAAGCCGCCAGCGCTCGGTATCTTGAGTCTGCTCAAAGATCCGGTACGCCAACCGTGCATTCGCGATACCTGCGCGGCCTCGTAATTGCATCACTTGATCCTCTGGCAACCCGCCAGCCTGTAATTGGTTGTCGACTTCGCTGTCGACGCGTGAGACGAAGAAGCTGGCGACCGAGTAGATCTTGGAGAGGTCATGCCCGTTGGCTCGGGCCCCTTCCAAGCCAGTAAGCCAAGCGTTGATGACTTCACGATACCGAGTCAGTGAGAAGATTAGCGTGACATTTACACTGATGCCTTCTGCTAATACCTGCGAGATGGCGGGGAGGCCTTCGGTCGTTGCTGGAATTTTGACCATGACATTGTCACGATTAACCTTCTGGTGTAGCTCGATGGCTTGGGCGACTGTCTCTTCGGTATTGCGAGCCAGCCGAGGATCGACCTCAATGGAGACCCTGCCGTCATAACCGTCGGTGGCCGCATGGACGTCAGCGAAAACGTCACAGGCTGCCCGGACGTCGTCGGTGGTCATCGCAACAACTGCGGTTGTCACATCGACACCTTCGGCGGCCAGGTCCGCGAGCTGTTTGGCATAGGCTTCCCCGGTGGTTAGCGCTTTGGCGAAGATTGCCGGGTTGGTGGTCACACCCGTAATCGTTTTCGTGTCAATGAGATGCTGCAAATCGCCGGAGGTTATCCGATCGCGCGAAAGATCATCTAGCCAGAGTGAGACGCCGGCGTCGTCGAGTGCTTTGGTGTATTGGTTTTGGGTCACTACGACTCCTTAAGCGTTGTAGAGGCTATGAACTTTGTCGACCAGGGCCTCGGCGGTAATACCAAACTCTTTAAAGAGCGTTTGGTAGTCGGCAGAGGCTCCGAAGTGTTCCAGCGACACCGAATGGCCGTGCCCGCTGGTGTACTTCTGCCAGCCTTGTTCTACTCCGGCTTCGATCGAGACGCGCAGCGCATCAACGGGGAGCACCTCGTTGCGGTATGCCTGGTCTTGAGCGTCAAACCATTCCAGACAGGGCGCAGACACCACACGAGTGGCGATGCCAGCGGACTGAAGACTCTCGCGTGCCTCCACTGCCAGCTGGACTTCGGAGCCTGTACCGATGAGGACGACATCGGGTGTGGTTTCCACATCGTTATTGCTGGCTTCAACCATGATGTAGGCGCCGCGTGCAACACCCTCGGCTGAGCGGAAACCTTCTCGGGTGCGATCGAAGATGGGCAAGCCCTGACGCGACAGGATCAATCCGGATGGCCGTTCACGCTGGGACAGGATCGTCTTCCAAGCGATGGAGACCTCATTGGCATCGGCTGGCCGAACGACATCGAGATTAGGAATCGCCCGTAGCGCGGCAAGGTGCTCTACCGGCTGGTGGGTCGGGCCGTCTTCGCCCAGGCCGATCGAGTCGTGGGTCCAAATATAGATCGACGGTGCCCCCATGAGCGCAGCCAATCGGACTGCTGGGCGCATGTAGTCCGAGAAGATCAAGAAGGTCCCCGCATACCCGCGGGTCAGGCCGCCCAGACTAATACCGTTGACGATCGAACCGGAAGCATGTTCACGGATCCCGAAGTGCAAAGTGCGACCGTAAGGGTGACCCGACCAGGATTGGGTTTGGCGATCGACCGGCAGGAAGGAGGGTTCACCAGCCATGGTGGTGTTGTTGGATCCGGCCAGGTCTGCTGAGCCGCCCCATAGTTCGGGCATGACATCAGCTAGAGCGGACAATACCTTGCCTGATGCGGCACGAGTTGCCAGGGAACCTTCGGAAGCATGGAAGGTCGGGAACGCGTCGTCGAAATTCTCTGGGAGCTCTCTGGCGACCAGACGGTCATAGAGTTTTGCAGCGTCTGGGTTTTCGTCACGCCAGGTCTGGAATGCGGCTTCCCAGGTCTTGCGATATTCTGCTGCTCGCTGGCCCACGGTGCGCGCATGGGTGAGCAGTTCTTCTTCCATCGCAAAGTGTTCCTCGGTACTAAAGCCCAGCACTTCTTTGAGCCCACCGAGTTCCTCAGTACCCAGTTTGGCACCGTGAATCCCACCGGTGTTCTGTTTGGTCGGTGACGGCCACCCAATAATGGTGCGCAGCGAAATCAGCGACGGCTTATCGGTTTCTTTCTTGGCATTAATAATTGCCTCGTACAGCGCCTTGGTGTCTTCCACATAGTCACCGGTTTGCATCCAGTCGATGCGCTGGACATGCCAACCGTAGGCCTCATAGCGCTGTTCAACATTTTCCGTGAAGGAAATGTCGGTGTCGTCTTCGATCGAGATTTTATTGTCGTCCCAAATGACAATGAGATTCCCGAGCTCTTGAGTGCCCGCGAGTGACGATGCTTCGGAGGTCACGCCTTCTTGGAGGTCACCATCTGAGGCGATTACGTAGATGTGGTGGTCAAACGGCGAAGTGCCTGGGGCGGCCTGGGGATCCAAGAGACCGCGAACGCGGCGCTGGTCGTAAGCAAATCCCACTGCTGAAGCGAGACCCTGACCGAGGGGACCGGTCGTAATTTCAACATGGTCGGTGTCACCGTATTCCGGGTGCCCCGGCGTTTTAGAACCCCAAGTGCGCAGAGCTTGCAGATCTTCCATTTCGAGCCCGGCGCCGGCAGCGAATAACTGCAGATAAAGCGTCAGAGATGTGTGGCCGGGGGACAGGATGAACCGATCGCGACCTTCCCAATGTGGGTCGGTGGGATCAAAATGCATGATGTTTTGGAATAACTGCCACGCTACCGGCGACAGTGAAAACGCTGTCCCGGGGTGACCCGAACCTACCTTTTCCACCGCATCAGCGGCAAGTACCCGCAAGGTGTCTACCACGCGTCGGTCCTGATCAGAGTAGACATACTCTCGGGCGGGAAGCTGGCGGTTGAGTGTTGTCGTCGTATCAGACTGATTTGTTGCGGAGGAGACCACGAAATGCCTTCCTGAAAGGTAGCGGTAGTTGAGGAATTCGGTGATGCTAAAGCAAAAACTCACTCTAAGCTTACCGGGCAAAAAGCATCGAGGGACAAGATTTTCCTACGAGCTGTTACACAACAGCTACACTAGAAAGAGGCACCGACATGTGAGGGTAGCCAAAGGTTTACTTACTTGTTACTTAGAACACGAGAGTATTGATGTCAACATCGTTAGAGTCCGCCGCCAAACAGAGCACATCGCTCACTTCTGCTCCGGAGCCGACTCGAGAAAAGATCGGGTTTCGTCGTAAGGCAAAAGCCTATCTGGCGTTGACGAAACCACGAGTCATCGAGCTACTACTGGTCACCACGCTGCCGACCATGATCTTTGCACAGCGAGGTTGGCCCGACCTGTGGACGATGCTGGCCACGATGGTCGGAGGCGCCCTGGCCGCCGGAGCTTCAGGCTCCTTTAACTGTTACATCGACCGTGACATCGACCAACACATGAAGCGAACCAAAAACCGCCCATTGGTCACCGGTGAGGTTACACCGCGAGAGACACTTATCTTTTCTTGGGTATTGACTTTCGCCTCAATCGCGCTTTTGGCGGTGGGAACCAACTGGCTCGCCACGGCATTTGGTGTGGCGGCCATCTTCTTCTACGTTGTCGTCTACTCGCTCATTTTGAAACGTCGCACCGAACAAAACATCATTTGGGGTGGCCTTGCCGGCGCTTTCCCGGTGCTCATCGCCTGGGCAGCCGTCCGAGGCAGCGTTGAATGGCCCGCTGTCGTACTCTTTATCGTCATCTTCTTGTGGACGCCGCCGCACTACTGGCCGCTTAGCCTCAAATATAAAGAGGACTATCAAGAAGTCGATGTGCCCATGCTTGGTGCCATTGCGACCTCTCGCCGTGTTTCTTCCCAGGTGGTGCTGTACACCTGGGCCACGGTGATAGTTTCACTCCTGTTGGCACCGATGGGATGGGCCGGTATCGTCTACACCGCAACCGCTGCCGTCTCTGGTGGCTGGTTCATCTACGAGGCCCACAAACTTTACCGGGAATCACAGCGTCCCGACTTCACTGACAAAAAAGCCATGCGGGTCTTCCACCTGTCCATTACGTATCTGACGCTGATCTTCGTAGCACTTGCCGTGGACCCCTTTGTCGGGGCCCCGCTCATGGGAGACATGGTCACCGCACCATAAACTATGCAAATTCCTAAACCACGCACTATACTGCTGACTCTTCTCACCGCAACTACACTGTCGCTCACCGGCTGTGTTGCGGATCCGGATGTTGCCGATGTCCTGCCGGACCAAGGTGCTTCACCCACCCACGTTGACCAAGTCACGTTCCCGGATACTGAGGCTGCACAAACCTCGGAATGGGTTGTCAGTGAAATCAACGGAGTCCGAGCCATCAATAAACAGGACTGGTATCCGCGCGTGTCACCTGAGCTAACAGACGACATCCCAGTGGACTCGCTAGTGGGTACCCTGAATTCAGAACTACGTCCATCGCTGCCTTATGTACCTTCGGACTACGAGGAACCTGAACCTAACTATGGGATCACGCGCTTGACACCAGATCTGACCGCTACGCCCGTGGATCTCCACCTCCAGGTGGATGACACCGGTCGAATCAGTGCGCTGTGGTATGAAACCATCGAATCCGATGCGAGCGACACCCCCGAAGCACCAACCGAAGAGCATGACGAGACCCCTTCGGATGGTCTAGGAGAGTAAAGCTCTCAGCACTAATGCCTACCGAAAAGCACGTGTGTGCTCCGTACGGAGCACACACGTGCTTTTTGGCTTTTATAAGAGCATGTTCTCTAGCGTCTGTGTGACCATGCGCTGAGTGTAGACAGCGACCTAATCACTGCTGCCAGCGTCGGACAGGCGTCGGCAGCGACCGAACCAGGGGCATCATACGTCCCGAGTCGAGACTTTATGCGGAAGCTAATTGCTCCCCTGAGCCCTGCGGCACGATTTCGGCCTCAGTAGGGCGTGTCACATACTTTGCGGTGAAGACATCCAAGACGATCGTCATTGCCCAGGCGACCAAGCCGGTGCCGAGCATGTGCAGCCCGACCACAAGGATTGGTAACCCATTGAAGTGCTGGTAGAAACCCACCAGCGCTTGGAAGACCAGCACCGCGGTGAAGCCCCAGACGGCGCGGCGCTGCCGCTTGGACGTGTCCATGCGGTACATCACGATAATGAGCACAACGGCCAAAATGGCCATGAGGTACACCGGCGCTGCGTGCAAGCGAGTCACGAGGAGCTGATCAAAATCGTGACGTGGCGCCGAAGGATCGCCCCCGTGGGGACCGGAGCCTGTCACTACCGTTCCGACAATCAACACAACCCAACCGGCAGCATAGATCAACACGGCGGCAGCCTGCGTCAGCCGCGTCGATTGACCATCCTTAAGGTAGGCCGGATGTCCCTGCGTCAGACGAGCTCGCCGTTCGGCCCCGATCCGATGAGCCAGCAAGCTGGCGACCGAAACCATCAACGCCGACACGATAAAGTGCAGGCTCACGACCCACGGGTTGAGCCCGGTCCAGACCGTGATGCCGCCTATGACCGCTTGGGCTGGGATGACCAAGAAGAGCACAACCGACATGGTGAGCAGTGAACGGTGGGTTTTTCGTAACCGCCATAGCGCCAAGATTGTCAGGATGGCGATCGCAGCCAAAACAAAGGTCAGCAAACGGTTGCCGAATTCGATGACTCCGTGCATGCCCATTTCTGGGGTCGTCACGTAGGAATCGGGTGTGCACCGTGGCCATTCGGAACAGCCCA
>CAZAAP010000094.1:0-7383 GCA_964482935.1 uncultured Enteractinococcus sp.
TCCCACTAGCGTGGATGCATGGAACTGACTCTGAATAGCGGAACCACTATGCCAGCCCTGGGCTTTGGGGTTTATCAGATCCCGCCCGATGATACCTTTGACGCCGTCGCCGAAGCGCTGCGCGTGGGCTACCGCCTCATCGACACCGCCGCAGGCTACGGTAACGAACGCGCCGTCGGTGAAGCGATCCGAGCCTCTGGGCTCGACCGTGACGAGGTCTTCATTGAGACGAAAGTCTGGATCAGCGACTTCGGGTATGACGCGGCCCTGCACGCTTTTGATAAAAGCGCGAACAAACTGGGCGTCGAGACCATCGACCTGTTGTTACTGCACCACCCGGTCCCCAGTGCTTTTGATGAAACCATCGACGCTTATCGCGCACTTGAGCGGCTCTATACCGAAGGGCGGCTCCGGGCGATCGGCGTCAGTAACTTCATGCCCAACCAGCTCAAAGTCCTGCGCGAACACACCGAGATTATGCCCGCGGTCAACCAGATCGAACTGCACCCATATTTCACGCAACCCACCGTGCGTGCGTTGAACGCACAATGGGGTATCGTCACCCAGGCGTGGTCGCCGATTGGTGGGATCACCGACTACCTTGGCGACGGCGGCCCCACCACATTTGACGACGAAACGATTGGCGCGATCGCCGCGGCACACGACCGGTCTCCTGCGCAGATCATGTTGGCCTGGCACCTGCAGGAGGGTCGCTCGGCCATTCCAAAATCCGTCACTCCGTCGCGTATCGCCGAAAACTTCGAGGTCTTCGATATCGAACTCACCCCGGAACAGACCGCCACGCTCTACGCACTCGACACGGGTGAACGCGGCGGCCCAGAGCCAGAAGTCGTCACTCGTCAAGACTTCGGCAAAACCATCCCCGAAGCCTAACTCGCCACGTTCTCGGCAGCTCGCCGGGTGCCGCAGTGACCTGCACGAAAGCGGCTATGCTGGTATTTTGCGAGCTGCGGGAGTGAGGACGACGGGTACATGGGATTGTTGATGGCGATCGTGCCCGTGCTCTTTACCCTCGGCCTGTTGGCAGTCCCACGCATCCCCGGCACACTACCACCCCTGCTGGGCACCCTCAGTGCTGCAGCGATAGCTCTTTGGTACTTCAGCGCACCAGCCGATGACCTACAACAGGCTTGGAATGACAACTTCTGGACGCTGATCAAAGTCCTGGCCATCATCGGCGGTGGCGTCTTGCTGTCTGGCGTCATGGACCGCACCGGCGCGCAACGCCGACTTGCACGGTGGTTATCCTCCGGTGGCCCGACCATTGCCGCCGCACTATTGATGGCTCACGGGGTTGTGCCGTTTCTGGAAACCGTCACCGGATTCGGCGTCTCCGTGTTGATTGGCCTCCCCCTGCTCCTCTCGTTAGGTTTCACGCCCTACCGGGCCGCTTTGCTGACCCTACTGGGTCTCATGATCGGTCCCTGGGGGTCGATGGGACCCGGAACCTTGGTCGCCGCCGAAGCGGCCGGCGCATCGCTGACCGACATGGGCCTGGTATCCGGGTGGATGAACCTCATCCCGTTCGTCGTGTCCGGTATTGCCGTATCACTTGTCGCGGGCAACGGCCTAGTGGACCAGCAGCTCTCACGGGGGCAGCGCATCGGTTGGGCGGCAATCGGCACGGGGTCTGGCCTGTTGCTGTGGGGTCTAACGATGCTCGCCAACCTCCTGCTGGGCACGCCAGTGGCCGGCGCAGTTGCGACCTTGATCATGGCAGTTCTCTGGCTGCTCTATATCCGCCGCGGCCGGCTCACCCCGGGACCCGGTCGCTCCCTCATCCCGTACCTGATCCTGATGATCGGCACGATCACCGGTCAACTGATCTACCGGACCTATGAGCTCGGAGCGCTCGGCGAAGTCCTAGCCTCCCCGGCACTGTGGTCGACCACCGGTGCGCTCGTGTCGCTGACGTTTCTGACCATGGACGACGAGAATAAGCGTGCCTTGCCCAAAGCAACAGTACGGATGTGGTGGAACGCTGCGATGCCCACGGCCCTCTACATTTTATTCGGCGTGATCATTGCCGGCGGGGGATTAGCCGATGTCATTGCCGGCAGCCTTGCCGAGCTGGGCACCGTGTATCTGTTCTTACTGCCCTTCGTGGCGGGACTCTCCGGGTATATCACTGCATCCGGGACGGGCGCCAACGCGATGTTCGGAGCGACCCAGGTGGCCGCAGCCCAAGGTCTCGGGGTCTCACCCTTGTGGACGATGGGACTGCAGAACTCCGCAGCCGGCTGGGCGATTATCGCCGGGCCGGCCCGCATCGAGCTGGCCTACCGCATGGCGGAGGTCTACCAGCGCAGCACCACACCCGGGCCGGCCGTGTCTCGAGGAGCCCTCGTCAAAGTGCTCCTGCCAATCGTGCTACTAAGCCTCGTACTCTGGGGGATCGTCGCCGTGGTCTTCTTGCCCATGACTGGTTAATGCACAACCGACTTACTGCACAGCCGACCTGTCTGATAAAAATACTTATATCTCACCATTTATAAGTGATATTGTGGAGGCGTGATGCAGGCCGTTGGAATTATTGCAGACATTGTTGGCTCGCGCGATCTTACCGATCGGGCGGCAGCACAGCGCGCTATCTATCAAGCCTTCGCGGACGCCGATGCTTCGGTGCCGGCGGTCCGCCAGGCCTGGGCCACAGTGGGCGATGAATTCCAACTGATCGCAGCCACCTGGCAAGACGCGCTGCGCATCACTGTACGGGTCCAGGCTGGGCTCCCGGACGAGCTGCGACTGCGGTTTGGAATCGGTGTTGGGCAGATCAATACCGTAGATGAGGGTGAGACCGGTCCGATCCAGGACGGCAGTGCTTGGTTGAATGCCCGCCAAGCGATCGAAACCATCGAAGCACATCAACAGCGCCGCGATGAAGTGCTCACCGGTTTTCTGGCCGACGACCCCGAACTCACCGCTGCGGTCGCCACCCAATTGGTCTTGCGCGATCACATCCTTGCTCGTATGAAAACCCGCGAACGTCGGCTGTTTGCGGCCCTGCTGATGGGCTCAACCCAGCAAGACGCTGCACGCGAAGAAAGCATCTCCCAGGCTGCGGTTTCCCAAGCCTTGCATCGATCCGGGGCCATGGCATTATTAGACGCAGACGCCGAACTGGCAGCCGCACCCTCTGACGCAACGAAAGAAGAAGGTTCCTGATGCTCGTCGTGCTCACCATCCTGGCCATCGGGGTCACCGATCTCATCGGTTTAGCCCAGGCCCGCCTCCCGGTGCAAACGGTGCGCTATGTCCAGTTGGTGTGGTGGGTCGCCATAACCGTCGCGGCTGCGTTCTGGGTGCGACCCGAAGGCTGGGCCGGTGCGGTCGCCGCCCTGGTTGCCGCAGCATGGTATTTCATCGCCGAACGCATGCAAGCCCCAACGACGAATGACGGCGAAATCCGCTCCGCGCCCGAGTTGTTTGGATGGGCCGCTATTGCACTCGTCGTGATCCTGGCTGGCTTTGCCTGGCTCGACATCGCCGTACTCAGCACTGACGTGCCCCTCGGACTAATGTGGCTGGCCCTCGCGGTCTTTCTGACTCAATCCGGAAACCGCATTACTCGTGCGGTGCTTTTGCTCTCGGGGCGGGAACTCGGCGCCGACGGGCAAGCCGCCGGTTCGGTACCCGGCAGTCGCCTCAAAGGCGGCCGAGTCATCGGCCCACTCGAACGTATCTTCATCATGGTGCTTACCGTCGTGGGCGCCTACCACGTGGTGGCAGCCTTGATGGCGGCCAAAGGCATCGTCCGGTTCCCGGAGATTTCCGCCGATGCCAAACGCGATGATCCGGTTGTGGCGGGAACAAAAGCCGAAGAATTTCTCGTCGGCAGCCTGGCCAGTTGGGGGCTCGCTGGCGGTGCGGGGCTTCTGGCGAGCATCCTTTGGTAGTGCAAGAGATGGTTGCGCAAAACCCCTTATATCGAAGGTGATATAAGGGGTTTTGTGATGCTCCTTTGGTTCCGGTCAGGTACGGGAGCGCACCGTGGAAGCCTCAAGCGCCAGCGAAGGCCAGTGTTCGACGTCGCGCAGGAGCTGCCGATCATGGGTTGCCATAACGACGGCAGCATCAGTCATCTCCAGTGCTGCGGTGAGCTCATCGACCAATCGAATCGACAAATGGTTCGTGGGCTCATCCAGCAAGAGCACGTGCGGCCGCATCGCCAGCACCAGTGCTAATTCCAGGCGTCGCTGCTGGCCCATCGATAACTCGCCGATGCGCAGCTGCTGTTCGTCAGAACCCAATAAGCCCAGCTCGTGCAGTGACAGCGCGTGCCGTTCCGCAAGTACCTTGCGGGCGATAAGCCGTTGAACATATGTGTCAAAGTATGCTGCCACACGGTGCTTGGCCGGTAGCTCTGACTCCTGTTGTAACAGCGCAATCCGAGCCGTGGCATGGTGGCGAACCGTACCGGTCGTCGGATCTAACTGTCCTGCTAAGACCTGCAACAGCGTGGATTTGCCGGCACCGTTCGGCCCGGTCACCACAAGTCGATCGCCACCTGCAATCTCGAGCGAGACGTCAGTCGACAAGCGACCTGCCACACTGACCCGATCGGCCGACAGCATTGTGGCAGATGTCCGGCTGTGGAGCGTTGGGAGCTGCAACTGCAAGGGCGGTTCGGGAACACTGAGCGTGTGCTCCTCGAGTGCCTGTTGACGGCGCTGCACATTATGCACCGTTGAGGCTGCGCGGGTAGCGCGCCGGTGTTTGCCAGAGCCCTTGGGCGGACGCCACCCGCTGACCAACCGGTCTTGTGCGGCCTGTAAGTCGTCCTGCAGTTTGGCGTGCTCGACTTGTTGGCGTGCATAGTCTTGTTCCCACTGGATCCGTTCGGCTCGAGAGCGTTCGCGATACCCGGTATAACCGTCCCCGTATATCCGGGGGCGACCATCCGGCGTCGGGTCTAAGCTCACCACCGTTTCAGCGACATCAGCTAGCAAAGCTCGATCGTGGCTGACTGCCACGACGCCGCCGTGACGTTCGCGCAGGCTGTGGGTGAGAAACTCCAGCCCGCTGCGATCCAGGTGGTTCGTTGGTTCATCTAATAAGAGGAAATCGTGGTGACCTCCCAGCAGGCAGGCGAGCCGGACTCGATAGCGTTGCCCCACGGACAGGTCCGCAAGCTTTACTGAGTCCTCGGTTTCGGCTTCGAGTGCTTCGAGTGCTAGTTCGACGCGACGCCGGGCATCCCACGCATCGATGGCTTGGGCGTGTTCCAGCGCGACAGCGAAGCGCTCTTCGGCGCCAGTTTCACCGGTTGTAAGGGCTTCGGAGGCGGCCTCGAGCTCGGCTAGCGCGGCTACGGCAGGGGTAATGGTTTCTGCGATGGCATCGCCGACCGTTCGCTCGTCATCGGCGGGCATTTCTTGTTCTGCTACCGCGATGCTGCCGTGTCGGGTAACTGTTCCGGCATCGGGAGTGAGACGGCCGGCGAGTACGTGGAGCAGGGTGGTTTTGCCCCGACCGTTTTCTCCGACGATGCCCAGCCGGGATGACGGGGTAACGGTCAGATCAACGTGTTGTAGCACGGGGTTGCCACCGAGCGTGACGTCGATGGCCTTGAGAGTAATTTGGGCGCGCGAAGGCGCAGCATGAATGGTTTCGGAAGGCATGAAGAGTCCTTGAATCCTGTCGCGCCAAATGGCACGACGAATGAACAGCGACCGGGGTGGTCAGGAATGAAATGTGCCACCGTCGGCTCGCGTCAGAAGGTTGCGAGCGCGGAAGGCCGGACTGCTGTTACAGGTACAAGACTCGTTGTAATGCCATGGCCCCAGTGTAACGAAGTGCAACACTGTTGACCAGTTTGCTGAACGATTTCGCGGGCTAACCATGAGCTCTTTGCTCTCGCCTTGGTAGTCACCCAGATCGTTGCGGTCATGGGAAAGTGCCAGGAAATACTCAGCTTGTCCTCAGGGTGCATTCAGTGGCGCTTGCGCATCAATGTAATTCATGGCCGTGTCTTGACCCTGGAGAGTGAGTTACAACACTGATAGCCTGTGCTCGGATTCACACCTTTTGTGATCTACGTATGATTTTTCAACCGTTTGATGCGCTTTTAACAACGTTCGACAAACGGCCTTGTCACTTATTGAAGGGATAAAATCCGCATGGCGGAACACACATCGAAGAAGAAGGGACAGCTGGCTGCCGCAGTGCTTGCGGGGTCAGCTCTTACCTTTAGCTCATTTGCGATTGGTATACCGGCCGCAATGGCAGACGAAGAAACCAACCCAAGCCCGGCTGCTTCTACGGCGAGCCCCTCGCCTGAGGGCACCCCAGAAGCGTCTACTGACCCCGCTCCACCCGCCGATGACGAAACGGCCGCTGGCGACGACGGTGTTGGGGACGACGACGCTGGGGAAGGGGTCGATCCTTCTGAGTCGGCTACCACTGAAGCGCCACGAGATGAACCGTCCGCCACTGCGTTTCAACGGCAGAATGATGAGGGCGACGGCGACGGTGCTGACCTCGAGGACGAGGAGGAAGTCAGCGAAGAAGACGAAACTGACGACCCCGTAGAAACAGAGCTGTCGTTCACGATCAACCCAACCTTCGGTCCTGCTGGAGCGAAAATTGATTTCTCCGGTTCGGACTTCACCCCGGGCGGTGACGTTGACGTCTTTGTATTTGACGATGAGACCGGTGACACAGCCAACCACGAACCCGTCGTAGCAGACGAGCAGGGAAACATTAGTGGTTCGACGCGGATCACGGACGGCTATCTCGGTGGGCTGTACAGCGTTACCGCAACCGATAAGGAGACGGACCGTTCTGTAACGAAGACGTTCGTCGTCACGGATATGTCACTGTCCGTCACTCCTGCAACTCTCACCGACGAGGAGTTCCTGACCAGCGGTACGATGGTGACCCTTGAGGGGCTTGAGCCTGGTGAGACCGTCCACATTGAAATCACTCCTGCGGACAAGCCGGTCGACAAGCTCCGCATTCAAGCAGAGGCTAATAGTGCCGGCGTCGTTACCTACAGGGCGCGCAGCACTGTTGGCATCGATGAGATGTACATCGGTAACTACGATGTCGCCGTATACCAGTACGGCAGCCAAGCCCCAGCTGCCCAAGGCAGCTTTGAGATCACTGGAACGCAGACTGTAGAACCGAAGGTTAAACTCAGCGACAATAAAGCGCGCCCTGGTGAAGATATCACTGTAAAGGGCAAAGGCTTTAGCCCTGACTCCACCTTAGAAATCAGCCTCAATCCGACACTTGCTGAAGTCGACACGAATGACGATGGCAGATTCCAAACGGTAGTTACCATTCCTGAAGACCAGGAACCAGGCGATTACCTCCTCACTGTTGTTAATCTAGATAACGAAGAGGAAGTTGTAGAGCTGC
>CAZAAP010000095.1:0-7337 GCA_964482935.1 uncultured Enteractinococcus sp.
TCCTGCATCAGATAGTCTTTGCCTTCTAGACGAACTTTGCCCTGTGCTTTCGCTTCAGCCATGGAACCGGCCGCGACGAGGTCCTCGAAGGAAACGACTTCGGCCCGGATGAAGCCGCGCTGGAAGTCAGTGTGAATGACCCCGGCGGCTTCGGGCGCGGTGTCGCCTTTATGGATTGTCCAGGCGCGTGCTTCTTTCGGTCCGGCGGTCAGGTAGGTCTGTAGGCCGAGCGTTTCAAAACCGACACGTGCGAGCTGGTCCATGCCGGATTCTTCTCGACCGGCCATCTCGAGCATTTCGCGTGCTTCTTCTTCCGACATTTCGACGAGCTCGGATTCGAACTGCGCGTCGAGGAATACGGCCTGCGCTGGAGCGACCATATCGGCTAGCTCTTTTTGACGAGCTTCATCCGCTAGGACGGCGTCGTCGGAGTTGAATACGTAGATAAAAGGCTTGGCCGTCAGCAGGTTCAGTTCCCGCAGGAGTTCCATCTCGAGCTTGTCGGACTTGATAGACGAGAAGATCGTATCGCCACGTTCAAGAACTGCCTGGGCGGCGTGCATTGCGTCGAGGACTTCTTTATCTGCCTTCTTGCCTTTGACCTCTTTTTCGACACGCGGGATTGCGCGCTCTAAAGTCTGCATGTCGGCAAGAATCAGTTCGGTGTTAATCGTTTCAATGTCTGAGGACGGATCGATTTCGCCATCGACATGGATCACGTCGGTGTCTTCGAATACTCGCACGACCTGAGCGATCGCCGACGATTCACGAATGTTGGCCAGGAACTGGTTGCCTAGACCTTCCCCTTCGGAGGCGCCTTTCACAATGCCCGCAATATCAACGAAAGAGACGGTCGCCGGCAAAAGCTTTTGAGAGCCAAAGATTTCTGCAAGCTTGTCTAACCGCTCATCGGCGAGATTCACGATCCCCACGTTGGGTTCGATCGTTGCGAACGGATAGTTCGCTGCGAGAACCGTCTGGCGGGTGATGGCATTAAATAACGTTGACTTACCGACGTTGGGCAGTCCGACAAAACCTATTGATAAAGACACGGCCCCCACTCTACCTGCTGGATTTGGTCCACAGTTGGCTGTGCGGGTTTTTGAACCTTGAGCGGAATAATCGATTCCACTGCAGTATGGTCTGACTCACCCAGCACGCCAGACCACACGGGGGCTACTCAACGAGTTTGCCGACCTGACTGACCTCTCGGATCAATTCGCTAATCTCATCGGGTATTGGGGCGATGTCCTCTCGCGTGACGCCAGCCTCCGGCGACCACACCAAATTGACTTGAAGTTCTGGGTCCATGTCAGGATAATCGCTGCGGTTGTGACAGCCACGAGTTTCCCGACGTTCAAGGGCTGCCTCGAGCGTCGCGCGAGCAGCCAGCGCCGAAGATCTCAGATCGTATGCATGGGCCAAGTCTTGGAAGCCTGCGATGTCGGGGTGGATACCGACGTTTTCCATGCGGGCCTCAATCTCATCAAGCCGTGCCAGCCCTTCGATCAGTCCTTCCTCAGTCCGGACGACGCCGGCGCACTCAGTCATCATGTCGCGGATGGCGCGCTGGAGGGCCCGGACGTTTTCCTGCCCGTCTGCGGCTAGCAGCCGATCGGTGTCACCGCGTGCTTTCGCAACTGCATCAGCCGAGCGAGTTTGCGCAGGCAGGCTTGCGGAATACTTCGCTGCAGCCTGACCGACGATGCGCCCAAAGACCAGCAGTTCAATAAGCGAATTCCCACCGAGGCGGTTCGCGCCATGCAGACCGCTGGAGGCCTCACCGATGGCATACAGGCCTTCTACGTCAGTCGAGTGGTCTTCGGGACGCACCCAGACGCCGCCCATTGAGTAGTGGGCGGTTGGGGCGATTTCTATTGGTTCGCGTGTGATGTCAAGCATCTGGGCTTCCATCAGCGTCTGATAGACCCGAGGCAGACGTTCCAGGATGGTTTTGCGCGGCAGGTGGGAGACATCGAGCCAGACACCCCCGTTTTCGGTTCCGCGGCCTTCCTGAATTTCGGTATAGGCAGCCAGCGCTACCCGGTCGCGGGTCGACAGCTCCATGCGCTCGGGGTCGTAGCGTTCCATGAAGCGCTCGCCTAGTGCATTGCGAAGAATGCCACCCTCGCCGCGCGCTGCTTCGGACACAAGCGTGCCGGCTGCGTTTTCTGGCTCTAGGATGCCAGAGGGATGAAACTGGACGAGTTCTGGATCGCGCAATCGAGCCCCAGCTTCGACGGCTAGTCGGAATGAGTCGCCAGTGTTTTCGTCTCGACGAGACGAGGTGCGCCGCCAGATCCGGTTGTGACCGCCAGCGGCCAGGATGACGGCATCGGCGTGGATGAGGTACCGGGTACCGTCATTGATATTGAAGCCGTAAGCGCCAAACACGCGATTGTCATCAGTCAGGATATCGGTGATGTAGACCGTATCGAGGATGGGTATATCGAGCTGTTCGCTGCGCAGAACGAGGCTGCGTTGGATTTCTAACCCGGTGTAATCTCCAGCAAATGCTGTTCGGCGATAGGTGTGTGCGCCGAAGAAACGCTGCGAGATGCGCCCGTCATCTTCTCTGGCGAATCCCATACCGAAGCGCTCGAGGTCGCTGATACCTTCAGCAGCACCTTTGGTGACGATCTCTACGGTGCGCGGGTCTGCCAGGTAGTAGCTTTCCTTCAGGGTGTCAGCTGCGTGTTGCTGCCAGCTGTCTTCGGCGTCCATCGTGCCGAGGGCTGCGTTGATGCCGCCGGCTGCGAGTGCCGTGTGGGCATCGTGACGGGGTCGTTTGCCGACGGCGGTGACGGCCACGCCCTGCTCAGCTAACTCGATAGCAGCTCGTAGGCCTGATCCCCCGGTGCCGATCACCAGCACGCTTGTTGAAACTCTTTGTTCATTGATTCTGGTATTGATCATGACTCCACGGTAAAAAGAGCGGGATGATTAGTCCAATGAATTATCTGAGTCAATTCAATGCAGATATGCTATCAACATGAATCTCGAACAGCTGGAAAGTTTTCTCACGGTCGCTGAAACGGGGCATTTCACCATGGCAGCCGCACAATTACATATTGCCCAACCTACGTTGAGTCGTCAGATCTCGACGCTTGAAGCCGAGCTCGGGGCCGAGCTGTTTCACCGAGCTAGGGGCAACATCACACTGACTGCAGCAGGTGAGACGCTCTTGCCAGTGGCTACCCGAATGCTCGCTGATGCCGAGCAGATTCGTTTTCAGATGCATGAATTGGCCGGCCTACGACGCGGCCGCGTCAGGCTCGGTGCACCTCCAAGTATGTGTATTTCTGTGGTTGCAGAAGTGGTGGGCCCCTACCATCGTGATTACCCGGGAGTCGATCTGCATTTGCACGAATCCGGCTCTCGTTATCTCCTGAGTGAGCTGACTCACGGAACTCTAGATTTAGCGATAGTGGTGGCTTCTGAGCACGATCCATCGTCATCTGAAAGCCTGACTCATGTTCCACTCTTGCTTGAGGAGCTGGTTGTGATCTCTGCTGACCGGGAGCGCATTGCGTCCAACGATCAGCAACTGACGTTGCAGCAGCTGGCAGAACTACCGCAGATTGTGTTTTCGGAAAGCTACGATTTGCGAGCCACGACCATGAATGCGTACCACCAGCAGGATTTGATGCCGAACGTCGTGTTAGAAGGAGCGGAAATGGACGCCGTCCTTCGGTTCGTAGAACGGGGCCTGGGTGTCGCTGTGGTGCCGGCAACGGTGCTTCTGGATCGACCCAATCTTGCGTCGTGCCGACTGACTGAGCCATCACTGACGCGTACTATTTCGTTGGCACACCGGCGGGACGTGACTCTGAGCAAGGCTGCTACTGCCATGCAAAAGCTCATACTTTCCACCGTACAAACAGTCGCTGGTCAGAGTTCTGCCATCCGTTCACTAGTCGATTAGGGCACCCAAGCTGTAGGTAGTCGCCACAGTCATGAGGAAGCTAAAACTGTTCTAGTGCTAACTTCCGGCGTGAGATCGAGTCGACGGAGCAATTGGGCGTTCAGGGCAACCACGACGGTGGACAGTGACATCAACAGCGCGCCGACCGACATGGGCATCACAAAGCCAATGGGTGCCAAAATACCGGCGGCTAATGGGACAGCTAGCAAGTTGTATCCTGCAGCCCACCAAAGGTTTTGTTTCATCTTTCGATAAGCGGCGTTCGACAGCTCAATCACTGACAGTACCGAGCGCGGATCGGAGCTGGCCAGAATAACTCCAGCTGAGGCGATGGCCACATCCGTTCCGGCCCCGATGGCGATTCCTACGTCGGATTGGGCCAGTGCAGGGGCGTCGTTCACGCCGTCGCCGACCATGACAACTCTTTTCCCTTCGGCTTGGAGTTGTGCGACTTTTGCTGCTTTGTCTTCGGGCCGGACCCCGGCGAAGACCCGGTCAATGCCCAACTGACGACCCACCTGGTGAGCGACAGCTTCGGCGTCGCCGGTAATCATGACCACTTCGATGTCTAACTGGTGCAATGCTTTGACGGTGTCATATGATTCCGGCCGGATCTCGTCGGCTAGTTTCAACCCACCGATCACGGTCCCATCGCGGACTACGTGCAGGATGATGGCACCCTCATCGCGCCACGTGTCGGCTACCGGGAGCTCGCGCAGTCCAAGTTCTTGCAGCAGATATGGACCTCCCACACGAATGTGTTGGCCTTCGACGGTAGCCGTGACCCCGACGGCGGGTGAGGAGGAGAAGGCGTAAGCACTTGGGAGCTGGACTGTACGTTCTTCGGCTGCGCGGACGATTGCTTTTGCTAATGGATGTTCACTAGCGGATTCTGTTGCTGCCGCGAGCGCCAACACCTCGTTGGTGGTGAGTTGCCCGACCGTTTCAACCTCGAGGACACTGGGGTCACCTTTGGTGAGAGTTCCAGTTTTGTCGAAGAGTACGGAATCGATGTTGCGCATGGACTCCAACGCGAGGCGGTCTTTAATGAGTACTCCCCCACGTGCTGCTCGTTCAGTAGCAATTGAGACCACCAGGGGGATTGCTAACCCCAGAGCATGGGGACAAGCAATCACTAAGACCGTCACGACGCGCGCCACTGCCATGTCTGGCCCGTCAACGAAGACCCACACAACAGCGGTAAGGAACGCGGCGCCAAGGGCGTACCAGAACAGCAGCGCTGCTGCTTTGTCAGCGATACGCTGAGCACGGGATGATGAATCTTGTGCTTCAGCCACAAGGCGGTTGATACCTGCCAGGGCTGTATCGTCACCGGTTGCTGTCACCTGGATCCGCAGTCCGGAATCAGTCGCGACCGTTCCGGCGGTGACTGCCTCTCCCACCCCTCGTTCGATCGGGTGAGACTCCCCGGTGAGCATGGATTCGTCCATGGCCGCTTGGCCATCAAGAATCGTTCCGTCTGCAGGCACGCTAGCCCCCGGCCGTACGAGGACCACATCATCGACCTGTAACTCGTCGGGATGTACGCGAACAGTTTCGTCGCCTTCCACCCGCTCGGCTTCGTCGGGCAGCAATGCAGCTAGTGAATCGAGCGCTGAAGTCGTTTGTTCCAGCGAACGCATTTCAATCCAGTGACCTAACAACATGATGACCACAAGTAAGGCCAGTTCCCACCAGAATTCCAACTCGTGGTGGACCAGACCGAGGGTGGCCGCCCAAGACGAGAAGAAGGCTACGGTGATGCCCAGGGAGATGAGCAGCATCATTCCCGGAGCACGGGCTTTGATTTCATCGACCGCTCCGGTCAAAAATGGCCGACCACCCCAAAGGTACATAACGGTACCCAACCCGGCGGCGATCCATAGGCCCCATGCGGGCACGGTATAGCCAAGCATGTGAGCGAACATGGGTGAAAAGAGCACCACTGGAATGCCGATGAGCAGGTTAATCCAGAACAGTCGACGGAACTGTGCCACATGGTCTCCATGACCGTGTCCCGCATGACTGTGGCCTGCGTGCTGATCATGGCTCATGTGGTGCTCATGCATTGCAGCGTGGTCATAGCCACCGTGGTGGTCGTGTGCCGCTGCCTCGTGGTCGTCGTGGTGTGTCATCGTGCTTTGGACCTCCCGACTGCCAGCCTAGTGGCTGGTCATCAGGTTACGACAATAGGCCGAAACTCACCACTACCTTATGCGCCTGCTGACGGCCAGGTCACCTCGTGCTCTACGGAAAAGCCGTGCACTATGCTGCGAGAAAGAGATCAGGTACCACGTCCGAACCGAAAAGCCCTGCGGCTTCCACGTCGTCTTTGCTCAGGTATCCGTGGTTCCAGTCGATGAGCTCGTCGAACAAATCATCCAGCGAAGCCTGCCCCCACGAGTTCGCGAAAATATGGTCGGTGAGCAGAAAGGGGACGGTCACGAACTGGTCTTGGAAGAAGTCTGCCAGGAGCCAGCCGGGGTTCGCTTCGACCATCTGCTGGGTCAGATCCTCGTGCTGGGCACCCGGTGAAACGTCTGCGGCTAGCCGCGATAGAGTAGTTTCATCCATGAGTCGTTGCCCGAAGTATGCCCCGAGCCCACGAAATAATTCAAAAGATCGTTGCGTGAAATTCCCCTCCTCGTCGCGGCGGGTCCGTTCAGTTACGAACTCTACGTAATCGTCCAGGGTTCTACACCCGTGGTCGCGGCCGATCTTTTCAAACCGTTTAACGTCTTGGCGGATACTGGTTTTCTCGCGACGGCTGAAGTCTCGAACCATCAGTGCTAATCGGTGCTGTCTCATGAAGTGCTCCTTCTGCATCGTGTTCAAATAGCGATGTCTAGGAGTCTTGCAGGGCCGAAGAGCTGATATGCGGTCGGCACCTCAGAATGTGGATAACGTGCCTTCAAATCAGTCTTGTTTGGGATCCAGTGTTCGGATTTGTTCGATAATTTCAGCAAGTTGACGCCGGGTCGTCACTCCCGACTTGCCAAAAACATATTTGCCGTAGCGGAATGCGACCAGTGTGGGCAACGCGCGGATGCCGAGAAGAGCGGCGAGATCTTGCTGGTCATCGGTATTAACCGTGGCAAACACGACGTCATCGAATTGTTCTGCGACATCGGAGAAGACTGGTTGAAACCTTGTACACGTGGTACACCACGGTGCCCAGAAATCCACGATGACGGTGTCGTGGCTTTCTACAGTGTCGCCAAGAGTGGCGAGGGTGAGTTCGCGCATGATGTTCCCCAAGATCTGATAGCGGCACGGATTCTGTGGACGTGCCCGCCCACAGCCTAGTTGTCGATCAGTCTACGAAGATGTCTTTTGCTAACTCCTCGGGAGCGACACCCGGTGAGTACTTCGCGAAATCGGTGACGCCGCTATCTTCAAGTACGTCTTCACA
>CAZAAP010000096.1:0-7203 GCA_964482935.1 uncultured Enteractinococcus sp.
CCGGCGATGAAGCCTTCACGACCGGAGCCGGAGCCCACTGGGTCGTAGTTGACGGTCAGATCTGGGTGAACTTCGGTCACACCGGAAGTCCATGCGGTCATGGCGGCTTCCTGCGAGGAGGCGCCGCCACCGATCAGGTTGCCAGAAACCTGTTCCTCTCCGGTGTCGCCACCGGCGTTGTCCTGCGCACCATCGTCAGATGCACAAGCTGCCAGAGCCAGAGCGGCTACGGATGCGATAGCAGCGGAGCGGTAAAAACGAGAAAACTTCACGGGTGTTTTCCTCTTTCGAGTTCGTTGTGAGTCAATGGGTTGGACCGGCAGACCTTCACGAGTTTGGTTTGATGGCCCGAACTACTTACAGAAGCTACGGAGGCCAGGTAACCTGCTGGCAGTCGAAAGATTAACGAAGGGTAAACATCTTTCGACTCTGGGCTTTTTAGACTATTTTTGGCAACCTCGTAGGATAAGAGCATGGCTGAACGCATGCATACGACCCCGCTTCCGCTCACCCCGGAACCCAGGGGTTGGCAGAAGGTCAAAAAATTCTTCACTTCACGGTTCCGATCGGGTGCCTGGCGAGCCCGAAAATCGCTTATTCCTGCGGCAACCGCGGCCATTGCGGCAGTTGCCGCATATGCTTTTGCCGCCATTATTTTTGGGCATAGCGAACCCTATTTCGCGGCTACGTCAGCCCTCATTACCTTAGGTTTTGGCCGTGATCCCCACATTCGGAAGGCCTTAGAGGTTTCCATTGGTGTGACGTTAGGCATACTGGTTGGTGACTCGCTGCAAGCCCTACTGGGACAAGGGTATTGGCAGGGAATCATCGTGGTCTTTGTGACCATCATGCTGGCCCGTTTTATTGATTCGGGGGTGATCTTCACGACCCAGATGTCGATCCAATCCGTGATGGTGATCCTGCTCCCGATCCCTGTCGAAGGCCCCTTCAGTCGTTCGCTCGACGCTGTCATTGGTGGGGTTATTGCCATTGTGATCACGATGCTCACCCCGGTTTCAGGCCGTAGAGAAACTGTCGCGGGTATGCGGGGATTGTTCACATCGATCACCGGAGTCTTCCGCGAACTGTCCGAGGCACTGGAAAAACCCGATTCCCGTAACGGGTGGGTGGCGTTGATCCAGGCCCGTGGCCTGCAAACCAAAATCGATGCGGTCCGTGGTGAGCTTTCCGCGGCCGAGGATATCGCAACGTATTCACCGACTCGACGTTCAGCCCGCCAGGATTTACAAGAAATGTCGCGGACGTTAGAAAAAACCGATCTGGCGGTGCGTTCGTTGCGCATCATCGCCCGGCGCGTGATCACCGTAATTGACGAATTCGACGCGAAGGATCACACCGCAGATGATCTGGAGAAAATGGCGGCCTGGTTCGCAGAAGCCGCCGATGCCGTCGCGGTGCTGGGCCGTTCGGTTGCCGAACCGGTCGCCCCGGGCCGACATCGTTCGCTTTCGGTTGCCCGCGACGCCCTGGGGTCTGCGACCACCAAATTGACCCCGCGCAATCTGGGAGCCGACACCTTGCATGGCGAAGCGTTAGTCATGATGTGTCGCCCGATGATGGTTGATTTCATTGAGGCCACCGGCTCGGACCATGACGAGGCCACAAGCTATCTGCCCAGGGTGTAGATGCTTTATCGTGTCCTAGGTGCCGAGTAGGCTAGCCGCATGTCGAAATCAAAGACGAAACTGGCCTATAAGTGTTCCGAATGCGGTTGGATGACCGCAAAATGGACGGGACGCTGCGGCGAATGTCAGGCGTGGGGCACGATTGAAGAAGTCGGGGTCACCCCGGCCACGACCCGCACCCCGGCTGCCAAGGTGACCGTGGAGCAATTGGCGCAACCCATCACAGAGATTGATGCCTCACACGCCGAAAGCTTCCCGACCGGGGTCTCCGAGTTTGACCGTGTGCTGGGTTCCGGTCTGGTCCCCGGTGCTGTCATCCTGCTGGCCGGTGAACCCGGCATTGGTAAATCCACGATGGCCCTGGATATCGCCGGTCACGTTGCCGAGACCCGCACCACCGACGGCCAACAGCGCAAAACGCTGTATCTGACCGGTGAAGAATCAGCCGCCCAGGTTCGTCTGCGTGCCGAACGTATCGGTGCGCTCAACCCGCAACTGATGTTGGCTGCCGAAACCGATCTGGGCCAGGTACTAGGCCAGATCGAACAAATCCAGCCTGCATTTATGGTTATTGACTCCGTCCAGACCATTCAGTCGGCGGCCATCGACGGCACCCCGGGCGGGCGCATGCAGATCCAAGAAGTCACCGCCAGCATCATCCGCTTGGCCAAGCGCCTCAATATCGCCACCATTCTGGTCGGGCACGTGACCAAAGAGGGCAGCATCGCCGGACCGCGCACCATGGAGCACCTGGTCGACGTCGTCTGCCAATTCCAGGGTGACCGCCACTCCCAACTGCGTTTCATTCGCTCGGTCAAAAACCGCTACGGCTCCACCGATGAGGTGGGCTGTTTTTCGATGCGCGAGTCCGGGATTGAATCCATCGATGACCCATCCGGACTATTCATTAACACTTTTGCGACCCCGGCCCCCGGTACTGCGATCACGGTCGCCATGGACGGCCACCGCCCGCTGATGACCGAAGTCCAAGCCCTGGTCTCTGACAGCGCCGGCGGCTCACCACGCCGCGTGGTCACCGGGCTGGTGCAGTCGCGTCTGAATACCGTGGTGGCAATTTTATCGCGCCACTTCAGCATCACCATGACCGCCCAGGACGTGTATGCCTCGACCGTCGGAGGGATCACCGTGCACGAACCAGCAGCCGACCTCGCGTTGGCTGCAGCCATCTTGTCTTCGCGCAGTGACACTCCCCTGCCGCGCAGCACCATCGTCATTGGCGAAATTTCCTTAGCCGGAGAACTTCGCCCCGTCACCGGTGTCGAGCGCCGGCTCAAAGAGGCCTACCGGTTAGGGTTCAAACACGCGATTATCCCGCAGGACGACGAGATCACCACCCCGCAGGGCATGCGCGTGGTCCAGACCGACTCCCTGGGCCAAGCAATGACCGCGATCTTTGACCCAGCACACCGGCCACCGCCGCGCCCCTCACCGGGACAACGACTGGCCGATGTCATTGCGCTGACCCCCGACGACGTGTGGGATAACTAATCCTCTAACACAAATGAGACGGGTTCCGCCTCGCGCTCCCCCATCGCCACCTGCAGGCGGTACTCGCCCGACTCGACGTCTTCCACAATCTCCTGGCAATTCTCGTCGGTGCCCACACGCTCCCACTCAAACGTCACCGTCTCCGACTGCCCAGGCTCCATCTCCACGATCTGCTCCTGCGGATCCACCTGACAAGCCCGCGTTGAGAACACAAAGTCACCGTCTGAGTCTTCAACCACAAAATTCTGCTGATCCGAACCCAACGACGCATCACACACCACGTCACCATCATGGGTCACCATCAGGCTAAACACCGGAAACTCATCCGCATCATAGGACTCTTCATCAGTGTCCCCGGAGACCGTCAACATCGCCGGATCGCACGCATCCGCCGATTCCTCATCCTCGTCATCCTCATCCTCGGATTCCTCCGGAGAGGGCGAAACCGTCTGAGTCGGCTGCGGCTCAGTGCCGGCCTGGTCGTCGTCATCCGGTATAAACAACCCGATAAGCGCCCAGAGTCCCCAGCCGATGAGGGTAAGGAGAATCACCAAAATGACCACCGCGACAATACGCCGCCGTCGCAGAATATGGGGCGGAATCTTGCGGCGACGCGGAGGCTGTGGGTAGTAACGCTGGTCAGACATAGTCACAAGTTTAGCCACTGGGACTGTCAAATCCCTGGTCGGCACTACCATGGTGTCTATGTCATCTGCCCCCGACCAACTCAACGCCACCCACGTGACCAAGGTGCGCGCCCGCATCCTCGACTGGTACGCCGAAAACGCACGCAACCTGCCCTGGCGCGAACCCGACACGACCGCCTGGGGCGTGTTGGTCTCCGAGGTCATGTTGCAACAAACCCAGGTGGCTCGGGTCTGGGAGCCATGGTTAGCGTGGATGAAACGCTGGCCCACGCCCGCTGCCCTAGCAGCAGCCGAGGCCTCCGATGTGTTGATCATGTGGGGCCGGTTGGGATACCCGCGGCGTGCCTTGCGACTGCACGAAACCGCCAAGGCCGTGGTCGCACAGCACGACGGCGTCCTACCGGCCGATCCTGAGCTGTTGTTGGCGCTGCCCGGGATCGGGGAATACACCGCGGCCGCGGTGTCGTCGTTTGCGTTTGGGATCCCGGAAGTGGTGATCGACACTAACGTGCGCCGGGTGCACGCCCGGATCTTCACCGGGGAAGGCGCTGCCGCGCCAAGCCTGACCGCCGCCGAGCGTCGACTGGCAGCTGGACTCATGCCCGATACCTCAACGGATCAGGGCGTGGCCGAGGCGAATACCTGGAATGTGGCGACGATGGAGTTGGGCGCGCTGATTTGTACTGCGCGGGCTCCCAAGTGCGAAGAATGCCCGGTGCTCGACCAGTGTGCCTGGGTGGCCGCGGGTAAGCCCGAGCCCGAAGCGGTCGCGAAAACCCAATCCTGGAATGGCTCGGACCGGCAGGTTCGTGGCGCGATTATGGGCGTACTGCGCGCTCAAGGCGCAATCGATATTGGCCGGTTGCAGACCACCGTGGAGGCTACCGGACGGCTTGGACGGCACGTTCCAGAACAAACGCAATGGAAACGCGCCATGACCGGGTTAGTCAAAGATGGTTTAGCCGTCCTGACCGATGATGTGCTCGCGCTGCCTTAGCCTCGGTTTGGCCGTGTGGCTAGATCAATGATCATGCGAGTATTGCCCAGGGTGTTGGGTTTGACCCGTGCCAGGTCGAGGAACTCTGCGACACCTTCGTCGGTGGATAGCAGCAACTGGTTGAAGACCTCGGGGTCTAAGACGGTCTGGTTTTTCATGATTTCAAAACCGTGACGCTGGAAGAATGAGGTTTCAAACGTCAAACAAAATACGTGCTGGACACCCAGTTCTTCGGCTTTATCTAATAGCGCGTTGAGCACCATACCGCCCACACCGCGACCCTGGTGACCATCGGCGGTTGCCAGTGTGCGGACTTCAGCCAAGTGTTCCCACATCACGTGCAGCGCCCCGAATCCGACAATTCCGTCGTTGTCTTCTGCCACGAGAAACTCTTGGACGGCCTCGTAGTAGGCGACCTCGTCTTTATCCAATAGCACGCGTTCGGTGGCAAGCGGTTGGACCATTGAGCGAATGATCGGGATATCTGGGGTACGGGCCGGGCGGATGCGAATGTCCATTGCCCCAACATTAGTGGCTGTGCATTTGGGCGGCGAGTCAGCGCAAAGCTCTTAGTTCTCAGCTCAATCCGGTTCAACAACTCTCTTGCACACTACGCCGGCTGACGACATGAAGGGTCGCAGATGGCCAAAGCGGGCCCGACAACAGCACAATGGGAGCTATGAAGATTTTGACTGTTTGTCTTGGAAATATATGTCGCTCCCCTGCCGCCGAATCGGTGCTACAACACGAATTCACCAAAGCCGGGATCCAGGCCGAGATCCGCTCGGCAGGTACCGCCGATTATCATATCGGCAACGATGCCCACCATCTGACCCGCAAGGTCGGCACCGAACGCGGTTACGAATTCACCAGTGTGGCAGATCAGATCACCGCCAAGCACATCGATGAGGTTGACCTCGTGCTGGCCATGGACGACTCGAACCTAGAAAACATTCTGGCGTTGACCGAAAATGATGAACAACGCGCCAAGATCGTGCGCTTCGGCGCCTTTGGGTCGACCGTCGATTCTGATGGCATCGCCAATGTACCGGATCCCTATGGTTACCCAGAAGATGCCTTTGTGGCGATGTACGACCAAATTGAAGACGCAGCTCGCGGGCTGGTCAAAGCTGTTCAAGACAACAGCCTCGAGACCGTTCTGCAGCGCTACGGCGGCCAATGAGCCTCACCGGCAACACCTCGATCATTCGTCTTGACGATGGAACCAAAGCGTTCCGTAAGGCATTGTCCGGCGCGCCCGAAGGGTTTTTCGCCTTCGAGGCCGCCGGGCTTCGAAACTTGAAGGCACTTGGCGCAAGAGTGCCGGAAGTATTCGAGGTGACTGAGGAACAGTTGATCCTGGAAGTCATCGAAACTGGTGGCTCGAAACCATCGGCGACTGACCCAGATGCCGCGTTTGGCCAGGAGCTCGCTCGGTTGCATGTAGCCGGGCAACAGGCTGCTGAACCGACTCAACCTTTCGGAACGCTCGATGGGGTTTCGCAGTGGTTCCTTGGCGCGGCCTCGATCGATCTCGAACCGGCGTCAACACTGTATGAATCTTTGGTGGTCAACCGGATTCTGCCGTTAACCGGACAAGTCGTTGAAGCCGGGCTATTAGATCGGGCAGCACTGCAAATGGCTGAGCGGATCCAACCCGAGCACCTGGGCCCCGAAGAACCGCCGACCCTCGTCCACGGAGATTTGTGGGCGGGCAACCGGATGATTGACGCATCCGGGGCGAATTGGCTCATTGACCCCTCGTGTCACTGGGGACACCGAGAACAAGACATCGCCATGATGCATCTGTTTGGTGGGTTCGGCCCGCGCGTCATCGAACACTACGAGCAGGTCTTCCCGCTGGCACCTGGGTGGCAACAGCGCATCCCGGTGTTCCAGCTGGTCCCGCTCTTGGTGCACGTCCTGTTATTTGGATCTGGCTATGCCGAATCGACCATGCGTGCCCTGCAAGCTACCCTCGATTCGCCTACAGGAGGCTCATGACCACCGACGCTCACCAATATTTGGACATCAGTTTTGTTGACTCCCAAGACGACCACGGCACCAATGAGGTGATCGTGTTAGTTCACGGGACCGGGGGAACGACTGATACCCACTATGCGCATCTCTATCCGACGTGGGCCAAATACCATCGCGTTGTCGGAGTGGACTGGACCGATCCGGGCACCGAAACGCTGACCACCCAGCAACTCGTGGATCAGGTCCTCGGGGTGATTGACCAGTTAGAGCTCGGAAACCACCGGATCACACTGGTTGGGTATTCGCTGGGCGCAGTGATCGCAGCCCTTGTGGCAGCCAAACAGCCGCAGTTAATTACCAACCTGGTGTTGATTGCTGGGTGGGTCAAAACCGATAACCAGCAACTGCTGCGCAATGACTTATC
>CAZAAP010000097.1:0-7161 GCA_964482935.1 uncultured Enteractinococcus sp.
TAGTCGTGTTCAAAGTCGACGATATTGCGAATGTCAGCGCCGCGGAAGGCATAAATTGACTGGTCTGAGTCACCGACTACGGTCAATTGGCCGCCCTGGGTTTCGACGCCGGGTGGTTCACCGGGTGCTCCGGTGAGTTGGCGCACCAGCCGGTATTGGGCGTGGTTGGTGTCCTGGTACTCGTCGACCAGCACGAACCGGAACCGGCGGCGGTAGTTATCTAAGATCGCTGGAAAGGCATCGAACATGTGGACGACGTTGGCGATCAGGTCATCGAAGTCCATGGCGTTTGCGGTACGCAGGCGGTTTTCGTATTCCTTATATACCTCGGCCACGGCATGGTGCCAAGGATCGCCAGCGGCGGTGGCGGCAAACGCTTCTGCATCGATGAGTTCGTTTTTCAATGATGAGACTTTGTTGCGAATCGCCCGGGGGGCAAAGCGCCGTGGATCCAAATCGGCGTCTTTAGAGATTTGGGTGATCAACCGCAGGGAGTCGGTGGCGTCATAGATGGAGAAGTTTGATTTCAACCCGATGTGGGTCGCTTCCCGGCGCAGAATGCGCACGCACGAGGAGTGAAATGTGGAGATCCACATGCGTTGGGCGGCTTGCCCAACGAGGTCACCGATGCGTTCGCGCATCTCTGCTGCAGCTTTGTTGGTAAAGGTAATGGCCAGGAATTCGTGGGGACGAGCGTCCCCGGTGGCCAGCAGATGCCCGATGCGGTGCGTCAGCACGCGGGTCTTACCAGAACCGGCTCCGGCGACAATGAGCAGTGGTCCGCCCCGATGCAACACGGCCTCGGCTTGCGCATCATTGAGTCCCGCAACCAATTGCTCCGCCGTCGGACCTGCTGTGGGCAGATGATTCTTGACGGGTGGTTCAAAGGAAAATGCGGGCGAAAAACTGGGCAAGGAAGTCTGGTGGGCCATGATGCATAAGTCTAGCCGCACCGACCGATATTCCTGTGGTGTGTTCGCGGGCTGTGGAGAAGGGCTATCGGTGGGAAGCCAACGGCTCAACTAAGATGAGAGCACTGTTGCACCAACATAAACATATCGGTCCCGCGGGTGTGTGGGCGCCGAGTGATACGTCCCGGAGGATGAGTGGCCAGAAAACGCCGAGCTAAAGATTACGACAATCACGAGTCTGCCCAAAAACCTCGCCAAGACCGCGCGGACCGACCACGCCTGACCATGGCACAGGCTAAAGACGACATTCAGCGTGCCGGCCACCAGGAAGGTAGTCCCGGGATTCTGGTATTCGCGATCCTCGCCGTGACTGCGTTCATTGCATTTTACTATCACATTGTGGCGCTGCAGGGGATGGAGCAGCTCACCGGTGGCATGGCGATGCTTGATCACCGCGTGTCCGGTTTCGACACCACCGATGTGGAGCGCCTAGCCGAGCGCATGGATGACGACGTGATGGGTCAGTACAACTGGGTGCACATCACAGCTGGCCGGATCTTCCCCATCATGATGGCGCTCAGTCTGATTGCTGTGGCGCTGTGGACCTTGAAGGCGACGTGGGCCAAGTGGAGTGCTGTGATCGTTGCGGCGGGATACGCTGCCGTCGAGATATGGGCGGCAGTCACGCGTGAACAAGCACTGACTGACGTCAGCCAGGCCAATGTCACTCTTGCGTCGTCGTTAACTATCGCGCAGTGGTTAGTGCTGACCTTGATCGTCATCTGGATTGCCGTGCTGTTGGTACTGAAGTTCGTAAGCCGGCACAGCACCGGTCTAGAGACCTCACTTGATCCAGAGCGTGAGATCGGCGGAACGTACCGGTAAAAATCGTTCTTCCCGGGCAATTGCCTGGTAATCTGGCACATTGCACGAACACCGGCGTGTTCATGCGATGCCTTCGTAGCTCAGTTGGATAGAGCATCCCTCTCCTAAAGGGAAGGTCGCTGGTTCGAATCCAGTCGAGGGCACTGTTGATTTAACCTTGCTAGATGGGCAAAAATCCCTGTGGATCGTGGGTTACCACAACCTGATAACTTGCTGAGTATCGACTCAGGTTAGCCTTACATGCCTTGCGAGGCGTACGGAAAACGTATTGAGTAGAGACAAGGAATCAGGGTATAACCCGTCCTATTCGGCTTTGCGACACAACCCAAAGCTACTGTCTGCAAGAGAGAGGTTACCCATGACTGAGAATTATGCAGAGTACACGGCCCCTGGCGTTGAGATGGAAGACGCCCACCGAGTCACTGAAATCCTTCAGGTTCGTCTCCACGCACTCAACGATTTACACCTGACCCTCAAGCACGCCCACTGGAATGTTGTTGGGCCAGAGTTCATTTCTGTGCACGAAATGCTCGACCCACAGGTTAATGAAGTTCGGGCCTGGGCGGACCTGGTCGCCGAACGCATCGCCACCATGGGTGTTTCACCGAAGGGCACCCCCGGTTCCATTGTCACAGGTCGCGATTGGGATGACTATCCCTTAGATCGTGCCTCAAGCTTGGCTCATATCTCCGCACTTAATGATGTGTACACCGGGATGATCAAGGACTTCCGCACAGCCATTGCTGAAGCCGGCAAAGTTGACCCGATTTCAGAAGACATTTTGATCGAAGTGACGCGTGGTCTGGAACTCTTCCAGTGGTTCCTGCGGTCGTTCATCACCAAAGCGGACGGCGGCCTGAATCCGGTCACCGAGTAACTACGAGGTTGCAATCGTACTAAACTAACCGCACGCTCCCCGACACGTACCACCTCGTGGTTGTCGGGGAGTTTTTGTGTACGCTCAACGCAACCGCCCCGAGGTCACCGTAGTAGCGAAACGCTGCCGGAACGCTGTCGGAGTGGTTCCCAATTGTCTGGCAAAGGCTCGCCGTAGCGTTTCATCCGTTCCCAGCCCGCATAGGCGTGCGACCGTGGTGATCGGGTGGCCTTCAAGAATCAGCCCACGAGCGGCATCAACCCGTACCTGCTCTAACCATTGGATGGGGCTGAGCCCTACTGCAGCGTGAAAGATCCTGTTCAAGTGTCGTGTGCTGACGCCGATCATATCCGCCATGGACGATACAGTGTGGTCACCGGCGACATCGGCCACTACGGTCTCCATCATGTTGCGCAGCTGCTCGTGGGGTGTATGTTGCGGGCTCAGTGCCGAGGAGAATTGACTCTGGCCGCCCGGTCGTTGCATAAACATCACCAGTTCACGCGCCACCCCTCGAGCAGCTTGAACTCCAAGGTCCTGTTCTACTATCGCAAGGGCTAAATCAATGCCAGCGGTGACTCCCGCCGACGTCAAAAAGCGGCCGTCTTGGATGTGCAGCACGTCCGGTTCGACACAAATACGCGGATACCATCGCGCCAGGGTATGACTATGGCGCCAGTGGGTAGTCGCTCGTCGGTTATCCAAGAAGCCAAGTGCCGCCAGCACAAACGCGCCGGTGCACACTGAAGCTACGCGGTGGGCGCCATGCGACAGGGTTGCCACTGCCCTCAGGAGCGTCGGCTCGGGGTCACGTTCTACCAGCGCGGCGCCGCCAGTCACCAAGAGGGTGTCGGGCGGGTCTGCATCAGCGACTGCGACAGTGTCGGCCAATATGAGTCCCGAGGAGGATGCCACCGGTCCTCCGGTAGCAGAGATCAATTGCACTTGGTAATGCTTGCCGGCTGGATCCGCGTGGTGAAACACGTCAGCCGGACCGCTGGCATCAAGGAGCGTAAGCCCATCGAATACAAACATCCCGATTCGGTGCGTCATGTCCGAATCCGAGGGATATAGGGCACAAAAGACATGGCGTTAGCCTAGCACACAATGCGATGGTAGTAATCGATAACCATTACAGATAAAAGGAGCAGTACATGGCAGAAGTCATTGCAGGGGTCACTATCCCCGACAGCAAGCTAGCTCAAGACGCCACCGACCTACTAAGGGACGTGGCAGATGATTTAGTGTTTCACCACTCGCGCCGGGTATTCCTGTTCGGCTCGCTCCGCGGCAAGGAACAGGGGTTGGAATACGACGCCGAACTGGTCTACATTGGCGCGATGTTCCACGACTTGGGACTGACAGAAACCTACCGTACAACCCACCAGCGGTTCGAAATTGATGCTGCGAACGTCGCACGGGATTTCTTATACGAATATGGAGTCACCGGAGATGCCGGTGAAAAAGTCTGGAACGCGATAGCTTTGCACACGACCCCTGAGATCCCTTTGCATATGGATCCGGAAGTAGCCCTGGTAACCCGCGGTGTTGAACTCGATGTGCTCGGTATCGGATATGATGCGATCTCTGACCAGCAGCGCTCTGAAGTGGTTGCAGCCCACCCGCGACCTGATTTTAAAAATCGCATCTTGGCAGCATTCACTACCGGGCTCAAAGACCGCCCGGAGACGACGTTCGGCAACGTTAAAGCCGATGTGTTAGAACATTTTGTTCCTGGTTTCCAGCGCGGTGATTTTGTCGAGGTCATTCGCGAAAACGCCTGGCCTGAATAATACCCTCGCCTTTTAAATCCGACGTTGCCAGTTCGTGGCCGCACCCGTATTCGGGCCGCGGCCACGAATGTTTAGCGACGGCAGGGTTCGGTGTCATTACTTCATGTCTAATTTTTGCAATAGCACGACGGTATCGTCCAACATGGCCCGCTGACCGTCCGGTCCGTTTGCTTCACGAGCACGCGTCTCGGCGAGCTCGACACCCCATGAGCTCGGGTCTAACTGCATGAGTTCGATTTCCGAGTCGGGTGTGGTGGCATCATGGTGGTGTTCGGTGTCTGTTGTGTCTTCGCGGTGGGCTTGGGCCCATGGTGGAAACGTCGCATGAGAGATGATCAACAGGTGCCCACCGGGTGCCACATACTTTTTGGCGCTTCGCATGACCGCACCCCGGTCGAAATCGCCATGCGAGTGCAGGAAAGAACTGACGACGAGATCATAGGATTGCTCAGGACGCCAAATGGTCAGATCTGCCACGAAGAACCGGACCTGGCCAGCTGGTAAATCGTGGGAGCGCGCAGTCTGCTCCGCTCGTTCGACCGCGACACTTGAAATATCGACGCCGGTTACCTGCCATCCACGTTCGGCCAACCATAGCGCATCGGCGCCTTCGCCTGAGCCTAAATCCAGGGCTGTGCCCGGATCCAATCTTCCAGCAACATCGGCTAGCGCAGCGTTGACTTTGCCGGACCAAATCTGGTCTGCTTCACGATAACGCTCGTCCCAGGCCTGTTGCGAGTTGTCTTCAACCATGCGTGTTCTCCTCGCGCATTTCGTTACTGCTGGAATTGAGTCGTATAGAGCTCAGCATAACGCCCGTTAGCGGCCAGGAGTTCAGCATGTGTCCCCCGTTCGTGGATTCGACCCTTTTCGATAACCAGAATCTCGTCAGCCTTGACCACGGTTGATAACCGGTGGGCTATCACCACAGCGGTTCGTGCCTCCAGCGCTTCATCCAATGCCTGCTGCACGGCGGCCTCGTTCGTGGAGTCCAGGGATGCGGTGGCCTCATCTAAGATGACAGCTTCGGGTGCAGCAATGAGCAGTCGGGCAATCGCTAACCGTTGGCGCTCGCCACCCGATAACCGATAACCCCGCTCGCCGACGACGGTATCGAGTCCGTCGGGCATCTGACTGACGACTTCGGCCAGGCGCGCGTGTTCGAGGATCTGCCAGATCTGTGCGTCGTCAACCTCTCGGTGGCCAAGTGTCAGGTTGTCTCGGATGGTGGTATGGAATAGGTGGGAGTCTTGGGTCACCATGCCCACCCGGTTATGAATATCTTCAGCCGCCGCGTCACGTAGGTCGACGCCGTTGAGTGTGATCGATCCACCAGTGACGTCATAGAGCCGGGTCACGAGGTTGGCGATGGTCGATTTACCAGCGCCTGAGGATCCGACAAGGGCTACCGTCTGACCTGGTTTCACCGTGAAATTCACGCCGTGCAGTACTTGTTCGGATTCGCGGTTATCTAAGACCGCAACTTCTTCTAAACTTGCTAACGAGACGTCAGAGGCCGCAGGATATTGGAAATCTACGTTGTGAAATTCAATTCGGACTCCCCCGGCAGGGATCTTCTTCGGCTGCTCGGGGTCTTTGATCATCGGTTGAAGATCAAGCACCTCGAAAATGCGCTCAAATGAGACGAGCGCGCTCATCAACTCAACACGTGCGGTAGCAAGGCCCGTCAGCGGCGCATAAAGCCGGGTCAGCAGCAGCGCCATTGTGACGACCTCCCCAGCGTTGAGACCCCCGGCCAAGGCTTGGTAGCCCCCGATGCCGTACACGGCCGCCAACGCAAGCGAAGAAACGAGGGTCAACATGGTCATAAATACCGAGGTCCATACGCTGATGCGCACCCCTGAATCCCGGACGCCATCCGCCCGGGAGGCGAAGATTTGAGATTCGTGGCGTTGTTCTCCGAAGAGTTTGACAAGCGTTGCTCCGGGTGCCGAGAACCGCTCGGTCATCTGGTCGCCCATTGCGGCGTTGCGTTTGGCTCGCTCGCGAGTCTGCCCCGCAATTCGGTGCCCAATTGAACGGGCCGGGAAGAGAAAGATCGGCAACAGCAGCAGTGCGACAAGTGTGATCTGCCAGGAGGTTGTGAACATCACAACCAATGTCACCCCCAAGGTAACGACGTTCATGACCACTGTAGGGAGGGTTCTGGCGATCGCGGTTTGCGCCCCGATGACGTCGTTGTTCAAGCGTGATACCAGCGCGCCAGTTCGTGCGCGGGTAAAAAATGCTATCGGCATTTTTTGGACGTGATCAAATACGCTGGTGCGTAAATCGAAGATCGTTCGCTCTCCGAGGGAGGCTGATTGCCAGCGTGAGACGACGTTGAGCATGGCTTCGACCAGTGCCACCGCGGCAATGAGTAACGCTAAGTTTATAACGACGCTGACGTCGGATCCCTCGACGATAGCGTTCACGACGTCGCCGGCCAGAATGGGTGAGACGACGGTGAGCACAGCGCCGAGAGCCGAGACGGTGAGATATAGGATCAATCGCTTTCGATACCGTGCGATGAATGACCATGATCGAGCAATGGTGCCCGATTTGAGGGTTTCCTGCTCGTTGCTTCGGCGCAGTTTACCAAGGGCTGCCCAGCCCGCATGATTCATGCTCACGTATGTAGTTCCTTCTGACGCTTCCGCCGGTTGTCAACACATTTAGTGCGATATTATTCCGC
>CAZAAP010000098.1:0-7114 GCA_964482935.1 uncultured Enteractinococcus sp.
CGACTCAGTGAGGCTTCTCGCAAATATATGCAGCTCGGGGAGAATGACATGCGGGCAATTCGGTACATGATTGCCATGCAGCGCAGCGGCACCTTGGCCACCCCCAGCGACGTCGCACGTCACTTGGGTATCACGACCGCTTCGGTTTCGAAGATGCTGGATCGTCTCGTCGCGCGTCACCATGTGCATCGCTTACCGCATCCGCAAGACCGACGCAGCACCGCACTGCAGGTTAGCGAAGAGACCCTAGCGATCGCGCGTCGCTCTGTGGGACACAATCACGCCCAGCGATTTCATGCCATCGCCGATCTGACGCCTGAGGAGCGCGACGCCGTCATCAAATTTTTCGACGCCTTCGCGATCACCGGAACCCAACCGCCACACAAGCCCGCCTAATCTGCTGTTGACCGATTGCATGGCGTCCCACACCCCGGTCCTGTGAGGCGTTACGTGCCGGTTATGTCCGTGAGTGTGCTCTAGTCTTGTCAGTAATAGCATTTGACAAGGAAGCTCACCCATCGTGATCATCGGCATCTTGCTGCTCAGTTTCGTTTCCACCGCCCTGCAGCGCATCACGGGGCTGGGTTTTGCCATGCTCACCGCACCCTTCGCGGTGGTCGCGTTGGGAACCCACCAGGGCATCATGCTCACCACCGTATTAGCGGTGATGGCCTCGATCTTCATGCTGCCGGGCATGTGGCGCGATATCGACTGGCACCGGGTGGCCTGGATCGGCATCCCCGCAACCCTGGCAATCGTGCCGGCCGCGTGGCTCGGCGCCAAAATTGACGGCGCGCTGATCTACCTGCTGGTTGGCGTGCTGGTGATCATCGGGCTTAGCGTTGCCCTGCTGATGCGCGGCGTCCGCGAACCGGTCACCAGCCGCAGCGCACAAATTCTCACCGGCGTTGGCGCAGGAGCGGGCAGTGTGCTGGCGGGCATTGGAGGACCGGCCATGACCATCTATGGGGTGCTCTCGCGCTGGCCGGTCGCCTCGTTTGCGGCCAGTTTGCAACCGATGTGGGTCATGATCGCTTCGACCACACTGGTCGGCCGCTCCTGGTTCATGGGCTCGACCGTACCCGATTTGACCTGGTGGCTGTGGCTGTTGGCCGCAGCCGGTATTGCCGTCGGGATGTGGGCCGGTCAACGCGCACTGGGCAAAGTCAACGAACGCGTGGTGTTTGGCATCGTCGTCGTGCTGGCCATGACCGGAGCGGTCCTGTCGGTCGTCACGGGGATCAGCCAGTTAGTGTAAGCGCCTGCGCGAAGTAACGCCCGGTCGGTGTGTCTGCTGTTACGAGTTGGGCTGGCGTGCCGTCAAAGACCACCCGACCTCCCGCCGCACCGGCTCCCGGACCGATATCGATCACCCAGTCGGCGGCCGCCACGACGTCCAAATCATGCTCAATAACGACGACGGTCGTTCCGTGGTCAACCATCGCATGGAGCAGCGTGACCAAGCGCCCGACGTCGGCGATGTGAAGACCTGTGGTGGGTTCATCCAGGACGTACATCTCGGCGGGCTTGGCGAGACTGGCCACCAGTTTGAGTCGCTGGCGCTCGCCACCCGACAGTGTCGTGAGTGGTTGGCCGAGCCGCACGTACCCCAGGCCGACGTCAACACAGCGTTTGGCGATCTTGGTGGCCGCAGGAATCTTGACGTCGGCGAAATAGTCGACGGCGGCTTCGGCGGGGAGTTCGAGCACATCGGCGATGTTCTTGCCACCGAGTTCGTACTCAAGGACCTCGGTGTTGAACCGGCGTCCCTGGCACGCCCCGCACAGCGTGGATTGGCCCTGCATGAACCCGAAGTCCAGGTAGATCGCCCCGGCACCCTGGCACTCGGGGCAGGCGCCGTCGGAATTAGCCGAAAACAGGCCGGGTTTGACGCCGTGAGCTTTAGCGAACGCCTTACGAATCGCATCCAACGCGCCCGTATAGGTTGCGGGATTCGACCGCCGCGACCCACGAATCGGGGTTTGGTCAATGACGACGACGCCCTCACGCTCGGCTAGCCCGGCGGCCAACAGGGTGGACTTTCCAGATCCAGCCACTCCGGTGACCGCCGTCAGCACGCCCGTGGGAATGTCGACTGAGACGTCGTGGAGGTTGTGCCGGGTGACGTTGCGGATCGCTAGCGTGCCCGTCGGGTTGCGGAACGCAGACTTCAGCCCGGCGCGGTGCTCTAAGCTTTGGCCGGTTATGGTCCCGGAGGTGCGCAGACCGGCCAGATCGCCCTGATAGACGACGTCGCCGCCGTGCTCACCGGCGCCGGGCCCCATATCGATAATGTGGTCGGCGATCGCGATCACGCCCGGATGGTGCTCCACCACCAGGACCGTGTTGCCGGCGTCGCGCAGCTGCAGCAGCAGGGTGTTCATGCGGTCGACGTCGGCGGCGTGCAGCCCGGCGGTCGGTTCATCGAACACGTAGGTAACATCGGTCAGCGGGGATCCCAGTTGGCGGATCATTTTGACGCGCTGCGCCTCACCACCGGACAGCGTGCCGGAGGCCCGAGCCAGGCTGAGATAACCCAGGCCAATGTCGACAAACCCATGGAGCAGTTGGCGCAGCACAGCCAGCAGGGGCTCGGCGGCGGGGAGGTTCAGATTCGTGACCCACGCCAAAAGGTCCGCGCTGGCCCAGGTGGCCAGTTCGCCAATATTGACGCCGTCGATCGTCACCGACCGGGCGGCGTCATTGAGTCTGGTGCCTTCGCAGGCAGGACAGGTCGTGAACCCGATCGCCCGGTCCACGAACGCGCGGATGTGTGGCTGCATCGCTTCGCGATCCTTGGCCAACATGGATTTGCGAATGCGCGGAATGAGCCCCTCGTAGGTCAGGTTCGCACCTTCGAATTTTACCTTGGTCGTCTCGGCGTGCAGCAGCAGCTCGAGCTCCTCGGCGGTGTAGTCGGCGATGCGCTTGTCCATGGGCAGTCCTGCGGCTCGAAATAACCGGCCGTACCAGCCGTCCATCGAATACCCGGGCACTTTGAGGGCGCCGTCGTCCAGGGATTTTGCGGCGTCGTAGAGTTCGGTGAGCACAAAATCGGTGACCTCGCCGCGGCCTTCACACGTGGGGCACATCCCGCCGGTCATGCTGAACTGGGTGTGCACCGACGTCGGGTTGTCACCCTTGTCCACCGTCATCCGCCCCGAGGCTTGGACGGAGGCAACATTGAATGCAAACGCTTGCGGCCCACCAATTTGGGGTGTGCCGACCCGCGAATACAGGATCCGCAACAGCGCGAGCGCATCCGTCACCGTCCCCACGGTCGAGCGCGGATTGGCCGGCAGCGACTCCTGATCGATCGCAATCGCGGTGGTCAACCCGGCCAGCCGGTCAACATTGGGACGAGTGGTTTGTGGCATGAAACCCTGAATAAACGTCGAATACGTTTCATTGACCAGCCGTTGCGACTCAGCGGCAATGGTGCCAAAGATCAGTGACGACTTGCCCGACCCCGAGATCCCGGTACACACCGTCAACCGCCGCTTCGGGATGCTCACGGTCACCTTATTCAAGTTGTTCTGGCGGGCACCGACCACCTGAATCGTGTCGGATTGATCGGCGGGATGCGCTGGGCGAAGTGTCATTGTTCCAGCATAGAATGCCCCGCAGATCCCGTACTAGACCCCTGAAGGGTTTTCAACAACGAAAGCTGGATCACTGTGTGACTATGGCGAGTGCATTACAGTTTATGGGACTGACCTCGCAGCTGGATCGGCTCTGTGCGTGCTGTCCGGCTCACTGCTGTGGGAAGAAAGGACCGTGCATGTCAGCTGATCGGCACAATCAGGAGTCATCCGTCGATGATTCCACCGAGGACTATCTTGAAGACCGTCCCGAATCCCTGCGAACCCGAATCATCCGCCGACTCAAACAACCCGAAACCACCTCTGATCTGCTGCTGGCCATCAAGGCCGTCATCGCCGGCACCAGCGCGTGGGCCATTTCGGTCGGCGTGCTGGGCACCGAGGTCGCGTTCATGGCACCCTGGACGGCGTTACTGACCGTCCATGCCACAGTCCACCGCTCGCTGTCACGCGGCGCTCAAACCGCGGTGTCGTCGGCGGTCGGTATGGGCCTGGCGTTTGTCATCATGAATGTTTGGGGCGTCAATATTTGGACGTTCGCACTAGCCTTATTCATCGGGTTGATGGGCGCTCGACTCTCGTGGGTTCGCGATGAAGGCATCGCCATCGCGACCACCGCGATCTTTATTTTCACCTCGAGCGACCCGATGTTTGCCGACCGGATCATTGAACTGATCTTGGGCGTAAGCATCGGCATCCTGGTCAACATGCTCGTGTTGCCACCGCTACGAGATAAGCAAGCCGCCCGGTATGTCGACAGCATCAACCGCCGCATGGGCGCGGTGCTGGTGGATATGGCTGACGAATTCTCGGAATCCTGGGACATGGAGCGCGCCGATGCTTGGCTCGAAGAAACCCAGTCGATGACCGATGAGCTGAATTCAGCCTGGCAAATGGTCAAACTCGCACGTGAGTCACGACGTGAGAACCCACGGCGACTCTTGCGACGCAAGTTCCGCGACGAAGACGACGACATCGACTATGAAGAGGTCCTCAACTACATTGATGAGGGCATCTCGCATTTGCGCAACATGACCCGCACCATGCGCGAAGCCACCTGGGTGCTGAGCTCCTGGGACGAACGGTTCCGTGAGGGCTGGGTACGCATTGCCAATGATCTCGGCGAGGCTATTGCCGATCCGGACGGGGATGTTGAAGCCCAAGGTGAGCGGTTAGATGCCCTCGTCCACGAAATGTCGAAAACCGATGAATTACCCAACCTCCAATGGCCACTCTATGGGGCGATGTTGTCGACGCTGCGCCACCTGACCAGAATTTTCTCGGATGTCACTTCAAACCGTGAGTCACGAGAAACCAGCGACAACAACAGCGCAGATTAGAGCCCTAAGAACTCCTTGATGGCTGGCATCTCGCGGCGCGCCTGCTCCAGACCCTGGGTGTGTGCCGCGTTGAGCTTTGTCACATCGCGCTCGCCGTTGGCCACCGGCATGACTTCTGGAATAAATAAATACGCTTTGCCCTCGCGCTGGAGCTCAAAAAGCTTCTCACGGGCCTCGTTATAGCGCCACCAGCGCGTGAGTAGCGCGTCGGCGACAGCCGGATATTTGCGAAAATACGTGCGATAAAATGCCGGGAACTTCTCGGGCTCCTTGCGATATTCACGCTCGCGGGTCAGTACGACCAGAAATCGTTCATACCCCAGATCTGCTGCGGGCGTGATGGGGAGACCTCCGTCGGTGCCGAGGGCACCGTCGACGTAGGTTCGTCCATCGATCTGCACGGGAGGCATGACGATGGGCATTGTCGACGACGCCCGCACTCGGCGCATGAAATCCGGCATCTCGGGTGTGTCATCTCGACCCCACCACACGGTCTTACCCGAGCGGATATCGAAGCCCCCGATCCGAAAGTCCGCGGAATTTTCCTGAAATGCAGCCCAGTTATATTCCAAGGGCATGCCCGGCAGGCCGGCTCGTTCGTAAATGTACTCGGCGTGAAATAGGCCCTTGCCGCGCACGAAGGTTCGCCAGTCTCCGAAATTCGGGTCGGACGCAAAATCGGTGAATGATCGACGTGCCCTGGGGGCGTCGCAGGACAGATAATTTGCGGTATTGGACGCTCCGGCAGAAATGCCAGCCACAAAGGGGAAGTGGATACTTTGCTCTAAGAGCGCCACCACCATGCCGGAAGTGTACGAGGCGCGCATGCCCCCACCTTCAAAAAGCAGGGCGGTCTCGTGCAGCAAATTCGTAGGTGCCATTCTTTTAGCTTAGGACACCGCAGCTGTGAGACACGATGTTCAGATGGCGAGGTGGTGTGCCCGCATGAGCTGTCCAACAATCTTGTCCACGTCACAGACACGATCTTCGGTTCGCCGTAGGGTGACACAGGGCTGTTCGATGAATGGCATAACTTAGACCGGTCACATCCGGACATTCAGGCTAAAGCGGGTGATCTTAGGCGATCTTACATAGGGTTATATTAGGTTCATCACTGTTGTCTGTGCATTCAATTGAAAGCTCTAGTGACGTGTCGCGGTGTGACGGGTTCGCGTGTGTGGAAAAGTCTAGGCTCTGAGGGTTAGCTGAGTTAGGATAAAGATAAGACCGTACACTCTTTGAATTGAGGAGCCCCGATGATTGAAGCCTGGATGTCTGCAGACGACATTGCTGAACACCTTGGTGTCACAAAGCACACGATTTACGGGTGGATCAATGACCGCTCCATGCCGGCACATAAAATCGGCAGACTGTGGAAGTTCAAAGCGACCGAAGTCGACGAATGGGTGCGCACCGGCGGTGCCGCTGTTGTGGAAGAAGACGAAGACTAGTTTCTGAACACAAAAAATCCTGGTTTGTGCGCGTCACAGCACAAACCAGGATTTTTTCTATGCGTTAGTTATTGCTCAGTGGCTGAGGGGTTGGATTCGTCCATGGATCCTCAACCGGCTGGGAGAGCCGCCACACGGCGTACGCGGCGCCCCCTGCGGCAACAGTAATGCCCAGTACCAGCAGACCGCGGCCGGATTTCTTCTTCTGTTTTTTCTTCGCCTGTTTCTTCAGCTGCTTTTCGGCTTCTTTAGCCCACTGCTGCGCGGCCTTTTGCAGTTTGCGACCGGATTTCTTATCGCCGGTGACCCGAGTAATGGTGTCAGTGACAAAAGCTGGCAGCTCAGCGGCCTTGATGGCTTTCGCGCCTCCAGCGGCAACCGGTGCGAGCTGGCCGGCAGCGGAAGGAATGTACTCGTCTTGTACTTTATGTTGGAAGTTTGATGCGGCGTCGCCAACCTTGTGCGCGGCATCGGCCAGTTTCCGTGAAGCGGCGTCGACAACCGGCGCGGCGCGATCAGCGGAATCCTGCCACATGTGTTCTGCCCATTCGCGGACCTGTTCTGCGGCTACAGACACGGAGCCTCCCCGCGATGGTGCTTTGGACTCGGAACGTCCGAACATATTTTACCTCCATGATAGGGAATGACTACCCCCTAGGGTACGCCCTCGGGCCGTCGGTTGCCACGATCTGCCCGCGATATAGCGCATTTCTTTAGGCCA
>CAZAAP010000099.1:0-7055 GCA_964482935.1 uncultured Enteractinococcus sp.
CCACCGCGCTACCGTTTTCGATCATCATGGTGTTCATGGCGCTCGCGGTTTATCGCGGCCTCCGCCTCGATTCGGCCCTGGCTGCACAGGCGCAACTGGAACGCCGTATGAAAGTCTTCTCCGAGCATGTTGGCGATGTGTACCATCTCGATGAAACCGATGACCACCCAGATCGGCCTACTCCCGATGGCGACCCAATCGATTACCGGATTGCCGCCACCACCGGACCGCGCCCGCGTAATGCTACTGGCAAGCGGATGCGGGATCTACGCAAGGTCAATGAAGAACACACCGGTTCAGAGCGCAGAAGAGCCCGGCATCGTCGCGGGCTCGACGACGCTTAGTCCGTCGGTTGTGTTGCCGGTTGGTCGATGTGGGGTGTGGGACGGAAGAAGAGCGCACCCAGTACCGGGATGAGCATCAGCACCGCACCCCAGATCAGTGCGTTATGCATACCCGTCATCTGGGCGGCTAGCGGCTCTTCGCCCTGCCCCGCACCGACCACCGCGGCCACCGACATGACCGTAATGTATAAGGCGGTCCCACCGGCGGCGGCCACCTGCTGCAGCGTCGAAAAGATCGCCGAACCGTGCTGATATAACCGGCCGGGCAGCGACGACAGCGCCGACGTCATCAGCGGCCCCATCATCATCCCGATGCCCACCGCCATCAAAATATTCCACAGGATCACCGTCCATAGCGGACTGTTGGCGTGCAGGCTCACCATGCCCCACAGCCCGGTGGCAGCAATAATTGACCCGGGAATCAGCAGCGGCCGGGCGCCGACGGCGTCGAATAACCGACCCACAAAGATCCCGAGCACGCCCATCAGCACACCCGAAGGTAGCATGACCATCCCGGCGACCTGGGCGTCAAACCCTAAGACCTGTTGGATATAGATCGGCAGCACAATGAACGTACCGAACATGGCCATGGAAGAAATCATGGTCAACATGATCGCAAACGCATAGGTTGGCACCGCGAAGACCCGGACGTTGAGAAACGCGTTTTGACCCAGCGCCAGCTGCCGCAACACGAACACGGTCAGCGAGGCCCCACCGATCACCAAGGGGATCCAGGCGGGTACGAGTGCCACCCCGCGAGCGGCTTCACCCAGCGAGCTGAGACCGTAAATGAGCCCAGAGAACCCAACTGCGGACAGCACCACCGAGAGCAGATCGAGCTGCATGGGGCGGGTTTCGGTGACATTGCGCAGCAGCGCCCCACCGATGAGCAGGGTCAGGAGTGCGATCGGTAGGACCGTCCAGAACATCCAGCGCCAGTCGAGCTGTTCCAAAATGATGCCGCCCACGGTTGGACCGAGGGCGGGCGCCGCCGAGATGACCATCCCGACGATCCCCATGACCCGACCGCGCTTTTCAAATGGCACGAGATTCAACACGGTGGTCATCAGCAGCGGCATCATGATTGCCGTCCCGATCGCCTGGATCACACGCCCCACGACCAAGAGCAGGAACACGGGTGCCATTGCAGCGACGATGGTCCCGACCGTAAAAATCGCCATCGCGGTGATGTAGACACTGCGGATCCGAAACCGAGTCAGAATCCAGCCGGTCGTGGGGATGACGACGGCCATGGTCAGCATAAACGCGGTCGTCACCCACTGGACGGTGGCCTCGGTGATGTTGAACTCCTCCATCAACCGGGGGAGTGCCACCGACATGATGGTTTCATTGAGGATCACCACAAACGCTGCAACCGACAGGATAGCGATCACGCGAACTGGGTTTGTGGGCGTCGTCGTGGGTGTAGACATAGCCGCACCGACCTTTCACAGACAGGTTGGAAACAACACATACCCGCCGGGTGTGGCGAGTACGAAGAGCTGGTGAATCCTGCCAGAAGGTGTGCAGGGCGCGTCAGGGTGTTTGACGAGGGTATTCACCCCATGATCCAACACGAAAACTATTAATCCTGCAAATCTTTGCCCGTGGTCTCGGGTGCCAGGATGAACATGGCGATGACGGCGAGGAGAACCGTGACTGCAGCGACGACGAACGCGCCAGCTAACCCGAAGGCGGGTACCAGGTGCGTGACGAATAAGAGCGGCCCGATGCCAGCGGAGATCCGGGAGACCGCCGAGGCCCAACCGAACCCGGAGGACCGCAGGGCGGTTGGATACACTTCCGACGCGTAGGCATACATAACCGGGATCGCGACCTGGATAATGAGCCCATAGGCCAAAACCAGCGGGAGGACGGCGCTTGGGACATTGAGGAACGCTGCGACAATAACCAACAGGATCGAACCGGTGACCGCAGCGATCGCCAACAGGGGTTTGCGCCCGGTGATTTCGACTAACACCGTGGCTACCAGCGCGCCGATCAGGCCGATTGCGGCCATGCCACCGGTGGTCAGGAACGCTTGGGTTTGGGCATAGCCGGCGTCGATGAGGAAGGTCGGCAGCCACTGGAGGGACACGTAGTAGACAAACATGACGGTCAAAAACAGCAACCACACGGCCAGGGTCGTGCGCCAAGAGTGGGCCCAGACGCGTCGCAGCTGATCGAAGACCGCGCCGGCGGACATCTTCGGGACATCTTCCATGGTGTCGAGGCGGTATTTTACGGGGGTGGCACCGGTTGCGGCCACCAGCCGGTCAATGACCTGGCGGGCTTTGGCATGCTGATTGGTGCGGATCAAAAACATCGGGGATTCAGGGATCCATAAGCGCACGAAGATCAACAGGATCGCCGGCAGTACCATGGCCAACAGGGGTGGGCGCCAGTCGGCCCACATAGATACGAACCAGGCGGAGACGAAGCCTGCGAGTGCCGCACCAATGGGCCACCAGGCGTCCATTGCAGTCAGCACGCGACCGCGGTGTTTGCGCGGAGTAAATTCTCCGACCAGGGCATAATCGACCGGGATGGCACCACCGAGCCCAAAGCCGGCCAGAAATCGCAGCAGTGCGAAGACGACAAGATCGGTGGCGAATACCCCGGCAATCGTAAAGGCCGCGAAGACCGCGATGGTTGCGGTGAAGGCTGCTTTGCGCCCAATCCGGTCGGCAATCGTGGCCCATACAAATGCGCCTAGCGCCATTCCCAGGAGGTTCGCTGTCCCGATCCAGGCGGCTTGTCCCGGGGAGAGGTTCCATTCTTCGGACAGCAGCGGGATGAGAATCCCGTTGAGGGAAACATCCCAGGCATCAAACATAAAGCCCAGGCCGCCGATGATAAAAATGCGGCCTTGGACGTTCCATTTCCACGGCAGGGACTGGACGACCTCGCTACCGGAAGGTACATACTGTATCTGCGTCACACCCTTATGTTAGTGCCGGCTGTGCTTGGACAGTACTATACGTGTGTAGGCCTAGTGTGCTGCGGCGGATGCAAAGGCGCTGAAAGGCACGGTCAGTTGCTTGCTCCTTGAACTCCGTGATGCTCTGCAAGTTAGCATCTTCCTCACTGTACATACCCGCATATTTCACAGCTGTGTACGATCATGCCTTGACTAGACGCGTGGGTAACGACGCACAATACTTGATATGTCCAGACAATTGTCTCATTGGGTCGCAATGTTAGTGGTTGTGGTGCGGTAGAGTTGACCATGCATTGAATCTAGGTTGGGAACAGTTTTTATGGTGCACGCAGCTTTTCCGCCCCCGGGGGTATTGAAGGGTCTTAAAAAGGACCGCGTTCCGGGACTCAAAGCGTGAACCATTCCTCTCACCGAGGCGATCATCACGACGTAACTCATGTTGGCTCCTTACCACTCGTTGCCACATGGGTCGTTTCGGTTTTACTCGGTGTGGTCATCCTGACTGGGTTCATTGCGGTCGGGGCATCGACGGCTTCGACAGACCTGCGAAAGGAAGCCCCAACTATGCCACGGGATGCCTCGTTCTATAACGAATTCAAAGGATCCGTTTACCACGTGTATGCCCAAGAAATCGATTGGGAGCAACCGGTCGGCGTCGTCTACTACTTCAGTGGCGACTATTTCAGGAAATCCGAAAGCGAATTCCACCACCCGCGTGGAGCAACGCTCGGAACATTAGCCGAAGAAGCCGCGGCTCGAAACATGCTCCTCGTGGTGCCAAAGAGCCCTGCCGGGCGAGGTTATGAAGGATATACGTGGTGGGAAGACGGCGAGGACAATGCCGTATGGTTCCGTGAACTGCACGAACAGCTCATCGCACAATATGGGTTTGCGTTGGAAAAGATCTGGTTTATGGGGTACTCGGGCGGTGCCGAATTTATTGCCCAAGATATCCTGTCAGACTTTCAAGAATCCTTCGGGACCGGTGGTGCACTCATGGTCGGTGGGGGAGGGCCACCCGTCGAAGAGGTGACCGTACCTCGTGGGGTGCGCGACATCCTAGGGCTCATGTGGGTAGTCGGAGAAGACGATACGACCGGCTCAACCCACCCGCCAGATTGGTCTGCTCTTGAGGCCGCACGGTCAGGAGAAGAGTTCTATCGGCAACGGGGATTTACACGAACGACGCTCCAGATCGTTGAGGACACTGATCACCTGGACTATGAACTCGATGAAGTATTGGATGCCCATTTCGACCACTTTGATGTGCCACGTACCGATACCAACCCGGCAGCGACCGCCATCGGTTGGTCATCGCTCGGGCTAGCAATAACCGGTGGACTCGGAGGCCTGTTCGCCTGGCGACGCAAACGCAAACAGCGCGAGCACTAGGACCGTTTGCGCCAGGCCAAGCCGAGATAATAGGACGTCATGACGGTGTTACACGGCGCCGAAAAGCTCAACCACCCGTCAAGCTGCACAGGGTGACGTTGCGTGCCGACCACGTCCAGAGCCGGATCACGCAGCAAACCGGTCCCCAACGCCTTCAGCATGGCTTCTTTTCGGGTCCACGCTGCCGTGACCTCATGGACGAGATAGTGTTGCCGCAGCGCAGCTAGCACCCGTTGGTCGTGAGGATGCAAGAGCGTTAAGAGCTCAGTCGCCTGTCTGGGTGTTTGTAACGCCTCAATATCAACCCCGACCGGGGTGAGCGCGGTGGCCACGACAATGACCGGGAGGCACCGAGATAGCGAGGTCCACAACCGCCCTTGACCTGTTGCCGTAGTGCGCCCAGAGATCAGCTCGGCGCTCGCAGGACGGGCCCGTTGCGGATTCGCGTGTCCTATCGCCGGATGGAGCGCAACCCTGGAAGTGTGAGCATCAAATTGCTGGGCGACGGCGCGTGCCAGGAGGCCTCTGGCTCCTGTGAGATCGCTGTCGTTAGGATCGATCCACCCGAGGGCCGCAAGCTGCTCGGTGGTAGCACAGTGGACGGTCACGTGCTCGGGTAGGTACGGATGCTGCCACTTCAGGGCATCAAGTTGCGTTGCGTCTGGGTTGTGTCGCAGCACCTGACCAGCCATGGGTGACAGACCTCGATGCTGTTCTAGCGGTGTCCTTGACGCTGCGCCGGCGTGCACGCTTGCGTGGCAAACGCGGCGACGAGAGCAATGCCCTGTTCTAGCGGCCCGTGGGTAAAGAGCTTGCGCCACAGGATGGCAAAGGAGCCCAAAACGATCACTTCTAGTGTGAGCAGTGCCCAGCCCGTGAGCAGATCATCCGCGAGGGTGAACAAGAGCAGGTGGCCAACATAGATGGTGATGGGCATAGAGCCAACGTCGATGATGGGTCGCAGCAGCTGCGGAAGTTTCCGGGTGAGGGCCATGAGCACACCGATTGCAGCCAGCGAAAAGCCACTACTGACGGCGAGCGACCAAGGAGTCTCGGCCAGGGGGGCGGCGCTAAGCAACCAGCCGGGAGTGGTCGTAGGGAGGGGGCCGTCGGGACCGAAAACGAGGAAACGGTCCACCTGAGCCTGGGACGCATTATCCATCGAGCTCCGAACGGTGTTGTAGCCTTCTGGGCTGCGGACCAGAAGCCAAGACGCCAATTTGGCACCGCAGCCGATGATCAACCCAACGGTGATCAATAGTAACGGCGTACCGGGACGCAAGAGGGTCAAGCGACCAATGGCCAATCCAAGGCAGAGGAACGCCACCCAAGTGATCGCCGGGAACGTGCCGGTGAGTAAGACCGTGGACAGTACTCCTAGTGGGTCCTGAAAGAGGTGGGAAAAAATCGGATTAACATAGTGCCCGACGCCTTCAACCTGGTAATCGAATGCGTAGCGAATGATGGGCATCAGCACGATAAGCACCATGCTCAGCACCAATAGCTGGCCCCCGCGCAGGGCATATAAAGGCAGCACAAGGAGATACATGGCGCCGAGGTAAACCAAGAGGTTGGTTTCTGCCAGACCGACGATCGAGTTGACTGCCAAGCCAAGCCCCACGAGTAACATTCCACGAAACACAATGTTCAGCGGCGACCGGTCAAATTGGCGGTCCTCATGGCGTGCGTTGGCCCCGGCCTGGAATCCCAAACTGATGCCGGCTAGAACGCAAAACAGCGCAGTGGCTGTTCCGGCAAATAAGGTCCACGTCCAAGTCGCTTCGCCGGTGGATGGGTCAAGGCGAGGCAGGGTGTGTACCGCCATGATGGCTAAGAGAGCAAAACCTCTGCCCCCGTCGATACCCATGAGTATCTGTCTGAGCAAGTGCCGTCGTTTTTCTGTGGGTTTCGGAAGATACTGCGCAAACGCCCCATTTACCGATGGGCTGGTGAATTCTCCCGTCCAGCGCGGTCTGGGCGGTCGAGGCCCGGGTGCGGGCGGAACATCCAGCGGCATTGTTGTCGGGGCGTGTTTCTCTATGGTCATGAAGACCTCCGTGGCAGAACGTGTGTGAGGAGTCATCGGCTAGTTCTTCAACACAGCCGGGGCGTCATCGTGAATAAATCGGACAGGGTTACCCTGCCAGTAGGTATTTGGCGGCAAGGTTTCGTCGCGAAGGACCAGTGAAGCGACGCCGACGACGGACTTGGCACCGATCGTGGAGCCGGGCAACATAAAGCTGGCAGCGCCCAGTGTGCCGCCCGGTTCAATCCGTGTGCGGGACAGTTCCATGATGCGGTCTTGGAAGAGGTGCGTTTGCAGCACGGTCCCGCGGTTGATCGTGGCTCGGTCGCCGATTTCGATGAGGTCGAATTCT
>CAZAAP010000100.1:0-7050 GCA_964482935.1 uncultured Enteractinococcus sp.
CTGCGCTGGGTTTAACCGGAAAAGGACACAGCTGTCGCTAACAGTTTAGTAATACCTACCTTAACAGTGCGTGCGTGGTTCAGCAAGACAGCGGTCGTGGATATTCGCTCACTGAGTGAAATGTTCTTGGGCAGCTAAAAATTCATACACCGCCACGTCATCGACACCCGGGAACGCGCCGGGTGGCATCGCCGCTAACATGTGGGCATTGGCGCGCGCCGCCGGCCAGGCGTACCCGCCCCACTGGGCCTCAAGTTCGGGCGACGGGGTGCGACAACAGGAGGGGTCCGGACAATTCGATTGGGAACGCTCAGCCGTATCAGCACCACGGAACCAGCGAGCTTGGTCAAATGGGATCCCCACGGAGAGCGAAAACAATGACGACTGCGAGGGCTCCACAACCGCCGTGCACCAGAACGTCCCCACTACGGTATCGGTGTATTGGTTAAAGGGACGGAAACGATCGCTGGTTTTGAACACTTCTCGCGAGGTCCAATACCGGCAAGCGGCTTGGCCTTCGATGGCACCGATCGAATCGACAGGGAAATTCACGCCGTCATTTTCATAAGCCTTATGCAATACCCCTGACTCATGAACCTTCTGAAAATGACACTCAATATCCAGATGCCGCGTGGCCAGATTGGTAAAGCGGTGAGCCGCCGATTCATACGACACCGAATACGCATCTCGAATATCTTCGATCGCGATATCACGCCGCTCTTTACGCTGCTTGAGTGTTTTGACCAACGATTTTTCGGGCATGAGCAGTGCCGCGGTGACGTAGTTCGTATAGACGCGTTGGCGCAAAAAGTCCTGGTAATCTACCGGCTCCCCGTGGCCCAGCACATATGAGACCAGGGCTTGAAGTGCCACGGAGCGAGGGTCGTGGTCAGGGTTCCTAGCATCAGCGAGAAAGATAATACGGTTTTTTAGATCGGTCACTGAGCGGGTCGAGTGTGGCAAGGAGGAGATAAAGCGCAACTCGAAATTCAGGTGGTCAGCGATATCTGCGATCGCGTGATAGGACAACGGGCCCTCGTCGTGCCCCACTGCAGCGAGCAACTCGCGCGCTTGTCCTTCCAGTTCGGCGTAGTAGTTATTGCGCTCGCGTTGCTCCTTGCGCATGGCGACATTCGCGCGACGAGCTTCCTCTGGAGTCGCGGCTTGTTCGGCGTGCTGTCTGCGCAACTCACGGGTGAGTCCGTCGATAACCTCCAACACTTCTGTAGGCATGCGGGACGACACTCGAATTGCTGGCAGTCCCATCGCCTGCCAATGTCGGGTGCGCTGTGCTTTTTCCACCGAGATCTCCAGCGCCGCCCGAGCAGATGGCGCCTCGGGCTGTAAGAGGTCAGCAATTTCTACACCGAAGTGCTCAGCAGCCTGGGACAACAACGAGAGCTTCGGTTCGCGTTTGCCATTTTCGATCATCGACAGGTGCGAAGCAGTAGCGCCAAGTTTCGTTGCCAATTCGTCCAGCGTCAAAGAGGCTGCCGTCCGGAAATGCCGGAGACGATACCCCAAAATGATCGGATCCACTGGCGACCGTGGTGCTGGCTCTGGTTCTTGCGTGGCACTTGCATCCGAGTTGGTGAGTGAAGTCATATCGGCAGCCTAGTCAACATCCACCATTATTCACAGACCTAGTGCCTAAATACTCTCCAGCCCGAAAGGTAGCGCCCCAGGTTCCCCCGCTTACACCTCACAAGCTGAAGAAAGTTTGGGGACAATTTCATGCCAACTTTTCTGCGACTCTAGAAAATTTCGTCTAATACAAGGAAATAAGCTAGATTACTGCTCAAAAATTTTGACGCTTATTCTCTACAGCTGGGCCGCACACCCCACGCTACCGGGCGACCTGCCTGAAAACACCGTAAAACTATCTAACTTGAAATTTTGACGATTATTTTTTCAATGGTCCTCTACTTTTGGGTTGTGAACCACGGCAAAGTAGGTCCTACACCGATTGCACCGCATACCAGCGCAAGCAATCAACCACATAGAGAACGTCTCGTAGATATCGACAGATATCAGCCAAATCAGAAGAACCGTGATGAGGGAGAACCATGGAACAAGCAAACAAACAGGCCATCCAAGCCGCCGCGGATCAAATTCAAGAAGATTGGAACTCCAATCCCCGGTGGGCGAACATTACTCGCGACTACAGTGCAGAAGAAGTCGTTCGACTCCGCGGTCGAGTTCAAGAAGAACACACCCTGGCCAAACGCGGCGCAGAAAAGTTGTGGGAGCAGCTCACCAGTGAGCATGCTCAAGGCGAGTTCACCAACGCCCTCGGCGCTATGACCGGCGGTCAGGCCGTCCAACAGGTCAAAGCTGGTCTGCGAGCAATTTATCTTTCCGGGTGGCAAGTTGCCGCCGATGCTAACCTCTCGGGACACACCTACCCCGATCAGTCACTGTATCCTGCCAACTCAGTGCCCCAGGTTGTTCGTCGCATCAACAACGCACTCATGCGGGCTGACCAAATCGAATGGGCCGAAGGCATTCAATCAGTTGAAGATTACTTAGTACCAATCGTGGCTGACGCAGAAGCAGGGTTCGGTGGTCCGCTCAATGCATACGAACTCATGAAATCTATGATCTCCTCAGGTGCCGCAGGGGTGCACTGGGAAGATCAAGTCGCATCTGAGAAAAAATGCGGCCACCTGGGCGGTAAGGTACTCATCCCAACCTCACACCACGTTCGCACGCTCAACGCGGCACGCCTGGCAGCAGACGTAGCGGGTGTTCCATCGCTGATCGTAGCTCGCACCGACGCCGAAGCCGCTACCCTACTGCAGTCTGACATTGATGAACGCGACCACCAGTTCTTGACCGGAGAGCGTTCCTCGGAAGGCTTCTACTACATCCAGAACGGTCTGGAGCCGTCCATTGCTCGAGCAAAGGCCTACGCACCATACTCCGATCTGTTGTGGATGGAAACCTCCACCCCAGATCTGGACGTTGCTCGCCAGTTCGCTGAAGCCGTCAAAGCAGAGTTCCCGGATCAGATGCTGGCTTACAACTGCTCGCCGTCATTCAACTGGAAAGCAAACCTCGACGATGCCACCATCGCGAAATTCCAGCGCGAACTGGCATCCATGGGCTACACCTTCCAATTCATCACTCTGGCCGGCTTCCACTCGCTGAACTACTCGATGTTCAACCTGGCCAAAGGCTACGCAGACCGTCAAATGAGCGCATTCGTCGAATTGCAAGAAGCCGAATTTGCCGCAGAAAAAGATGGTTTCACTGCGACTCGCCACCAGCGTGAAGTTGGCACCGGCTACTTCGACATCATTTCCACCACCGTCAACCCAGAATCTTCCACGACCGCTTTGGCCGATTCGACCGAAGCACAACAGTTCTAGTTCTCACTACTAGGCAAGAATAGGAGCACCCGCCATGGCATCACCAACTATCCAACACACAACACCTGCAGGCAATAACGTGACCGTGTTCGGTGAACTGGATGCACGGCAGCGCGAAGTTCTCACCGACCAAGCCCTAGATTTCTTGGCTTACCTGCACACCAAACAAAACTCCCGTCGTCTCGACCTGCTAGCCGCACGCAAAGACGCCCGGGCCAAAGTGGCAGCTGGTGAACAACTGGACTTTGAAAAATCTACTCGCAGCATTCGTGAAGACGATTCATGGCGGGTCGCTCCCCTAGCTCCAGGTTTGAAAGACCGGAAGGTCGAGATCACCGGACCGGTCGATCGCAAGATGACCATCAACGCACTCAATTCTGGGGCAAAGGGTTGGCTGGCTGATTTCGAAGATGCCTCCTCCCCGTACTGGACCAATATGGTCAATGGGCAGGTCAACCTCTACGACGCTATCCGGCATAATATTGATTTCATTTCAGAACAGGGCAAGGTGTACCGGTTGAAGAAACCCGCCCTGGCGCAAATGCCAACCATTATCGTGCGTCCACGAGGACTGCATCTGGAAGAATCTCACATCGTCATCGATGGCCAGCCCCTGTCTGGCTCGCTGATGGATTTTGGTCTGTACTTCTTCCATAATGCTGCCAAACTCGTCGAGTTGGGCCGTGGACCGTACTACTACCTACCCAAGCTTGAGCACCATCTCGAAGCTCGTTGGTGGAACTGTGTATTCAATAAAGCCCAGGACTATCTCGGCATCCCCCAGGGCACCATTCGCGCCACGGTTCTGATCGAGACCATCACCGCCGCATTCCAGATGGAAGAAATTCTCTACCAATTACGGAACCACGCAGCAGGGCTCAACGCAGGACGCTGGGACTACATCTTCTCGGTTATCAAAACCTACCGGGACTCGGGCCCCGAGTACGTCTTGCCAGACCGCGCAGATGTCTCCATGACCCAACCAATGATGCGGGCCTACACCGATCTGTTAGTGCATACCTGTCATAAACGTGGTGCTTCGGCCATCGGTGGGATGAGTGCATTCATCCCTGAGTCTTCAAACCCAGAACGCACCAAAGAAGCCCTAGCAAAGGTGCGCGAGGACAAGACCCGAGAAGCCAATGATGGCTTCGACGGCTCCTGGGTTGCACATCCAGGTCTGGTCCCCACCTGCATGGGCGTCTTTGATGAACTCCTGCTGGATGCCCAGCATCAGATTCGCACCAATAAGCGCGAGGACGTCGTCCCTTCAGCTGATGCTTTGATCAACGTTCAGGCGACCACCGGGTCAATCACCGAGGCTGGATTGGAAACCAACATTGAGGTTGGTATCCGCTATATGGATGCTTGGCTGAACGGTTCTGGTGCCGCTGCGATCAATGGCTTGATGGAAGATGCCGCGACTGCCGAGATCTCGCGCTCGCAGATCTGGCAGTGGATCCACTCGGCTTGCGAGACGCTTCGTGGGGACGGTTCGCTGCGGACCATCACCACCGAGTGGGTCAGCCAAAAAATTGAGGATGTCTTCGCTAGGCTCACCCGTTATGAAGGAGATCGGTTGGATGATGCCAAGCAGTTGTTCGCCGAGTCTGCACTGTCAGAAGACTTCGAGGACTTCCTAACGCTGCCTGCCTACGAACGCTACCTCGCGGCTGACGCACTGGTCGGCGCCTAACAAACTTCCTCGTGTGCTCACGGTTCGTGGGGTCTCATCGTTACCAACGGTGGGACCCCACGACCCTTTAATGCTTAGTCGGTGTCGTCATCGGTGCGACGCGCTTGGCGCTGCTTGACCCGCCAGGTGAGCATAATGGCAAGCACCGTCATCGCGGCTACCGCTAACCACACGGAGACGAGACCCACCATCACATAGGCCAGCGCACCGACAAGGGCGCCGATGGCGATGGCGGACCACAGGAACAGATACCGTATAAACCGGAAGAGGTACACGGAGGATCGCAAGGCAATCGCTGACGCTAGTGCTTGTCCCATCTTTACCAGCGTCCCGGTCATGTAGGTGAGACCAACGGTCACCTCACCGCGCCGAGTGAAGGTGCCATTGACCGCGCCCGTGGCCGAAGCGATCACGAAGGGGGCATAGGGCGCTAGCGTCGGGATGCTTGCGGTAATGCCTCCAAGCAGCATGAGAATAAAAGCGGTCCACACTGCAGAACCATGAGGAGCTACCCGGTCAGATAGTAAGGACTCTGCGGGCGGATGGAAACGTTTCGGTCCAAATCGCACCGCGAAGGACGACAGCATTACGCCCACTACAAAGGCGAAGATCAGCAGCGAGGCAGCCAGCCATTCAGAGGCCTCTCCTTGTGCCAGAGCTGCAGCTGCTCGAGTGGAGTTTCCGGACATGAACGATACGAAGTATCCGCCGAGGTGAATGAAGAAGAGGCCGTCTACGAATCCCGCGTTTGCGGTCAGGCCGACGGCTAAGAGTTGTTGTCGCGTTGAAAGCGAGGCTGCCAAGGAATTCCTTTCGCTGTGGATCTACGCTTCATTATCGCTATTCGACAATATGCAGATCCAGTGAAATCAGCCACCTGCTTTGAAGCGTAAAAGCCGTTGGCCACCACATTGTGTGGCGGCCAACGGCTCGTTATCTTAGTGAGGTTTGTTGTTAGTTGGTCAAACCATCAACGTATTCTTGGTTGTCTGCGACCCATTCTTCAACGATGGGTTGGTAATCGTCGGCGTCAGGGTTCTCATTGAACATGAGGTTTTCCAGCGAGTGGAGGGTCTCACCGTCCATTTCGAAGTTCCGCAGCCACTCTGCGACGTCTGCGTTTTCTTCCACGAAGTCGGTGCTCGCAAAGGTGTGGATGCTTTCAGCTTCACCCAGGGCACCTTCGGGATCTTCGAGGTCACGGATCGGGAATTCATCATAAGCCCAGTGTGGACGCCACAGGGTCACGACAATATTATCGCCGCCATCGATGGCAGTGCGCAGTTCCTGCAACATCGCAGGGGTTGATGACGTGGTATATTCCATATCTTCCAACCCGTAGGTTGGGATGACTTCATCGGTGGTGATGCGAGTGAGTCCAGCGCCTGGTTCGATGCCCACGATGGCATTGTTGAATTCATCGGCGTTGTCGGCCAATTCGTCCAATGAAGTAATCGGTGCGTCCTCATTGACTGCGATGGTGAGGGCCGCTTCGCTGTTCCACGCGCCGAGGTCTTCCATATTGTCACCGTATTCAGCGACGTAGTCTTCGTGGGTGGCTGGTAGCCAGGCGTCCATCAGGAAGTCGTAATCCCCAGAAGCGACACCCGAAAATGCCGGTGCAGGGTCTGCATATTCGAGTGCGACGTCGTAGCCTTCTTGTTCCAGGATATATTGCCACAGTTCGGACACGGCGATGCCCTCGTCCCAACCGTTAAACACGCCAATGGTGATGGAGCCGCCTTGGGCTTCACCGTTACCTTCTTGTTCGGTTTCCCCGCCGTCGTTGCCACATGCGACCAGCGCGAGGCCTGCAACAGAGAGCATCGCGGTTGTTTTATAGAAGCGAGCTGAGATTTTCATGGTGTGTGTCCTAAGGTGTAGGGAGTGTGGATACGCTGGTGCCGCTGGCTTCCATATGGGTGGTGGAAGCCAGCGGCTGTCAGCAAGTTGAAGGACCGACTACTGGGTCAGACCATCAAC
>CAZAAP010000101.1:0-7021 GCA_964482935.1 uncultured Enteractinococcus sp.
CGCGTCCTTTGAAGACGCGCCATAGCCCGGCATGTCCCACAGATAGACCGTCACCTGCTGCGAGAGCGCTTCGGCAATTGGACGCCACAACGCTGACGACCACGGAGTCCCATGCAAAAACACTACGGGAGGTCCCTGCCCGAACCGATCCCACGCGACGGTCCTGCCTTGCCACTGCAACCCGTGTCTCAGTCGGTGTGGTGTCATAATCCGAGAATAGTCGAGGTCGTCGCGCACGAACACCCCGTCAGTCGGAGGCAGGCACGATGTTGTGGTTGAGTCGGAATAAGTTCTCAGGATCGTAGCGGTTCTTGATCTTGACCAGCCGCTGATGCTTATCCTGCCCGTAAGCCAGGCGGGCAGCCGCGGGACTGACCGGTCCACGATCGGCACCCAGAAAATTGATGTACTGGCCGGTCTCGGCGAAGGGCTCCATGGCAGCGTTGGCTCGTCGAGCGAAAGCGGTCAGGCGCTCATCTTCTGCAGGATCTTGCCAAAAGCCATAGATGTTGAGCCAGTAACGTGGCGACCGGTTAGGAAAGGCCGTAGCTTCCTCCGGCACCTGTCCGAAGGCACCTTCCATGTGGTGAATGTCGATTCCAGTGCCGTACCAGGTCACCTGAGTGGCGAAACCCAGCAGTGCATCAATCACGTCTGCGTCCAGACGGGAGAAGGCGGTATTCTTCCAATACCCACGTGAGCCCTTCGGAAAAACACTGTCCATCGCGGATTGCCACTGGGCCCACTCCACCGGTCCGATCTCTTCCATATCCGGTGGAGCATCCGCCCGCAGCCGTTCGACCAGAGTCGTTCCGGCTTCGTAATCAGATACCCAGGTGAAACCCACCACCAGGAGGGGGTCATCGCCCACCTCAAATTCTGGGGGCAGGCGCAAGATGGACACGATCGAGTTCATCTGCTCGGGCAGGTCTTCAGTCCACCGTGCAAAAGCGGTGAGCGCTGTGCGCCAGTGTTCTAGCCGATATATCAGATTGCCGCCCAGCAGTGGTTTCGGCATCAGACGAGCTCGGAAGGTGAACGAGGACACGACCCCGAAGTTCCCTCCACCCCCGCGCAAACCCCAAAACAAATCCCTATGCTCTTGCGCGCTAGCGTGCAAGTGGTCGCCATCGGCGGTGACCACTTCGGCGGATTCAAGATTGTCGGCAGTCAGCCCGTCGGACCGGGTCAACCAGCCCACGCCGCCGCCCAGAGTCAGCCCGGCGACGCCGGTTGCACTAATGACTCCAAGTGGTACAGCCAGGCCGTGTGGAATGGTGGCACGGTCAACATCCGCCAGAGTTGCACCCGGTTGTACATGTACCAGCTGGTTTTCCTCATCCACGATGACATCTCGCAATCTTCCGAGGTCCAGGACCAGCCCGTCCTGAACAGTACCGTGGCCTGCAATGTTGTGTCCCCCGCCGCGTACCGCCAGCGGCAGACCGGTGCGCCGAGCCACTTCCAGAACCGGGGCGATATCTGCGGTTGACCCAGCACGGACGATAGCCTTAGGGCGCAAATCGATCATCCCGTTCCACACGGCCCTCGCTTCGTCATACAGTGGGTCTTCCGGTTTGATCACATCGCCCACTAGGCGCGGGGCCAGCTCGTGCAATTCGCGGTCAATTTGCTCGTGGGCATTCCGTGGCTTCAGGACGCTCATCGGTCCATCTCCTTATGCCAATGAAGCGCACGCCCCGTCGACCTTATGCCGACTTCATATGACGGCGCCGACGACCCCTGATCGTCGCGCCGTGGCAGAGCTGCCATGTGTCAACGGCCCGGGATTCCAGATCCTGCACAGGCACAGCGAAACGACACATCGCGATCGTGGCTTCACTCTAAGCTTCGCTACCGAGCCGGTCAATGGTACGAGGCCACAAGACCACACGGGGCGTATGGAGAAGCTACCTGCACCAGTCGGGCCCGGGTCTCCAGAGTGTATTGACTGCAGCCATAGATGACCTGATTGAACAATCCGCGCACCACTTAAGCGCACCACCGGCGGCTTGTTTCGGAGAACCCAGCATCACTAGACGAGCTTGGCTACCGGTGGAAGAGTGGGGATATGACGGAACAACGCACAGCCAGCTCCGAACTCGAAATCTCTGTCCCAGCCGCCAAGATCTTCAAATTCATCGCTGATCCCTCCCGGCACCCACAATTCGACGGTAACGACAACCTCGCCCATGCTGATCAGGGACAGCGCATTGATCGCGTTGGTCAAAGTTTCACCATGGAACTCACCAGTGGCCAACGTAGAGTCAACACCGTAGTGGAGTTTGAAGAAGGACGTCTCATCGCATGGAAACCAGCCCCTGTCGATGAGGAACCTCCCGGCCATCTGTGGCGATGGGAGCTGGAGCCAATAGATGACGTCACAACCTTAGTTCGCCACACTTATGACTGGAACGAACTCACCGATGAAAGCCGCTTTGAACGCGCACGAGCGAATACTGAGCAAGCCCTCAGTCGATCAGTTACGAAACTCGCGGAGCTGGCCGAAGCAGTAGACGCCGGCGCTGAGGTCACCGACTAGCATCAGGCGCCTTCTGGTGTTTCAAGTTGTTTTGTCATGCGAAAATTGGTTAAGACGACGCCGTTGACCACGGGATGCTGTTCAGCCTCAACATGAAAACCTACGGCTTCAAAAAAGGGGCGGGCTGTAACGCTCGCGTGTGCGGTGAGGCGCTGGGGTGAAAACCTCCGCGCTACATTTTCCAGAAACGCGAGGAGTTCCCGCCCCACACCGCGCCGGGTGAAGCGAGGCGCAACATACATCATGTCGATGTAGCCATCTTCGCTTACATCAGCGAAACCAGCTATCTGTTCTCCGGCGATGGCGACGTAACTATTGCGACGGTGCATCGACTGATCCCAGGTGAGAAGATCGAGCATTTCAGGGCGCGCCCACGCGGTGATCTGCTCAGGGGTATAGTCCGCGGCAGCCGTGACCGTGATTGCTTCTTGAAAAATGCGCAAGGTCGTCTCTGCGTCAGCGCTCGTGTAGGCGCGGACTCTAACATGCGAGGCCGATCCATCGTTATTCACAGCACAATTTTATCCTCGATAGGAAACTTTGTAGCTGTGGGATACTATCCTATGAAGACTCAGCCCGACCGGCGGTCGGGTGTGCTTCAATAGGGCGCGCGGCTGCACGAGCAGAGCTGCGGCGCGCCGAAATGAACCTTGCGAAATCATCTTTCGACCTGCCATCAATATTGAGTGCAAGCCTCGCGTGCTTCAACAGTTCATCCTCTGCGTCCCAAGGTGCCTTATTGATGACATAGGTGATTCGCATATTTTTATGCATCCACCCCGTTAGGCTAGCCTCGTCCGCCCACAACTCTCGCCCTCTGCGAAGGACGAGGGTCAGATCGAGTGTTTCCATCAGCAGTACTCCAAGGGTGCGGCGTAGCGTGGACTGCGAGGCGTTACCGTTGACGTGCTGGTTGAGGCGTTTTTTTAGGTTGCTTTTCGAGGCGCGACCAGCTGTGGTGGGCCTACGAGGAGCTATCCCTACATACAACAATTCGAAGCCCTCGTGTTGCTGATAGTCGGCGGCAGGAACTTCCAAGCTGCCTGCGCGCACCCACCAACCATAAATTCCCGACTCGGCGGGGACACTTCGAACTTCTGCAGGATGGGTGAACAAAACGGGTGCGAGGATTCGTTCGGCCAGGGGTGAGAGTTCAGACACGCCCCCACCCTAACAAGTCGCGTGCAGTTCAGAGTCAGATAGTCTTCCGAAATGCGGAAGGAGCCGAACCGAAGCTCGGCTAGAAGTCGAAACATCAATGGTCGACGCTCTATAGCGGAGTATGGCTCTGACTGTCCCGTTTTTGCATTAGACCTCCAGAAGGGGAACGTGCCCCATCGGTCAGATTCGCCTCGGCAAGCACGGTAAGTTCTCGCGCTCGTGGGCGCCACAATGCTGCCCGCATAGCGGTAAATTCTTTAAGGTGTGAAGACGTCTCCTCATCAAGGGCGCGAATATAATCGGGAACGATTTCACGTGGCAGTCTCAGTCCCACGGTTAGATGGGGAATCCAACGGGGACCACGACCGTTAGGGTTGAGCGCACTGATCTCACGAGCAGCGATCTCCAGCTCATCGCTTGTTTCGAGTAACCACGCGACAGTTTGTTTGCGTTTGGTCCCGAAGACCACGCTGCCCACTCGTCGAAAGGATGCAGGGATCACCGGCGGAAGTAACTCTGCTGCGCGTTCAACGACCTCGGCCGGCATTGCGGGCGAAAAAGTGATGGTGATGTGCGGCGTCTGCTGCTGGGCGGGGAACCCTCGATCTTCCAGGGTCTTGAACACCTCGCGCACCTGCTGCTCTTCGTCTCCCGCGAGATGCAAGAGAATATTTTCGGGTGACGCCACTATATACCCTCTCCTATTGCATTACGACGATGTCCATTCTAGAAGGTTGAAGCTCCTTTACGCTTGGACGCTGGCTGTCACTCTACAAAACAAAAGCTGAAAGCCCGCCACCGTGCGACCGGTGGCGGGCCTTCTAAGGTGAGTTACTTAATACACGCAACGACTAAACAGTCTGATGGCGGTGCTTGCCTTCAGCGGCTTCCTCAAGAAGCTTGGCGTTGAACGCTTCGAGGTCGCCTGGATTGCGTGAGGTGGTCAGGCCGTTATCGACGACCACTTCTTGGTCCACCCAATTGGCGCCGGCATTCTTCAGATCAATGGAGATCTTATCGACGCTCGTGAGAGTGCGACCTTCCACAACGCCAGCGTTGATCAGTATCCAAGGACCGTGACAGATTGAGGCCACGGGTTTCTGCGCCGAAAAGAATCCACGCACGAAGTTCAGGACGTCCTCATTCGTTCTTAGAGTGTCAGCATTTAGGGTGCCGCCAGGCAATACAAGAGAATCGAAGTCTTCAACTTTTGCCTCGCTGATATGGCGGTCTACGTTGAACGACTCCCCGTGTTCCCAGTCGCCCTGCATTGCAGTAATGCTGTCTTTTTTATCGGAGACGAGCACCGGCGTGGCTCCGGCCTGTTTCGCTGCCTCCCACGGTGAGGTTAGTTCATCCTGCTCGACGCCGTTAGTTGCGACGAATGCAATGGTATGTCCGTTTAGGTTCTCAGTCATACATCCTCCCTAAGTCAGCAGAAATAACTTCCACATTCCAGACAAACACTCTGACGTTGAGCATGCAAGCGTTGTTCAACGAGCATTGAGCGCTCGAAAGCTCACCGACATTTACGAATGCCGGTGAGCTTGTTGTCGAGTCCGTCAGCGATGACGCTGTCTCTAATCAGGCGAGCGTGGCATTCAAGGTGATATCCACACCCTGCAGTGCTTTCGAAACGGGACAGGTGTCTTTGGCTTCTGCAGCAAGACGCTGAAAGTCGTCGTCTTCGATACCTTCGATAGTGGAATTGTTGACCAGTTCGATTCCGGTAATACCACCTTCACCGATGTTGAAGGTGACGTTCGCGGTGCTCTCGATGGTGGTCGGTGGAGTGCCGTTTTCGGCGAGCATGTTCGAAAATTGCATTGAGAAGCAAGTTGCTAGTGCAGCTCCGATGAGCTCCTCCGGGGAGGTGGTACCGCGCTCGGATTCCTCAGAGCGAGCCTTCCAATGCGTTGGAAAACTCCCAAGCTGAGAAGTCTCCAGACTAGTGGTGCCGCTGCCGGATTTAAGATCGCCGTTCCAGACGGCCTTACCTGAGTTCGTGACTGGACGAGGCATGGACTCTCCTTACAACAGATATCTCGGTTACACGGTGCGACCGTGCTTGCTGCTCACTGTAACACCGACCCAGGTCAGATCAACAGGGAGCATTCGACTCATGCTTTGAGCACGTACCGCAGAATCTCCACTACCTGCTCGGTTGTTGTGCACCAGGCCTGGGCCTCGGCGTCGACTTCCTTGAGCGGATGGACGATATCTGCATCGTGCAGGGTCACGTATGGCTTACCTAGCGCGGCGCAATAGCCAGCATCGAAGGCGGCGTTCCACTGCTTATACTGGTCGCCGAAGCGTACCACCACTAGGTCACTCTGCTCGATCAGGCTGCGGGTGCGGATTGCATTGATCTTGGCGGATTGGTGATCACGCCAGAACTGGCTTTCAGTCTCGCCCAGATGGTCGCCGGCGGCGTCGCTCGCCGGGTGATCGGTCACCGGCGCAGTGAACACTATGTCTAACCCGGCAGCCTCCGCGCCGCGCTGGATTTCATCGCGCCATTCGGTGTGGATTTCACCGGACAGATAGACGGAAAATGTCATTGCTCAAGCCTCCTGTATCGGTTGTTTACTAATTTGTTCTCATCTACCAGCCTAGTGCCTGAGCAAATGAGAACAGGCTTTGGTACCGAGAGCTCTACAACCGGGGAGTACGGCCATCGTTTGACGACTCCAGCGGCCTGATCGCCGCAATCTGCTCCCCTACACGATCCTTCGCGGGATCCAACTCGTAATGGTTCTGCAGGCTAAGCCAGAACTCGGCTGAGGTACCGAAGTACTTCGCAAGTCGCAAACCCGTATCCGCTGTGATGCCTCGTCTGCCATGAACGATATCTTCGAGCCGGTCGCCCGGTGGACTCCACAGGTCACCCAGTTCGACAGCAGATGCCACCTGACAAAGCTCACGCAACGCCACCCGCTGGATCTGACACTCGATGAAAAGGCTCCGCTCACGACGCCATAGCCGTTCGGTGTCGTTGTTGCCGAACGACCTGATCACCCTGACCGCGTGTAACGGGCTACGTTGTTAACGCTAGACGTTAAACCGGAAGGCGACCGCATTGCGTAGCGAAATAACCTCACAAGTTCGGGAACCTGCACTTCATTGTCAGCAACCACTTAAGAACCACGGGCTCAATAACATCCGTCAGATATTCATAACCGGCTGCATACACGTGGCCTCCAGCTAAGTCTGACGAAAGGTGACCACACAATGGCTGAGGAATCGCCATATCACGAGACTGCTGACTAGGCTGGGTCTATGGCCACAGTTATTCTTGTGCGGCACGGCCGCACCACA
>CAZAAP010000102.1:0-6932 GCA_964482935.1 uncultured Enteractinococcus sp.
AGAGTTCAGCTACGGCGATGCCTTCTTCCCAACCGTGGTTGATGGCAATGTTGATCTCGTCGCCGCCCTCGCCTGAGCCGGTGTCGGCGGTTTCGCCGTCGCCACAAGCGGTCAATGCAAGGCCAGCTGCGGCTGCTAGAGCAGTCACACGACCAAGAACGGGGAACTTCCTCTTTGCTGTAGTGCGCATAATCATCCTCTGTGTAAGCGAGCAGGTTGTTCCACCGTAACACCAGTCACACTAAGGCCCAAGGGTCTGTTTGTAGCTGTGTATAACTTGTTATAAACCTCTTATGAGCGGCTACACTGCGGAGAGGCACACAATATAAGGGGACGTCGTGGGCGCTATCGAGGCGGATACTGCTGGCACTTTCACCGCAGAACTCCAGGGCAAAATGCCACTGGATAAGACAGCACACTATGATCTGGTGCTCGAAAACGATCTTGCCGGGCGCGCGGCCTTGGCCATCCTATGGACCCGCCGTACACAGCTCACCATTCATGTGATAACAGACGAGCCGACCCCACAGCATGTTCTCGCATTCAAGTCAGCGCTGGAAAGCGTTCGAAACGCACCGAGTGTGCAGCTCATTGATCCCCACCGCGCGGTACAGCTTGCCGTGACCTCGGAGCACCTCATCTGGGCTGTTGAGGCTGATCGCACCGAGAATCACCGACATGTCACCTTAAGCGAGCGCTTGCCGGAACATACATTGACGCCCTTCTTGACCGGATTCGACGCGCTGGATGATCTGCATCCAGATCAACGACGGCCGTTTCACGAATTCGTTCTGCGCGAGGTGATCCAAGAACACGCCCGATTCTTAAACTTCTTCGGGGACCGCTTCAACCCGCAAGACCTCTACGAACGATTCAAATACCCAGAATGGTTCACGCCGGCTGAAGGCTTTAGTGCAGCCCTACCGCAGCTATGGTGCCATACTGTCGATGCCGATGGCACGGAATTAGCCCGACAACCATTTTCCGGCACCCTGCAATACGAGCCACAAAAGACGGCGGCCAGCACCTGGGTCCGGGTAGATTTCGGGCCGGTACTGACTATGCTCGACGCTGGCGCTGATCTGACCTTGTCCCTGTCCACCAGCGCTGCAGCCAGCCCGGAGGGGATGCGAATCCAGGTACTCAGAGACCACACGATCGAATACGACAGCAAAAACGTGACCGGCCGACTCCCACGAGACCTCAGACTCCGCGATATCCAGCCCGATAGCACGCTCACCGTTGCTCTCAGCCCCGATCAGGAACACTCGGAGTCGGAACCAGGTGCAATACACATTCGCCTCACCGTGCATCCGCACGGCACCCACCCGGCACCCAGTATCTTCTCCCGGCTCAGAACATGGTTCACCGACAGAGCATCCCACCGTCAACACGAAAGACGCACGATATGACGACCTCCTGGGTACGCCTTTATGCTCGAGGATTCTTCCTGGGCCCCGATCCGGTCGAGTTCCTAGAAGACATCGAACACTTCCACCGCCACGAGCTCACCGACGCCGTGCTCTACGCCGATCACTTCACCGAACTCGATATCGCCACTTCGGGGGATGACTGGGTCGTCACCGTAGGCAAACTGCTCCCGCTGTCGACCGGCGTCATCCCACCCGACAGCACCAACATCGCCCAAGACCTCTTAACCTTGATCCAACGCGACGGCCTGAGTGGTCTTGAAACCGCGCTCTACGACATCGGTGGGCGTCACGCCGTGCTCGTGAGGCTCCACGGTAAAACCTATGCCTATCACGACGCCGCTGGTCATCGCACCGTGTACTTCAACCACACCCGGCAACAGATCGCGTCCCACTTCGACATGCTGCACCGACTGACCGATGTCACCGAGCTTACCTGCAGTCTGGGCAGCAAGCGCCCCGGAACGTCACCCGATGGCATGTGGGACCTCACCGATAATCCGTACGTCAAAGCCCTATTGCCGAACCATCGTCTAGAACTTGCCGACGGCACACAACCACGCTTTGGCCTCACGCAACCCAATCCATACACCGGATTCGACTGGGACGAGCGTATAGCGCTGATCCACCAACTGTGGAACGAGCAGCTCGCCCACGTGTTTGCCCGGAGTCCGCACGGTCCCGTTGGGGTGTCACTGTCCGGGGGGCTGGATTCTCGCACGGTCCTAGCACACCTGCGCCCCTATCGCGATCGCACTCGTGCCTTCACCTATACCTCATCGAATATCAACAGCGGTCGCGCCCCGACAACGTACTGGCAGCGCACCATGGTTACCGACCACAACGTGCTGGCGCAAATGCAGGATCAGCTACCAGAAGACTTCCACGTCATTATCCGCCCGAGCGACAACATCCTGACCGAGACAGATCGCGAAATGTTGGGCCGCAACTCCATCAATAATCACGGTTGGCCCTACGTTCGCAAATACCTCGACCTGTTCCCAGATGCACGGAGCATCCATGTGCGCGGCAACTTTGTGGAAATGGGGCGACTCATTCGCGGCAAACTCGAAATCCCCGACAAAACCAAGCGCTTCGGACAGATCGCCGAAGAAATTATCCGACGCCGCCGCCCAAGTGCCAAACGCTACCGTGAGTTCTTCTGGGACAAATTCCAAGAGCTCCAATACGACCGACTCCACGAGGACGTCGAATACACCGACGCCTATCACTGGGAAAACCGTTCATCACGCTGGTATGGCGAAGTCGCCAACGAAACCGATACGGTGTTTGACTCCATTGTCCCGGTTAACGTACGCCGCATCTATGAGCTGCTCATCAGCCAGCCACTAGCAGTACGGCCAGGAGCCCAATTACAGCGCGACCTGATTCATTACGCGTGGCCAGAACTGTTGGCCTATGGGATCAATACCGAAGATGATCTGTACTCCACGACCCTGCGGGAAAACCTGCTAGGGGAGTTAACCTAAGAACCCCTCACGCACCTGCCAGAGCCTACCGACCCTTGCTGCATTCCTGCCCTGGGGGAGTTAAGTAAGATAGCACCGCGTGAGGGGCCGGAGTCCATCATACCAATTCGTGGCCAAAGAGCGAATTCGAGGCAAACCTTTCTCTGACGGTGATCGCACAGGCCTCCCACGCTGTCGGGGAACCACGTTGCTCGCCGATGGTGGGACGTGTCAAAGTAACCACTATGAGAATCGATATCTGGTCTGACATTGCCTGCCCGTGGTGCTACATCGGGCTCACCCGCTTTGAAAAAGCGCTTGCCGCATTCCCTCACAAAGACGCCGTCGAGGTGCACTACCGGACCTTCCAGCTCGATCCGAGCCTGCCAGAACGTGATGAGCGCAATGAGGTCCAATACCTGGCGGAAACCAAAGGCATGCCGGCCAACCAGATCCATCAGATCTTTGAAACCGTCAAAACCCACGGCCAAGAAGCCGGTATTGAGTTCAATATGGACGACGTTGTCGTGGCCAATTCCTGGACCGCCCACCGTCTGCTACACCTAGCCAAACAGCATGACGAAAACGTGCGCGACCCTCATGACCAAATCACCCCGGCACTCAAACGTGAACTGTTAGCCGGTCACTTTACGACCGGACTCGACCTGTCAGACCACGACCAATTGGTCCAGGTTGCCATCTCAGTGGGCCTAGATGAGACCCGAGTGCGTGAAGTTCTGGAATCAGATGAGTTCGATACCGAAGCACAAGCCGACGTCGCACAAGCACGCGCCTTCGGCGTCTCTGCGGTACCGACTTACGTACTGGCCGAGAAATATGCGCTGCCCGGTGCGCAATCAATTGAAACCTTTGGCCAAGCTCTGCAACAGGTTTGGGACGAGCTGAACCCGGCCCCTCTGCAAACCCTGGGAGCCGACGGTCAAACCTGCGGGGTCGAGGGGTGTGACTAACACCTTCCTAGGCATTTTGCTTATTTGATAAATAATGGGCTATGCTAAAATCTGGTCTTTGCAGGGTGAACACTTTGTAAAGTTCCACTCTGGAGGATTCGCATAGCGGCCTAGTGCGCACGCCTGGAACGCGTGTTGGGTGAAAGCCCTCAGGGGTTCAAATCCCCTATCCTCCGCAGCAAAACCCCGTCAGATCATGGATCTGGCGGGGTTTTTTATGTCATACTGTTCGCTCTGTCTGACGCTCATATTGAGTCCACGTGCATTCGCGACGAAGGGCAACCCGATAGTGCGGCTCTGGTGCTAGGTTTGAACCATGGCTGAACCGCAGGTGCACGGACTTCTCGTTGATGACCAAACGCGATGCGAACACTATGCCACTGAGCTGGATGTTGTGGCGCTACGATTCGGGTGCTGCGAACAATACTACGCGTGCTTCCAATGTCACGATGAAACAGCGGAGCATCCGCGACAGCCCTGGCCGATCAAACGGCACCAAGATCCCGCCGTGTTGTGTGGTGTTTGTAAATCGGAACTGCTGGTTCAGCAATATCTGGATAGCGAGCGGTGCCCGAAGTGCGCTGCGATGTTCAACCCCGGCTGCAGCGCTCATAATCACGTGTATTTCGAATGACCGGACGCCAGCGCTAAACCTTTACCGCGGTCGGATGAGCAATCGAGTCCTCAATCAGATGCGACGGTAGCCGTCGATGCAACCGCAGGGCACGCAGTGCAATGACAATCGCTACGACGTCGACGACCTCTTGCATCAAGGCACCTAAGGTTGCGGGGAGATATCCGAATGCTGCGATGGCCATCAGACCCACCGAGACAGCCATACCAAACCAAATGGACTGCAATGCAATAGAAACCGTGCGCTTGGCGATATGTGTGACGTCAGCCAATCGAGCGAAACGTTCGGAAGTGATCACCGCATCAGCGGATTCTGAGGCGGCAGTCGCACCGCGTGCACCCATCGCGATCCCAACATCAGCGGCCGCCAGAATCGGTGCATCGTTAATCCCATCGCCCACCATAAGCGTTGGCGACTGCATCGCTTGGACGATTCGTACTTTGTCGGTCGGTGATAACGAGGCATGCACCTGCTGCGGTGTGAATCCAACTTCTGTGGCAATCGCCTGAGCAGTATTTTCCATATCTCCGGTCACGATGGCCATCTGCTCGACGCCGTGGTCTGCCAGCCAAGCAACCGTGTCTGCAGCGGTCTTGCGTAACGGATCGGCCAACACAATGATGCCGATCAAGTGATCATTGCGCGAGATATAGACTGCCGTTTCGCCTGCGGTGAGTTCTAAGTCCTCAAAGGCAGGCACTACCTCGGCAATAAACGCTGATTTACCGACACGTAGCAGGTCACCAGTAGCAGTGAGAGCTTCGATGCCGTTGGTCGCGACTTCTTCAGCGCGTTCGATTCCAAGAAGTTCGACAGCCTGTTGACGAGCATGCCTGACAATGGGTTCCGCGAAAACATGTACCGAGTATTGTTCAGCGGAGGCGGCAAGTTGCAGGGTCTCGTCGATCGAGCCGTCGATGGCTTCGATACGTGCGACCGTGGGTCTGCCCTGAGTTAGCGTACCGGTCTTATCGAATGCTGCAGCTTTCACCCGAGCGAGTCGTTCTAAGGCGCCGCCGTCTTTGACAATGACGTTGGCCCGTGCTGCAGACGACATCCCACCCATAAACGCTACCGGTGCACCAATGAGCAGTGGACACGGGGTGGCAACGACCAGGACTTCGGCAAACCGCACGGGATCTCCCGAATACCACCAGGCAATCCCTGCAACGAGCAGTGAAATAATCGTGAACGGCACAGCATAGCGGTCCGCTAACCGAACCATTGGTGCACGTGACTCAATGGCCTCTTCGACCAGTTGCACGATCTTGGCATAGTGCGAATCCTTAGCAGTGGTAGTTGCGCGCATATGCAAGGTTTCAGTGCTATTGACGGTACCGGAGATAATGGCATCGCCTGAGTATTTCGTAACCGGGATGGCTTCACCCGTTACCGACGATTCATCAAGTGACGCACGATCGGAAAGTAAGTGTCCATCAACAGGTACCACCTCGGAACCGCGGACAATCAGGACGTCGCCGATCTGGACCGCAGAGAGCTTGACTCGATTGACAGTATGGTCATCGGCATCGAGCACGTTGGCAAACGTGGGTCGTCTATTAATGAGGGAATCTAATTCCCGCGACGCCCGTCCAGCAGCCATTGCTTCGAGGGCCTCGCCGCCAGTCAACATCAGCGCGATGATCATGCCTGCTAAGTATTCTTCGACCGCGAGCGTGGCAACCATGGCCACCACCGCTAGGATATCCAGGCCCCAATGACCCGCCTTGAGCGCTTGAAACATATCGAATGCGGTCACAATAATAGTGATCCCGACAACTACGTAGGCCGTGATTGCTAGCTGCAGGGGCTGGTCCATGAAGAAAAAGAGCACACCGAGTAGAAGACCCGTTGCAACGAATAACACCATCGGGTTGAGTAGAGGATGACGAACTGGGCGGGCCGTAGGTTCCATAGTCCTATCGTGGCGGGCTCGACGTGAGATATCTAGCAAGGTGAGCCGATCCTAAGCAGAAGCCGATCGACGTGAAGAATAAAATGCGGTGCATGTCAAATGGCCTCGACACGTACGAATACTTGAAATGTGACGCAGTCAGGCACATTATTGAGTGCCATATGCCACCGAGGTCTTCGCTCTAAGCCGAATCATGAACGCATCGTGGCGGGCGTTTTCGAAATCTATACCGTACAAAATGGTTGCCGCTCTTTGCTTGTTCACGCGCCTTGCAGGTTATGTCGGTCTAGTAGCATTCGGCGCCACCAGTCGTGAATTGTCTCGAATATCTTTCGATACGTCGTGACGCTCGTCACGGTTTGTGCGCTCTCACATGGGCCCCTTATCTCTTCTGAATCTTGTCAACCTAGCGAGTCTCTTCCTGATAACAGTCTGGATGAAGTCTGTAATTGCTATGACAATCTTGTTACGGTTGAAATTCAAGAGGTTGTGTCTACTCGCAGCTGACTCGCG
>CAZAAP010000103.1:0-6744 GCA_964482935.1 uncultured Enteractinococcus sp.
CGTCGGTGGCTAAGACGTTGACATGTCCAATTTTACGTCCGGGACGCACGGATTTACCGTAGGCGTGGATCTTGGCCTGTGGATACTTGGCCATTGCCAGCGGAAATGCCCCGTAGAGATCGTGGTTAGCGGCACCCAGATAATTCTTCATGACCGTATAGGCCACGATCGGTTCGGTGGAGCCTAATGGCAGACCCAGTACAGCGCGCAAGTGTTGTTCAAACTGGCTGGTGACAGCGCCGTCTTGAGTCCAGTGTCCCGTGTTATGCGGGCGCATAGCTAACTCGTTAATCATGAAACCGGGGGCGACGTTCGGGGTGTGGAATAACTCCACAGCTAGCATGCCGGTCACGCCAACACCATTGGCGATTGTTTCGGCTGCCTGGCGTGCCGCACGGGCGGTTGCATCGTCTAAATCGGGGGCCGGTGCTTTGACAATATCGGCGACACCGTCGGTTTGGATGGTTTCTACGACCGGGTAGGTTTGTGTTTCACCGGTGGTTGATCGGGCGATCTGGGCGGAGAGTTCGGAGCGGAAATCCACCTTGGCTTCGACCAGCAGGGCCGCATGATCGCCGTTGAACCACACATTGGCTTCACGGGCTTCGTCTGCGGAATCTAATACCCAAACGCCTTTGCCGTCATAGCCGCCGCGCGGGGTCTTCAATACGACCGGCCAGCCAATGTCGTCCCCGGCGGTGATGAGCTCGTCGAGGGTCGTTACTGCACGCCAATTCGGTTGCGGCAGCCCCAGTTCGGCCATTTTGCGGCGCATGGCCAGCTTGTCTTGGGCGTACACCAACGCGTCGGGCCCCGGAGCGAGTTGCACGCCGGCGTCTTGGAGCCGGTGCAAATGCTGGGTAGGAACATGTTCGTGGTCAAACGTCACGACATCGACGGTCTGAGCAAACGCTGCCAGAGTGTCGTAATCAGTGTAATCACCCACCGTATAAGTGGCCGCCGTGGTTGCCGACACGTCGTCAGCCTCGGCGAGCACATGTAATTTGATACCAAGATTTATTGCGACCGGAGCCATCATTCGGGCCAATTGGCCGCCGCCTACTACACCTACTGTTGGAAAAGTCACCCTTCTACAGTAGCTTGGATTTTTCCTAGGTGTGGTTGCTGCGTGGTCCACGACATGACGGCACTAACTGGATGCGCGGATGCACAAAAAGGCTGCAACAAGCTGGGTTCAAGTATTTTGCCGCGTGCACCGGTTAGAGTGTCAAGGATGAAAACACGCCACTACGAAAGGACCGATGTTGCGTAGGATCACAGATCGCATCGTCGCGCTCGTCAGATTGCTGTGGCGTGAAGTCGCAAAATTCGGTGTCGTCGGCGGGATCGGGTTCGTTATTGATACCGGAATCTTTTTGTGGCTGATTACCGGCCCGATGGAAGATTCCGCGGTCAAAGCCAAAATTATTGCGACCGGAGTCGCCACCATTTTCTCCTGGGTTGCCAATCGGTACTGGACGTTTCGCAACCGCCGCCAAGCCAATGTCCTACGCGAGCTCGTGCTGTTTTTAGTCATGAACGGCATCGGAGCGGGCATCCAAGCCGGCTTCGTGTTCATCGCCAAATACCTTTTGGGCATCAGCTCAGCCGGGGGTATGGTGCTGTTTGGCAATGTCATCGGTCTCGCGTTTGCCACGGTCTTTCGGTTCGTGGCCTACCGCCTGTGGGTATTTACCGAAGCAGTCGAAGCCGATCCGGCAACCGTGCACGATAAAGATATTCTCACCGGCACGATCCCGCGCATCGAACCAGAGACTGGTTCAGCCCAGGACGAAGGGCCACAAGAACAAACCGGCACCTAGCGTTGGGCCGGTGCCCCGAGGTGTTCGGTTTTCACGATGCGGTCTAGCTGTGCTGCAGCTGCATCATCGACCAATACGACCGGTGAGCTGCGACGCCAGGCATCAACCATGACCCACCACAGTGTCGGGGTCAAACGGATATCCGTGGCCCGGATGACCACCCCGGCCGCTCGCACATCGACCCCATCCGGAAGCGATTCGTGGGTCAGTGCTTTGCCGATGACATCCGGAACCGGGAGCAAAGCTTGATCAGCATGCGACAGGACCTCGTCGTCGAGATTTACCAGCGCCGGATCCACGTCTTCACGATGTGTGACGAAGATCTCACCGGGCGCGGCTTCGTGAGCTTCGGGTCGGTCGGTTAGTACAGCCGCAGCGTCGTCGGCATCACTGACACAGTCCACATCGCACCAGGCAACGCCGAGCATCAGCGCCACCGATCGCCAGGTGACCGGGACATCAACGAAGAATGCATCCGGTGATGCGATACCGTAGGAGTCGATCAGGTGGGTGGTTTTGGTTGCCCAGTTGACTGCAACTCGACCGGACAGCTCAGTGCGGCCTTCGGCCGTGTAGTGAATAATCGCCGGCCGGGGAGAAACCGCCAGGTGGCCGATCAGATCGGCGCCGGGCTCGAGGGGGTCGGCGGAAGAGAATGAGCGCAGTGAGATCATGAATTCCTTTGACGGCGACGGTAGCGTGTTGCAGGTTTTCAACTCCGGTAACACGCCATACGCTACATGAGTTTTGGAGGATGAAGTTGGGATGAACGGCCACTGTGAAATTCCTGGCAGGCCCTGAGCTGGGCGCTGTGTAGGCTTGACTAAAGCTGAATTACACAGGTGTAATTAGGACCCAGTAGAAATCATCATTCACACCGCAACGATTAGCACAAATACGGTATAACCCTTGCTGTAGGGTAGCTAAACTATGCCTTGGTGGAAGTGCGCGAAAGGAACCTATGGACAATGCACAACGGGCGGAGCGTTCCAGCCTTGAGAGCCAATCCGTAACTCGTAACGGACGCGAAGTTCCTGTCGACTGGTTTGTGGATCCGGTTGATCCCAGTGCCGGGCAGGATCTGGCAACGCTGGACGATCGGGCCACCGCATATCTGGCGGCGCACGATGCGATCACTGAAATCGAATCGGACGACACTCCCGGGGCTACGGTGACTGCGCTACACCCGTCCACTGCCGCACCACTCGAGGTTGAATCGGTTGATCTGTGGCAGACCTTGCCCGGTTTTGGCGATACCGCCGATGACGGCCAGCTAGCCTGGCAAGCGGATGCGCTGTGTGCCCAAACCGATCCGGAAGCGTTCTTTCCGGAAAAGGGTGGCTCGACTCGCGATGCGAAAAAAGTCTGCGGTGCTTGCCCTGTGAAACAGCAGTGCCTGGAATATGCGCTGTCCAATGACGAACGCTTTGGTATCTGGGGCGGTATGTCGGAACGCGAACGCCGTCGCCTGCGGAAGAAATCCTCGTAACTGTTGGCTAAATACCACGTCACCGGGATCTTCCTGCTCGAAGATCCCGCCAACGCAACCACCGAAGTATTTACCTCCGCCCTGCACGGTCAGGTTGGACTCGATGCGGCGGTGGTTGTCACCGGAACCACCATCGAACCTGCGGTGATAGAAAACCTCAACAAACTCATGGACGCCGCCGGCGTGACACACCACCACGTGGTGTTCAACCCGGAGGACACCCTGGCCACCCAGCTGACTGACGTACTGGAAACCTCGCAGGCTGCAGCTCAGCGCGCCGGGACCCAATCATGGTTGTGGTTTATTACCGAAGATACGCTGGTAGCTCCCGACGCCCTGGCTCGACAACTGCAGGCCGTTGAAATCTCACCGTCGGTAACTATCGCCGGAGCTAAACAGCTCGTCGACCGGCAGCTCATCGACGTTGGACTAACCGTGGCTCACAACGGTGATGTGTTATCAATGATCGAACCGGGCGAACTTGACCAGGGCCAATACGATCACCGCACCGACACGTTCGCCGTCTCCTTACCCGGAATGTTAGTGCGAACCGATGTCTTCGCGGCCCTGGAAGGTTTCGACCCGTTGACTCCTGAAGCTGTGCGCACCGTGGATTTGTGTTGGCGCGCCAGACTCGCCGGCCACCGCGTCGCCGTGGTCCCGGGGGCAGAAGTCCAACACGAACAGACCCCCGAACCGGTGGGTATAGCGGATGGTTGGGCGGCCTCGCGCTGGTTGCGACTCAAACACACCGGCCTGCTCTCCATGGTCGGCGGATGGTTCTGGGGCATTCTTGCCGCGATCACCATGGTCATCGTCGGATTAGTCGTCAAAGATCCCGGCACCGGTGCTGCTCAGGCCACCGGCATTTTCCGCACGCTGGGACGCATCGGTCCGCTGATGAGATCCCGCAAAGCCGCAGCCACGACACGCACTCGCCCCTTCGACGCCGTCGACGAACTACGGCCATCACGGGCCCGGGTTCGCGACTACCGCCGCTCTATCCTCGAAACCTCCGAATCCGAGCGCGTCATTGGGGACGGCACCGGCGGCTCCACTGCTCCGCAAGAAGCAACCGGTGGCCACGACGACTTCGATGAACTCGCAACTCCTGAACGCAACTGGGTAGGAATTGGTGCGGTCACCCTGGCCGTCGTTCTGGGAGCCGTCGCACTGCTTGGCTTGCGTCACCTGCTTGGAGTGCCCGCTCTGGCCGGGGGCAACTTACTGCCGGTCACTCAAGACCTCGGCGTGCTGGCCACCAAAGCCGTCAGTGGCTGGTCGCTCACCGGTGCCGGCGCGCCCGGTTATGACGGCCCCTTCGGTTGGCTATTAGTCCTCTTTGGGGTGTCAACCAACGCCTCGGCGCTCACCGTGTGGCTCTGGGTGCTTGCCCTTCCACTGGCTGCTCTTGGTGCGTGGACACTCGCGGGTGCGGTGACCTCGGCACGCTATGTTCGGTTTGCCGCCGGCCTGGTTTGGGCCGGTGCCCCGGCCTTTTTGACCGCGCTGTCGGAAGGCCGACTCGGCGGCGTCCTAACCCACCTGGTGTTACCGTGGTTCGTCTTGGCCCTATTGCGCGCGATTGGCTACCGACCTGATGATCTCAAACTCTTTCGCACCGCACACGACAACGACACGCCTCAAACACCACGCCCGGTACGACTGGGCCGCAAACTCCGCGATGGCACGGCCACCACGTCGCTGACCGCAGCCGCCTGGGTCGCCATCTTGTTGACCGTGGTCACCGCGGTCGCCCCGGTCATGTTCATTCCCTTGACCCTAGGTATTATCATCATCTTTGTGGTCCTCCGGCCGACTATCAAAACGCTGTGGTGGACGCCGCTGTTGGCGTTGACCTCGTTGCTGCCGGCGATCGTTACCCACCGTAGTGATCTGCGCGCCATCTTCGCCGATCCCGGTGCCCCCGCAAGTTTCGATCCAGCCCCCACCTGGCAACAACTTCTAGGACTTCCGCACAATACCGCCCTGGATGCCGGCCTCGCCGAACTGCCCTGGCTCGATGCGCTCAGCCCCGCAGTCCCGTGGACCGGCATCGCGGTAGGTATCATCGCCGTCCCACTACTGCTGCTGGCACTCGTTGGCGCCATCGCGCCTGGTCGGGGCGGCGGGCTGGCCCGCACCGGTGTGCTCACCACAGTACTCGGGCTGGTCGTGGGTACCCTAAACGCCGGCATCATTTTTGCCATCGATCAGAGCGGTGTTCCCGTGGCGCTCTCCACGATCCCCGCCGTCTCCTTGACCTGGATCGGATTGCTCGTCGCCGCGATGATCGGCGTGAACTACCTGACCGTGGCCACATCCCAGCGGCGCACTAGCACAGCAAGTGTTCGGGTGCGCGCCGGCTGGCCCGCCCGCACCGCGACCACCGTCCTGGTCATCACCGGTGTGATAGCAACCGGCCTGTGGCTGACCCCGCGCATGGTGCCGGCAGAAACTCTGGTCGAAGCTCGCGCCGAAGCGCAATCTCAACGCAGCGTTGCAGCTGCCGAAGCCGCAACCGATGAGCAAGCCGACACGGCCGCCGCCGACCACGAACACCTCACCGGAACCCCAACCGTCACCGGCGTCGTCCAACGCTCACTACCCGCCACCGCAGTCGATGCGGCACTGTCGGAGCTCCAGACCCGCACCCTGGTCATTACCCGCACCTCCGAGGGCATCCGCACCCACCTGATTTCGGGCGAAGGCACAATGCTCGATGACATGACCGGCACCTGGACCTCGCGCTCAGTCACCGGCAACCTGTTCTCCCCGCAGCCGGCCGCCGCCGACGACGCCGATAACGCCCTGCGCACGGTTGCAGCCCAACTCACCTCAGGCACCGACGCCGATCCACGGCCTATTCTGGATGCCCTGGGTGCCGGATATGTGGTTCTCACGGACCCTTCGGCAACTGAAACCACCCTGGCCGCCGGGATTGATGCCGCCCCCGGCCTCGCCTCCGTTGGCCATTCGCAAGCCGGATGGTTATGGCGTGTGGTTCCCGAAGATACTGCAGCCGAAGAAGCGCTCGGTGTCGAGGTACTCACCAGCGAAGGCACCAGCGCGCCGCGCGGTACCGCAACCGCCCGCGCCCGCATCGTCGCCGACGACACGACCATAGCGATCGCCGCCTCTCAGCCCGACGGCTCGATCGATGTCCAATTGCCCGACGGTCCCGAAGGCCGCGAACTGGTCATCGCCGAGCGCAGCAACCCCGGCTTCCGAGCCTACGTCGATGGTCAAGAACTCACCGCGACCACAACCGACCCCGACTGGGTTCAGGCCTTTGAGCTGCCAGCATCCGGTGGCAACCTGACCATGCAATACGCGCCGACCGCAGGTAAGTGGCTGTGGCTGATCCCAGGCATTGCGGGCATTGTGACCCTGTTGCTGGGCATTCCCACGCGTCGTCGACCCGGGAGGGCA
>CAZAAP010000104.1:0-6556 GCA_964482935.1 uncultured Enteractinococcus sp.
AAGCGGTCCGCCGGGAAACCATTGCCGCTCGGACCGGTGTCGGCATGATCGACTCATCCACCCTGGGCAAGATTGAAGTGCGCGGTAAAGACTCCGCCGAATTTCTCAACCGGATTTACACCAATGGTTACCTAAAGCTCAAAGTCGGGCGTGGGCGCTACGGTGTCATGACCGGTGTTAATGGCAAAGTCTTCGACGACGGCGTGACCCTGCGCCTAGCCGAAGACCGGTTCTTTATGCACACCACTTCCGGTGGAGCACAACGCGTGTTGAACTGGCTGGAAAACTGGCACCAAACCGAATGGTCCCACCTCGATGCGACCTTTACCTCGGTGTCCGAGCAGTTCTCGACCGTCGCGGTCTCCGGACCCAAGGCACGCCGCGTGGTTGAACAGCTGGCCTCCGACATCGATTTCGCGCCCGAAGCCTTCGAATTCATGGAGTTCCGAGAGACCACCCTGGATAACGGCATCCCAGCAAGAATCTCGCGGATCTCATTTACCGGCGAACTGTCCTATGAAATTGCCGTGCCAACCCAGTACGGACGTGCACTCTGGGACACGGTGGCTGCAGCCGGAGCCGAATTCGACATCACCCCGTATGGCCTAGAAGCCCAGCGTGTGTTGCGTGCAGAAAAAGGGTTCGTCATTGTCGGACAGGACACCGATGGCACCAATTCGCCCCACGACGTGGGCATGTCCTGGGTAGTGTCAAAACTCAAACAGGACTTCCTGGGCATGCGCTCCTATCAGTTGGACGATTTCCAACGTGATGACCGCGAGGAACTTATCGCAATCATGGCCACGGATCAAACCTCCATGGTGCGCGACGGTGCGGCGTTAGTCTCAGCTGAAGACCTCGATGCGCCACGTCCCGTCCCGACCACCGGGCACGTCACCGGCTACTACGAATCCGCAGCTCTGGGCCGGACCTTCGGCCTGGCCATGGTTCGTGGGGGAACCAAACGCATTGGTGAAAAACTGTATGCACCGGCCTACGATCCGCCCGTGGAATTCGAAATCACCCCGCTTGTCTCATACGATCCGGAAGGAACCCGCCGCGATGGTGAACGCTAAACCAGATGCCCGCGCACTGCGCGAATCACCCCTGCAACACCTGGCTACTGAACTGGAGGCAGCAGAGGTCACCGGCGTCAACGCAGTGGCCATTCGAGAAATCCCGTTTGCCACCATGATCGGCATCCGCGCGATCCCAGGCAGTGCCGCCCACCAAGCGATCGCCGACGCACTGCCAGCGGGACTGCCCGCTGGCGTTGGTCAAGTCGCCGGAGCGCCCGGTGAGATCGCCGTGCTGTGGATCTCACCGGATGAGTTCCTGGCGGTCTCAGTGATCGAGCGGCCTGAGCTTGTTGCGACACTGCAGGCAGCGCTGGGGGAGGAACGCGGACACGTGGTTGATTTGTCGTCGAACCGGACCATTGTTGAACTGTCCGGGCCGGCCGCACACCAGGTACTGCGCAAAAACACTCCAACGGATCTTCACCCCAGGGTATTCACCGTCAATCGTGCCATCACCACAACGGTCGCACGCACCCCGGTGTTGCTGTGGAAAACGGATGAGACTACGTGGCGTATCATGCCGCGCGCCTCATTTGCCGAACACATCGCTTTCGTGCTGATGGATGCCATGCACGAATACAACTACGCAATGATCGGCTAGTCGCACCTTATCCTCGACACGATGCCCGCCTGAGAGAGTCTTGGGCGGGCATCATCTTTTGTGGAAACCCTTCGGCACCAGCGGTCATCTCGACTACACTGCAGCCATATGGAACGTATCAACGATCAGCTAGTGTCATGGGCATCGATGCTGGAAGACGAAACCCGCAAACAAGCCATCACATCGGCCGAGCTGGATTTCATCTATCCACACATCGCCCTGATGCCTGACGCGCACCTCGGTTACGGTGCAACCGTCGGATCCGTCATCCCGACCATCGGCGCCGTCATGCCCGCGGCCGTCGGGGTAGACATCGGCTGTGGGATGATCGCCGTCCAAACCCAGTTCAGGTTCAAGGATCTGCCCAAAAACCTCAGAGCACTGCGCGAACAGATCGAACGTGCTATCCCGGTCTCGGCGGGTCAATACAATCGCAAACTGCTGCCGACCGCCAAGCCGCGCATCGATGAACTCGAAACCATGGCCTTAGAAATGGACTTCGATCCCGATGTATTCGATAAGAACTGGCGAGTGCAGTTGGGCACCCTGGGTGGAGGCAACCACTTCATCGAAGTCTGCCTGGATGAAGATGACCGCGTGTGGACGTTTTTACACTCCGGTTCTCGGGGCGTTGGTAACAAAATCGCCACACACCACATCCATATCGCCAAACGGTTGCGCCGCGAAGCCGGGGACACGATGCCACACGAGGACCTTGCGTGGTTGGAAGAAGGCACCTCGGAATTCGACGAATACATTGCCCACCTACATTGGGCCCAACATTTTGCTTTACTCAACCGCGAAGAAATGATGGACCGTGTCAATGAGCAACTCGGCCGTTGGGCAGGGGAGCCAGTACATGCCATGCAACGGATCAATTCCCACCACAACTTCACCGAAAAAGAGCAACACTTCGACAACGAGGTCTGGGTGACCCGTAAAGGTGCCATCCGCGCTCGCCGGGGTGATCTGGCCTCGATCCCCGGATCAATGGGCGCAGCCTCCTACATTGTGGAAGGCAAAGGCAATGCCGACGCGCTGGACTCTGCTCCACACGGTGCAGGACGGCAATATTCACGCCGAGCTGCACGCCGCGCCTTCACTCAAGATGACTTACGAAAGGCCATGGTGGGGATCGAATACCGCGATACGCATAAATTTATTGATGAAATTCCGCAGGCATATAAACCCATTGACCGTGTCATGGCGGACTCGACAGACCTCGTAACCATCCGCCACACTTTGCGCCAAATCGTAAACGTCAAAGGGGACTAGCTTCAGTCAGGGATAATGGAGATCATGTCTTGGATGGATGATAACCCTTTTAGCACCGGTTCCCGCACGTATCAGCGGGTGTTGATCGCCGGTATGGTCATCCTTGGCATCGGCTTTCTGTGCGCTATCATCGGCGGACTGACCTCTACCCGAACCCTGTCTCTGATGGCCGTGTGGATTATGGGAGCCGGTCTGATCACTCACGTGATTGCACAAACCATCCGGTATGCTGGACGCCGCCAAGAACTGCGCGAAAATTTAGAAGCTGACCGCAAACGTCGCCAACAGCGTGGAAAGGACAAAACATGACTGTTGACATTACTGGCCGAGAATACCCCACGGTCGGCCCGTATCACGTCGGAAGTGAAGAGATCCGCAACTTCGCAACTGCTGTGAAAAACACTCACCCCTTCCACCACGATGTCGACGCCGCACGGGCAGCCGGGCATAAAGACCTCATCGCCCCGCCGACTTTCTTGGTTTCGATTGCCCAACGAGCCGAAGCGTTAATGGTCAACGACCCAGAAGCTAATGTTGACTTCTCCCGAGTCGTACACGCCGACCAGCGCTTTACTCACCACCGTTCTGTGGTGGCTGGGGACGAACTGTATGCCACCGCGACGGTTGCGGGGGTCAAAGAACTTGCTGGCAACCGCTTGATTACCACTCAGACGGCTATCACCAGTGTCGACCGCGCACCCATTGCAACAATCACCTCGACCTTGCTGATTCGTGGATAAGGACGCCTCATGCCTGCAATTGAGAACCTGACCAAAGGCGAAGTCATCGCCACCCGAAGCATCGGGATCACCCGAGCAGACCTCGTGCGTTACGCCGGCGCCTCAGGTGACTTCAACCCCATCCACTGGTCTGAAGCCACCGCACAAGCAGCCGAACTGCCCGGCGTCATCTCCCACGGCATGCTCAGCATGGGACTCGTAGTCGATCTGGTCACCGAGTGGACCAATGACCCCAGTGCGATCATCGACTACCAGACCCGCTTCTCTGCGATGGTGCCCGTCGAAGAGACCACGCACACCGCCAATCCGGCACGTCCATTCGACAACCCAAACCCGGGTGCGCGATTGGATGTTATTGCCAAGATAGGTGCCATTAATGAAGAAACCAAGGTCGTGCGTGTTGATCTGACCGTCACCAACCCCGCCGACGACAACGCTCGCGTGCTGACCCGCGCCCAAGCCCAGGTGCAGCTTTAATATATGACAGAAAACTTGCTGGCCAGCCACACCACGGCCCGAGTCGGAGGTCCCGCCGCCACTTGGATCGTGACCTCTACCGAGGACCAACTGACTCGTGCCATCGCAGACGCTGACGCCGCCGGGGTGCCACTGCTGGTGGTTGCCGGTGGTTCAAACCTGTTAGTCGCCGATGCCGGGTTCCCCGGCACGGTCGTGAAGATCGCGACCCAGGGCATCGAGGTGGTCGAATCCACCGAGACCCATGTGCACATTCGGGTCGCGGCTGGCCATCAGTGGGACGACGTTGTCGCCTGGTCCGTTGCCCAAGGCCTGACAGGGCTTGAAGCACTCTCTGGCATTCCCGGCTCCACCGGCGCCACCCCGGTACAAAACGTGGGAGCCTATGGGGCAGATATTTCCCAGACCTTGCACAGCATTCGGGTGTGGGATCGCAAGACGAATACAATAGTGGAACTGACTGGCGACGACCTGGAATTCGGGTACCGTGATTCCATTATTAAACGCTCCATCGTGTCGTCGACGACAAACTTCCACAGCGCCTCACCCCGATGGATCGTGCTGTCGGTGGATCTGCAGTTGACTAAAACCGGTGAACTAGCCCCGGTACGGTATACCCAATTGGCCCGGGCGCTCAATGTGGAACTGGGTGACAGTGCTCCGCTTGCCCACGTGCGGCAGACCGTACTGGATTTACGCGCCAGTAAAGGCATGGTCTTAGCACCTGAAGACCACGACACGTGGTCAACCGGGTCATTTTTTACCAACCCGATCGTGCCCATCGAGGTTGCCGATACCTTGCCACACGGCGCACCACGGTTTGCCCATCACGAGGCGGGACAAAACGCTCAAACCGTCAAACTCTCAGCAGCCTGGTTGATCGACCATGCCGGGTTCCATAAAGGCTATGGGCTAAATGGCGAGGCCGGCACCGTCGAGGGAAGAGCATCGTTATCTACCAAGCACACACTTGCTCTAACGAACCGGGGGAGTGCCACCACGAAGGATCTGGTCACCATCGCGCGCCTCGTGCGCGACGGGGTCGAGCAAAAATGGGGAATCTCCCTGGTTCCTGAACCGGTATTAGTTGGCGTAGAACTAACTGCTTAGAAAACCACCTGCTCCGCGGGCAGACAGTGTGCCTAAGCGGTCATGCCACCGTCAGATTGCGGGGCATCGTGCGTGCTGACATCATTTCCTGCGCCAACGCGATGAGATTATCACCGGCGATGCGTCAATTGCTCAGTTTCGGCACGCCAGCCTATACGATGTGATAACACCAACTTTCGACGATCCAGGACGAGGAGCGCGCATGCCAACGCTCGATGAAACGACCGCCCGCCAACCGCAGGGCGCACCTGCCGCGCTGCTCAACGGGCTAGCGATCTTAGAATCGTTTTCGATTCGGCGTCCAGCGCTGGGTGTAACAGAGATTTCGGAAATCGTCGGCCTGCACAAATCGACGGTTTCGAGGATGCTTCAGGGGCTCGCTGAGCTCGGTTACGTGCAGCGCGAGCGCGATGGCGGCCGCTATCGTCTCGGGTTGAGCGTCTTGGAACTTTCAGCGCCCCTCCTGGCAGATCTCGATATTCGTGATGCGGGTCTGGAGCACTTAGAACAACTCACCGACATAACTGGTGAGACCTCAGCCCTAGGTGTTTGGAGTGGTACCGGCACGATCGTGGTCGATCAGGTAGCAAGCCCGCACCAGGTTCGCCACACGCAGCCCATCGGTAACCGATACAACCAATGGAATTCTTCGTCGGTACGCGTCATGCTGGCCTACCAGCCGCTCAAAACGGTTTTTGAGCTGATCGATGACGGTCTGATTCTTGCACCGAGTGCAGGCCTGAGCCGCCAGCAAATCGAAGATGAATTATCAGAGATTCGTCGCACGGGTGTCGCGATGAACATGGGATATACCACGCCCGAAGAATTTGGCGTCGCAGCGGTCGTACGCGATCTTCGAGGAACTGCAACCGGATGCGTCATCCTTTCAGCACCTCGATCGCGTGTTGAAATGAATCACTCGGCTGAAAGCTTCCAAGAAGCAGTACGCCAAACCGCCAACAACATTTCGGCGCGTCTGGGTGCGCCTGTTCCTGCAGAAAACGGCTAAGGGATGTGACTCGTCAAGAGCCACCCCCCCTGCACCCGGGCTATCTCAACTTAGACTGCTCGTCGTAGTTGATCCATGCCCAGCATCTTGCGTCGAACCAGCGAGCTGAGTTGTTCAGCTAAAAAGACCACCACCAAGATCATGATAATAATCGTCAATGCGGTATCGAACTGACGCATCGTAAATGCCGGGGTAAGTTCCATACCGATCCCGCCGGCCCCGACCATACCCAGAATGGTTGCACCGCGAATAGATTTTTCAAGTG
>CAZAAP010000105.1:0-6540 GCA_964482935.1 uncultured Enteractinococcus sp.
CGGGGCCGGTCTACGAGCTCGATTGCCCCATTTTCCAATTGCATGACCGGCCGAACCTGTAGGAGTTGGCCAAGCAGACCGGTGAGCGCTGAAATGCGGCCCCCTTTGCGCAACGTTTCGAGGTTGGGGACGGTGAAAATGGTTTGACCTACTCGGGTCTGACGGGTGGCAATATTCGCTAAATATTGTGGCGACAGGCCCAGACGAGTACGAATGAGGACATCGAGCACGGCATTGCCCAACGATAGCCCGGCGTTGTATGAGTCCAAGACCGTCACAGGGATGGCAGAAGTTTGCGCCGCTACGCGTGCGGCATCCGTGGTGCCCGAAAGTTTTGAGGACAGGTGAACGGACAGAATATGCCCGTACCCTTGCTCAGCCACATGTTTGTAGAGCGCAGAGAACTGCCCGGGTGATGGCCGAGAGGTCCGTAAGGGTGTGCCTGATGCTAGCGCGATCGCCAAATCGTGGTGAAGAGTCTCGTCGTCCTCATTGTAGATCTGATCGCCAATCATCACTGGAATCGGGAGGATGAACAGGTCTGATCCGGTGGGTAGTTTATAGACCTCATCGGGCAGCGCGGCCGAAGTGTCGGTGATGACGGCGACCCGATCGCGCCGCTGCGGCTTAATGTAGCGCGCCCAGCCAACCGCCTCGCTGCGCACATCACGAGAGCGGGCGGCCAGCCGGGCGATCCACGGGGCAATCTCGGTCATGGTGAGGCTAGCCCACCACGAAGTTCACAAGTTTACCTTTGACCACAATGACTTTACGGATCTGTTTGTCACCAATGGCTCGCTGCACGTTGTGCGAGTCGCGCGCTAGGGCTTCGAGGTCTTCATCGGAGATGTCTGCGGGGACGTCGAAGCGGTCGCGCAATTTGCCTTGCACCTGGGCGATGACCGTGATGTTGTCTTCGACTAGCAGGGCTTCGTCGACTTCAAGCCATGTGGAACGAGATACGGAGGGTTCATGGCCCAGCATGGCCCACATGTCCTCAGCGGTATATGGCGCTACTAGGGACAGCAGTTGAGCTACAACTTCGGTGGCCTCACGGACCGCTGGGTCAGCGGCGCCGGCACCGTTGTCAATCTCTTTACGGGTTGCGTTGACTAACTCCATGGTGCGAGCCACGACGACGTTGAACTTCTGGTCTTCCAGTAGACCTTCGGCTTCGTGGACGATTTTGTGGGTGGTCTGGCGCAGACCAAGGGCACCGGTGGAGGGGTCGGCGTCGGGAGTCGCGTCTGCATACTGTACATCTTGGGCCAGGCGCCAGGCACGGGCCAAGAATTTCAGCGATGCTGCGGGCGCGACGTCGGCCCAGTCGATGTCATCTTCTGGCGGGGAAGCAAAGATCATGGTCAATCGGATGGCATCGACACCGAACTCATCGAGCTGGACGCCGAGGTCCACGCCGTTGCCCAGCGATTTGGACATGGCTTTGCCACCGTTGAGCACCTGGCCCTGGTTTAGCAGGCGGGAGAACGGTTCGGTGAAGCTGACCAACCCCATGTCGTACAGTGCTTTGGTGAAGAATCGTGAGTACAGCAGGTGCAGGATGGCATGTTCGACCCCGCCGACGTACTGGTCCACGGGTGCCCAGCGATCAAGACGGTCGCGGTCCCACACTTCGTCGGCGTTCTTGGAGTCGGTAAAACGCATGTAATACCAGGACGAGTCAACAAAAGTATCCATGGTGTCAGTGTCGCGTTTGGCTGCGCCGCCACAGGTTGGACACTCGACGTTGACCCAATCCTCGGCCGCTTCCAGCGGGGATTTGCCCTTCGGTGCCAACTGTTGACCATGCAGATCGGTAGGTAGCTGGACCGGCAGTTGGTCGGCAGGGGCCGGGACGAGACCACATGAGTCACAGTGGATGATGGGAATCGGGGTGCCCCAGAAGCGTTGACGGGACAACAGCCAGTCGCGCAGGCGATAATTGACTGATTTTTCACCGGTGCCCTTAGCGGCCAGCAGGTCAATGGCCTTATCGATTGCAGCTTGACCGGATAGGCCATCGAGCTCGCCGGAATTAACATTGGTACCAGGGTCTGTTGTTGCAATCCCGGTGTCTTCCGGGTTGTCTTCACCTGTCTCGACGACCGTGCGAACGGGGAGGTTCATGGCGCGCGCAAAGTCCATGTCGCGTTGATCGTGGGCGGGTACAGCCATGATTGCACCAGTGCCGTAATCAGCAAGTACATAGTCGGAGGCCCACACGGGTACGCGTTCACCGGACAGCGGGTTGATGCCATAACGGCCAAGAAACACGCCGGTTTTTGGTCGATCAGCGGACTGCCGGTCAATGTCGGAGACGTGTTTGAGTTCTTCCCGGTAGGTCTGTAGGGCTTCGGCATGGTCTTCAGTGACCAGTTCTTCGGCCAGCTCGGCGTCGGCGGCCACGACCATGAAGGTCGCACCGTAGAGCGTGTCCGGGCGCGTGGTGTAGACCTCGATCTCAGGGCCGTCTTCGATCGCGAAGCTCACGGTGGCACCGGTGGATTTACCAATCCAGTTGCGTTGCATGTTCAGGACGCGCTCAGGCCAGTAGCCTTCGAGTGTCTCCATGTCTTCTAATAGACGATCGGCGTAGTCGGTGATCTTGAAGTACCACTGTTCCAGGGCCTTTTTAGTGACCTCGGTACCGCAGCGTTCACATGCGCCGTCGACAACCTGTTCATTGGCCAGCACGGTCTGGTCTTTCGGACACCAATTGACCTGGGATTTTTTCCGGTAGGTCAGTCCGCGTTCGTAAAACTTCAGAAACAGCCACTGGGTCCACTTGTAGTATTCGGGATCCGAGGTATGCAGGACGGTGTCCCAGTCCACGGAGATGGCATAGCGTTCAAATGAGGACCGCTGGGTGGCAATGTTGTTGTAGGTCCATTCGGCCGGGTGAGCATCGCGGGCAATCGCAGCATTTTCTGCGGGCAGACCAAATGAGTCCCACCCGATCGGGTGCAATACGTCGTAGCCGCGCAACATCCAGTAGCGGGAGACGACGTCGCCCATGGCGAATGCTTCGGCGTGGCCCATGTGTAGATCACCGGAGGGGTAGGGGAACATATCCAGCACGTAGCGGCGGGGGCGTTTGCCGTCGTCGGCGGCTTTGAAGGTTTTATGCTTTTCCCAATAGCCGGCCCAGCGCTTCTCGATGGCTGCAAACGAATAGTCTTCACGCTCGGTTGCGGCTTGCTTCGATGTGTTCGTCACGATGTCCTGTCTACACTCGGTCAAAAGGTCAAATCTAGTCTAAGTCTAATATTCTAACCCGTTGTATCGACGGGCCACCCAATCGCATGGTCAATTGCAGCATGCCAGCCCGCTACCAGTCGGGCACGTTTTTCCGGGTCAAGTGTCGGCGTCCATGATCCGCCGGACTGCCATAAGGCGCGAAGATCGTCGGTGGACTGCCAGATTCCGGCGCCCAAGCCTGCGGCATATGCGGCACCGCGGGCTGTGGTTTCAACATCGGCACTCCGGTGGATATCGACGTTGAGGATATCGGCTTGGAATTGCATCAGCTGATCGTTGATGCTCATGCCGCCATCCACATTGAGCCGCTGCAGTTTTTCACCCGTGTCAGATTCAACGGCCTTAACAACGTCCAAAGTCTGGTAGGCGGTGGCATCCAGTGCGGCGCGGGCAATGTGTCCTGCGGTCGCGTAACTGGTCAGGCCGATGATGGTCCCAGAGGCATCGGGGCGCCACCACGGGGCAAAGAGTCCAGAAAACGCCGGAACGAAGTAGACTCCCCCATGATTATCAACGCTGTTTGCGAGCGCTTCGATGTCCTCCGAGCGCTGGATGATGCCCAGCTGGTCTCGCAGCCATTGGACCACTGACCCGGCCTGGGCCACGGAGCCTTCGAGCGCATACACCGGGTCTTCGTCTGCCAGTTGATATGCAACGGTGGTGAGCAGACCGGATGAGGACAATACCGGTTCGTTCCCGGTGTTATAGAGCAGGAAACACCCGGTGCCATACGTGTTCTTGGCCTCGCCTGCCGAGAAGATAGTTTGCCCGAAGCTTGCCGCTTGTTGGTCACCCAGTACCCCGGTAATGGGCACGCCTGCGACGGCAAGTCCGGTGGTGACGGTTCCATAGTCGGCAACGGAGGGGTGGATCGCTGGCAGCGCAGACTCAAGGATTGTAGGGTCGATGCCGAAGACGTAGCCAAGTTCGTAGTCCCATGTACCGGTGTGGATGTTCATCAGGGACGTACGCGACGCGTTAGTGATGTCTGTGGCGTGGACGGTCCCGCCGGTGAGATTCCAGATGATCCAGGAGTCGATCGTGCCAAATCGTAGCTGTCCTTGGGCTGCCAGGTGGGCGGCGTCGTCGTTATTGGCAAGCAACCATGCCATTTTGGAAGCTGAGAAATACGCGGAAAGGTTCAGTCCGGTGGCTTGCTGCATGGCGGGGTTATGGCCATTGGTGATGAGGTGTTCGATGGTCGAATCCGTACGAGCATCCTGCCAGACGATCGCTCGGTGGATTGGTTGTGAGGTGGTTGCATTCCAAGCGACGATTGTTTCACGCTGATTGGTGATGCCGATGGCGGCGATATCAGCTGCGGTCACCTGCGCCCGGGCTAATGCGAGCGCAGACAGCTCGCGAATATTCGCCCAGATCTCAGTAGCATCGTGTTCGACCCAGCCGGGTTGTGGAAAGTATTGCTGGTGTTCTCGTGCCACAATGGTGACCGTTGTGCCCTCGGCGTCATACAGGGCCACGCGGGTGGAGGTCGTGCCCAGGTCAAGCGCCATGATGAGTGTAGGGGTAGATGCTGCAGTCATAGGCGCAACTTAACCACATTCGCATTGAGGCAGTCACCGACCAACTCGCAAGTGGTCAGCTCTATAGACTGGTCGCTATGAGTTATGGGATTGCTGCCCGGTTGAGGCCGCGGTTTTTGGTTCGTGACCGTTCCGTTCTGACAGGACACCCGCAGCGGGATCCTCAGCGAGTCGGCATGACGCTCACCGATCCAGTGACCGGTACACCCTTTGAAATCGCCGTCTTCAAATATCCGGGCCCTCCTGGGGCTGAGCAGATACTGGCGGTACACGGTTTTCGGGGCGATCACCATGGTTTAGAGCTCATCGTCGATGGTCTAGCTTCTTATGAGGTATGGGTTCCTGACCTGCCGGGCTTTGGCGTATCTAGTGCAATGCCAGATGCCGAACACAGTGTTGACCACTACGCGGAGATCATCAACCAGGTCGCCCAACATATGAGTCATCCAATACTGCTGGGCCACTCGTTCGGTTCGGTGATTGCCGCAGCCGTCGTTGCCACCGGGCAAGTGAACTACCCCCACCTAGTGTTATTGAATCCGATTGCCAAACCCGCACTCGAGGCCGCTTCCCCTATCGATCGAGCCGCCACGCTGGCCACCGACGGGTTCTATCGCCTGTGTGCCGCACTGCCATCAACTCTTGGACGACGACTCTTAGGCAACACCCTCATCGTGTGGGCTACAGGGGCATTTATGACCAAGACCGATGACCCACGCATTTTGGCATATACCCACGATCAACATCAGGCCTATTTTTCCGGCTTCCACTCCCCTGGCACATTACTGGAAGCTTACCGGGCCTCCGTCACCTATACGGTGGGAGACTACGCAGACAACCTCTTGCTGCCAGTCACCATGGTCGGTGGGGCGGATGACGAACTGTCCTCACCCGAAGATATGACGGCGCTCGCAGAACTGCTCGCCAGTGACGACGTGGAAACCTACGTGCTGCCCGCTACCGGACATCTAATGCATTATGAGCGTCCTGGGGCAGTGGCAGTACTGCTGATCTCGCGCCTGTCGGATCATAGCGACGCTACTGCCTGAGGTCATTCTTCCGAGCTGTATTTGTCCCGAGCAACATGTTTCGATGCTTCGTAGACACTTTCGTCGGCGGTAGGACGGCCCATCAGAAGCTTCTGATACACGTCGCCGGCATCCATGATCGGCCCAAAAGTCTCCCGAAGCCGCTGGCCAGGCTCAGCACGCACAAAGCGCACGACAAGTCCGAGGATAAAAAGCCCACTGATGACGATTCCGAGGACATTCACCAGGTTTCCACCTCGGATGCTTATTAGGACCACGACAATGATCAGCCCGAGCACAACCAGCCCAATGAGCATGCCGGTTAGAACTCTACGCCGCATCATTCCCTCCCTCAGTGTCATCCCAGCCTAAGTCAGTCAGCAAGGCTGTCGGTAGTACCGAGCTGTCTGCACTGCGCAACACACCAGATCTTGCGAGCGCCAACACTGGATCTCCTAATGTAGTTGACACCTGGAGGCTATGCCCAGGGGTGCAGCATGATCTTGCCAACGTGTTCACGACGCTGCAGCGTCTGTTGTGCCTCACGGACTTGGTCCAACGGAAAGACCGCAGCAATAATCCGGTTGCATCTCGGCACGCCGTGCCCTCTTCATGCCCAGGCGGTACCGTACGCTGTTGGAAGCGTTGCCAGCTGATCATCGGTCAGTCGCGAATCCGACATGTCGTGGACCCGTTCTCGTGGAGCAGTC
>CAZAAP010000106.1:0-6518 GCA_964482935.1 uncultured Enteractinococcus sp.
TCCCTTGTGGCGCTCTAGTATTTGACAGCTCAGGTAATTCAAGGAAAGAGAGGAATTCCTGATGGTTCCAGGTTCACGGTGGGTCCTACCAGCCGAAACTGAACCGGTCCAGCGCGTCTGGATGAACTTTCCTCGAGCCGGTGCCGCAAATTTTCGTGCAACGTGGCAACTGTCTTCTGCCCGTCGCGCCTGGGTCCGGCTGGCCGAAGCAATCAGTAACCATGTTCCGGTCACCCTACTGGTGGATCCAGATGACCAACGGACCGTGGCCTCGTATTTATCAAAGCCCTTAGAGACCGTCGTCATACCGTTTAATAATGCTTCGATTCGACGTATCGCAGCCACCCTGGTGGTCTCTCATCAGGCGCAGGCTAACTCCGGTCGCCGGCCGCGCCGGGTGCTAGGCATGGTGGATTTCACATTCAACGGTTTTGGTCACCTGCCCGGGGTCAAATTTGGCCTAGATGACACCCTGCCGGGCACCCTAGCAGAACTCCGACCCGGAGAGTGCGGCTGGGGACAACGTAATCTGTCGATGATGGTGGGCGAGGGCGGCTCGTGGGTTGCCGACGGCGCCGGCACCGCGATCGCCTCCGAAGCACTCCTGACCGATCAGCGCCGCAACCCGGGTTGGAACCCCCGCTCGGTTGAACGCGAACTGCGTCGCAATCTTGGGCTGGAGCAGATTATTTGGGTCCCCAAGGGACTGACCCGCGGCGCAGCACCGGCCGGATGGGGCGGGTATATCGACCAGGTCGTCGCGTTCCACTCCCCCGGCCGCGTGCTGCTGCACAATCAGTCGGACCCTACCCACCCGGACCACGCCGTGACCCAAGAGGTTCGCGAGGTCCTCAGCTCAGCGCAAGATGCGACCGGGCAACCCCTAGAAATCATTGACGTGCCGGCACCCCAGACCCATTCGGATCTCAACGGGCCGGTCAACTGGAGCTACCTGGATTACCTGATCCTCAACGATGTCATCATCATGCCGCGATTCATTGACCCTTTTGATGAACAGGCCTACGAGCTGATGCGCAAACTGTATCCCGAACACCGGATCCTCCCGTTTACCGCCCAGGCACTTTTTGATCACGGCGCCTCAATTCGAGCGATCACCCTACCCCAACCCAGGGTTAGCCGCCGACGCTAGCAGTCAGCTAACGGGCACAAAAGTCTCAGAATCCGCAGCTCAGCGCTCCACCAGACGCTATCGTAGAAATTACGACGTCGAAAAGGAGTGCAGTGGCCAAACAGAAAATGACCGGTGTACAACGCGCCATCCTGGCGGTCGTCCTGGTCCCTGTCTTTATGTCACTGCTGTCGATCTCCTCGATCAACGTCATCCTGCCGTCCGTGCAAGACTCGTTAGACGCGACCAATAGTGAGATCCAGTGGGTGCTGTCCGGCTACACCCTGGCCTTCGGGGTGCTGCTCGTGGCCGGTGGCCGAGCCGGCGACACATTTGGCCGGGGACGATTATTCATCGCCGGTCTGGTGCTGTTTGCCCTCGGCTCACTGCTGGCCGGTTTCGCGGTCAACGGCACCATGTTGGTGCTCGCGCGCCTGGTCACCGGATTTGGATCCGGGCTACTCAACCCGCAAACCGTGGGCTTTATTCAACAGTTTTTCGACGGGCCCCGCCGAGCCCGAGCGTTCGCCTCATTCGGGTCGGTCGTCGGGGTCTCCGTGGCCATCGGCCCCGTGCTGGGCGGCGGTCTCATTGCCCTGGCCGGTGAGGACTGGGGCTGGCGCTGGACGTTCTTGGTCAACGTGCCCATCGCAGCCGCGGCGATCATCGTGGCCTACCGCGCGTTCCCGCAAGACGCCTGGCAACCTGCCGTCCCCAAAGGAACTTCGCAACCCGCCAAACCGGACCTCGACCCAATCGGCACCGTCGCCTTTACGCTGGGCACGCTGCTGGTCATGTGGACGTTTTTGGAAATCGACCAGGGGGGCATTTACTGGGCGATGCTGCCGGTCGGCGTCATCATTCTCAGCTGGTGGGTGTGGTGGGAACGCCGCTACAAACGTCGCGGTGGCGCACCCATGGTCGACATGGCCCTCTTCCGCAACCGCCCGTACCGCAACGGCGCCCTACTCATCAGCCTCTATTTCACCGGGTCAACCTCCGTATGGGTCACGGTGGCCATCTTTTTACAGACCGGCCACGGCTTCTCGGCGTTGACCGCAGCCCTCATCGGGCTCCCCTCGGCGGTTGCCACCAGTATCTCGTCTCAAATCGCCGGGCGCTATGTGCTAGCAGCCGGCCGCGCAATGGTCGCCTGGGGTATGAGCGTAACCCTGCTCGCCCTGGGCTCGTCAATACTCGTTGTCATCGGGGTCCAACAATGGGACTGGTCGGTCTGGTGGCTTCTTGCCACCCTGTCCCTGATGGGGGTCGCCCAGGGCTTTGTCATCTCTCCCAACCAAACCCTGTCGCTTCTTGAAGTCCCCGCCAATGTCTCCGGGGTGGCCGGTGGGGTCATGCAAACTGGCCAGCGCGTGGGTACCTCGGTCGGCACCGCCCTGATCACTTCAACACTGTTCGGCATCGCAGCGGCCTTCTCCTGGAACTGGGCCTTCGTCGGAGCCTTCGGGCTCGTCATGCTCATGGTCGCCATCGCCATGACCGTTGCCATCGTCGACGTCGTGGGCACCCGACGTGTCCAAGCCGCTGTCCCCCAGGGCCATGAAGCACGCTAACCTCCCCCGCCCCGATGCGGTAGATTAGAAGTTATCGACAGGGGAGCAGCTAGAAGCTGCTGAGAGTGCTCACGCAGACCCTCGAACCTGATTCCAGATCATACTGGCGGAGGAAGTCGTAACTCTCCACGCATTGCGTGCCCTCCTAACCACAGGAGGACAACATGAAAAAAGCTCTACCCGTTGTAGTTGCCGCCGCGCTCGGCCTGGCCGGGTGCTCGGTCGCCGATCAGGCCGCGAATCCCGATGACGACGCCGCAGGCGCCATCACGATCATGACGCACGATTCCTTCAATGTCCCCGAAGAACTTGTCGCGGCGTTCGAAGAAGAATCCGGTTACACGGTGACCACCACCTCCCCCGGTGACGCCGGCGCGGTGCTCAACCAGCTGATCCTGCAGCAAGACAACCCGACCGTCGACGGCGTCTACGGCATCGACAACTACTCGGCTGCAACTCTGCTGGACGAGAACATGCTGACACCCCACGACGTCGAACTTGGTGCCGCCCAAGACTTCGCCCTGCAGGCCGACACCGACGGCCACCTGGCACCCGTAGACCACGGACAGGTATGCGTCAATATGGACAACGAGTGGTTCGACGACTCGGAACTCACCCCGCCGGAGACCCTCGAAGACCTCACCGACCCCGCCTACGAAGGCTTAATGGTGACGACCGACCCCACGGCGTCGTCCCCGGGGCTGGCATTTTTGGTCGCCACAATTGCCGGGACCGACGACTGGCAAGCCTACTGGCACGACCTGCTCGACAACGGGACCAAAGTCGCCGGCGGCTGGTCGGATGCCTATTACTCGGATTTCACCGCGACCGGTGAAGGCAACTACCCGCTGGTGGTCAGCTACTCGTCGTCGCCGTCAGCCGAAGAAGGCCGCACCTCGTCCATTTCGGGCACCTGCACCCCGCAGGTCGAATACGCCGGTGTGCTAGCCGAGGCCGACAACCCTGACGGGGCCAAGGCGTTCATCGAATTTCTCCTGAGCCAAGAGTTCCAAGAAACTCTGCCCGAAGAAATGTTCATGTACCCGGTGCGTGACGACGTCGAACTGCCCGCCGCATGGACCCAGTACGCCGAACTGGCCGAAGACCCCATCACGGCGGAGCCGACCGAGGTCGCCGAAAACCGGGAGACCTGGTTAGCCGAGTGGACCGAGCTTGCCGAAAACCACGCCGGCTAACATGCGCGCCCGCATCGGGTGGACCGCAGCCGTCGCGGTTATTGTCACCTTCCTCACCATCTTCTTCGCCTGGCCCGTCGGCGCCATGCTGCTGCGCGGCATAACCGACGACGCCGGCACGCTGGACTTCAGCGCATTCGGTGAGGTCCTGACGACCTCGCGCACCTGGGCCATCGTCGGCCACACTCTGACGATGGCCCTGGGCGGCACCGCCGGCTCGGTCCTGTTCGGTATCCCGGCGGCCTATATTCTCTACCGCACCGATTTCCCCGGGCGCACCGTGCTGCGCTCAATCACCCTGGTGCCATTCGTGTTGCCGACCGTCGTCGTCGGAGTCGCTTTCCGCGCGCTGCTCAGCCCCGGCGGGCCGCTCGGCTTCCTGGATCTGGACCAGACGACGGGCGCGGTTATCGCCGCGATGGTCTTTTTCAACATCAGTCTCATCGCCCGTCAGGTCGGTGGCCTGTGGCAACTACTGGACCCGCGCACCGTCGAGGCCGCCCGCAGCCTCGGTGCCTCGCGCACCCGCGCGTTTTTCACCATCACCCTGCCCGCGCTGACCCCGGCCATCGGGGCCTCGGCCGGGCTGGTGTTTCTGTATTGCTCGACCGCGTACTCGCTCGTGCGTACCCTGGGCACCCCCGGCGTCGGAACCTTGGAAACCGAGGTCTTCCGCCAGACCCAAACCTTTCTTGACCTGCGCACCGCCGCCGTCTTCTCCGCACTCCAGGTCGTGTTCGTGCTGGCCTCAGTGTGGACCACCCAGCGCCTCTCGCACCGCACCACCACCGCCCTGCGCCTACAACAACCCAGCCGCCAACCGCTAACCCGCGCCGACTGGCTGCCGTTGACCGTGACACTGTTCGCCGTCGTCGTCATCATCCTGCTGCCGATGCTCACCCTGGTCGAACGCTCCGTAGCCACCGCCGACGGGTACAGCCTGCACAACTACCGGTTGTTGCTTACCTCCCCGGGCAGCGGATTCGCCGGTGGATCTACTGCGGCTCAAGCGCTAGAACACTCGATCAAAATCGCCCTCGACGCGACCATCATCTGCATGGTCATCGCCATCCTCACCGCCCTGCTGCTCACCCGCACCGTCCGCTCACGCGCCCTAGCCCGCGCCCAACAAGTACTCGATACGTTCATCATGATGCCCCTGGGCGTCTCCTCGGTGACGATCGGCTTCGGCTTCCTCGTTTCGATCCACGCGATCAACCCGACCCTAGGCCAATCCGGTGCTTTGGTCCCGCTCGCCCAAGCCGTCGTCGCCCTACCGCTCGTGGTCCGCAGCCTGATTCCGATCCTCGCCGCCGTCGACCCCCGCCAACGCCACGCCGCCGCCGTACTCGGCGCCTCCCCCACCCGCATTCTGGCCACCATCGACGGACCGTATCTATTGCGTGCCGTCGGACTGTCCGCCGGGCTAAGCTTCGCGGTCGCGCTCGGCGAATTCGGTGCCACCAGCTTCCTCGCTTCCCCCGAATACCAAACCCTGCCCGTCTACATCGTGCGCCTGCTCTCCCGCCCCGGCGCCGACAACTTCGGTATGGCCCTGGCCGCCGCCGTTGTCCTCGGTGTCGTCGCCTCACTCGCCCTGATGTTGGGCGAACGCATCCGCCCGCGCACCCTCAGGAGCACCCCATGACCGCCATCAACGTCACCAACCTCCACCTGAGCTACTCCAGCGGCAATCAAGTGTTCACCGGGGCTCAGCTCACGCTCAACGACGGCGAGATCCTCGGTCTGCTCGGCGCGTCCGGAGCCGGCAAATCCACCCTGTTGCGCGTCATCGCCGGGCTCCAGCACGCCCAAACCGGCACCGTAGAAATCGCGGGAGTTCAAACCGACGACGACGGCGACCACGTCCCACCCCACCGCCGCAACTGCACCATGGTGTTCCAGGATGCCCAACTCTTCCCCCACCGCACCGTCGCCGGCAACGTTTCCTACGGGCTCGAAGCCGCCAAAGTCCCCCGACACGAACGTCGTCGCCGCGTGGCTGAGGTCTTAGAGATGGTGGATATTGCCGAACTCGCCGATCGTGCCATTACCGAACTTTCCGGCGGCCAAGCCCAGCGCGTGGCACTCGCTCGCTGCCTGGTCATCCGACCAGCGGTCATCCTGTTCGATGAACCGCTTTCGGCTCTCGACCGTGGGTTACGGCAGCGGCTCGCGGTGGATATCCGTGACTTGTTAAAACAGACCGGCACGTCGGCCATTTACGTAACACATGACCCGGCCGAGGCGACCACCGTGGGCGACCGAATCGCTGTTGTCGAGCACGGTGAGATTCTAGATCTAGGTCCTGTGCCGTCATTAGACCTGTCCGAGCTACCTGAATCAGTGGCGAGTCTGCTCGGTGGCCTCGGTGAAGTCACAGGAATTATCACGGCCGTATCTGATGAGTCCACCACGGTGGAAGTCGTCGAGAAAATTATGGTGCTCCCCGGTCGGCAGGGTTCCCTCGGCGATACCATCACCGTCAATCTCACCCGCTAAACATCTCGGTCCCACCCCCTGACGTCGGGCGGTTTATCGTGTTCAAATTCGAGCACTAACGACAGCTATTACCGGAGCCCTACTCGTTGCGCAACCGTGTCGTGGAGGATGTGGAAA
>CAZAAP010000107.1:0-6487 GCA_964482935.1 uncultured Enteractinococcus sp.
ACTTTGGCGTCAGTTTTGAATGGTTCTACACCCCGTGGCACAAACAGCAGGGTCATGAGGATCCCGACAGCGGAGGCGGTGACCGTCATGGTCCAGGACAGCTGCCACGTTCCGGCGGCCGCTGCGATGGCCGATAAGATGACCGGTCCGACGAAGTTGGCCAGGTTGAACATCTGGGTGATCAACCCGATGACGGCCGACGGCGAGCCACCAGCAGGTGCGATGTCGACCGCCTGACGAGTGACCGTGGTCGGCACGAGCGCACCCATAAACGAAAAGATGGCCGCAGCGATCATCGCCCAGACGACATTGCCGGGCACCTGGGACCAATCGGGTGCAAAGACCAGTGTCGACATGATGGCCATCGTGGTCAGCCCGGTGACCAGGAGCCTACGCGGGGTGTAGCCGCGTTGTAAGAGTCTGCCGGTGACGATATTGGCGATCCCGTTGACCCCGCCAACAATCGCCGTCGCAATCCCAACCAGAATGGCAGTATCAAAAGCGGTGTCGAGTTCTGCTTTTCCAAAAATGGTGGGCAAAAAGCTCAGGATGGCACCCCACTGCAGGGTATAGGAAGCAAAGATCAGTCCTAACGCCCACGGTAAGGGCGTGGCGATCGAGGTTTTGATGATCCGGCCAATTCGATGCAGCTGAACCACCCCGGGTGGGTCCTTCGGTATGGAGGTCACCACAACCGGAATGAATGCCAGTGTGGCGGCCCCAATCATCAACCACCAGATATTCCAGGATACCGCCGTGGCATTTAGCAGGATCGCGGAGATACCAACCCCGAGGAATAAGGCTGTGCCCTGAAAGGCACTCCACCACCCCATGGCCCCGTTGACCTTGTCCTGGGGGGCTAAGAGGCGCACCATGGCGGGGGCCGCGACCGTGATGAGAATGAACCCGATACCTTCGATCGCGCGCGTCGTCATCAGCCAGGCGGCACTGTTGGCGAATCCCCCAACGATCGATGAGACACCGGCGAGCACCAGCCCGACCACCAGCGTGTTCTTTGAACCGATGCGTTCCGCTACCACCGAGGCGGCGAGCCCACCCAGCCCACCGGCTAACTGGACGACCCCCACCAGTGCTCCGGCGACGACCAGGTCGATTCCCAGGTCAGCGCGTATAAATTCCAGCGCGGATGGAAGCTTCCAGACGTGCGTTGCCGCAAGAATGCCCGTTGCGACCACCACGATCCAGGCCCGCGGGTGTGATCCAGTTGTTGCCATAAGCACACAGCCTACTCGGGGCGGCCGAAAAAACATTACAATTGGGGTCAGTTCGTACTTCCTGCACCAGTTCTAAGGCCCGTTGTGACCACTCCCGTCCCAGAAAAATATGATTCCGCACCGAAACGTCGCAAGAACACCGAAGCCAAGCCTCGGCTGTCGATGTCGATCTACGGTTTCTTATTGGCCTGGCTGGTCCCCAATATTGTGATGGCCGGGCTCGTGGTCATCCTGAATTTGCTGCCGCTCTCCGATACGGTCGGGGATCTGACCCCGCTGCTGACACTCGTGGGGCTTTCTGGCCTGGTGCTGGGGTTACCGTTAGCACTGCTGACCAACTGGTTACTGCGGCATCAGCTGAATCAGTCCGTGCACATTCTGGCCTACGCCGTCATCGGGATGCTTTACGGCCTGACCGTGTTGACCGTCGGTGGGCAAGGTCTGATTCCACTGTTGATCCCGCTGGTCGGGTTCCCGGCCGCGATCCTGATGGCCCTGGGGCGCTGGACGGCGACTTCATTTGTCCACGTTATTGAACCCGACGGCAAAGTCCGCGCTGACGACGCCGCATAGGTTGCGTTATCTGAACGCATAAAAACACACACATTGGCCTAGGCCATATAAGATGGTCGGCATGTATAGCATTCACTCTCCTGCCGTTACCCTTACCATCGCAGGATCCGAGGCCACCGGTGGCGCCGGTGCGCAAGCGGATCTTCGCACCTTCCAAGAACTTGGCACCTACGGGACCGCCGCGCTGACCTGTATCGTTTCCTATAATCCCAACGACAATTGGAATCACCGGCTCACCCGCATCGATCCGGTCGTGCTAGCTCACCAGCTGGAAGCGATCCAAGCGAACTTCGCCGGCCAGCTCGACACCGTCAAGTTGGGCATGATGGGTTCGGTTGAAACCATCGACGTCGTCGCCAACGCGCTGCAGTCTCAGCAGTGGAAAAATATTGTATTGGACCCGGTATTGATCTGTAAGGGTCAAGAACCAGGCGAAGCCCAGGACACCGACGAAGCGCTCAAGACCAAACTCCTCCCCCTGGCAACGGTCACAACCCCAAATCACTTTGAAGCCGAGCAACTGTCCGGCATGACGATTACAAACCTGGACGATCTCAAAGAAGCAGCCCGCAAGATTCATGACGAATCCGGTGTCGCAGTGTTTGCCAAAGGTGGTGTGCGCTTGGATGGTCCCGAAGCTGTGGATGTGTTTTACGACGGGTCCACGCTCGAGGTGCTGGGGGTCAACAAGATTGGCAACCATGCCGTATCGGGTGCCGGGTGTTCGTTGGCCGCTGCCGTGACGGCCGAGCTGGCCAAGGGTCGCACCCCGTTCCAGGCAGCCGAGCGCGCCAAGGACTTCGTCACCGCCGGGATCAATCAGCGCATGACCGCCGAAACCCCCTATGACGTCATGTGGCAGGGCGGATTGCGCAACAACGCCTAACCGTACTGGCCGTGGGCTTTATTGCAGCGTTTCGATGGGTCGCTGGTCGCGGCGTAGCGGGTGGTCCGCTGGAATTTCGACCAGGACGATTTGCAGCCCGTCGGGATCAGCGATCCAGGCCTCGATAAGGCCCCACGGCTCGGTGCGCGGCTCGCGGAGCATCGTCACACCTGAGTCCTCAAGGCGCGCGTATTCAGCCGCGACGTCGCGCACTTGCAACCACAGCGAGACGAGCGCAGTGCCGGCTTTACTGAGCGGAGTGGGGTGCCCGGCGACTTCTAATAGTCCGTTGCCGCAGTAGAATACGAGGCTTGGCGCATCCGGGGGCCCGAATTCCCGGTGAATAGCCAGTCCGAGGGTGTCGCGGTAGAAGGCCTGGCTGCGTGCGGGATCGGTGGGGCGCAGCAGCGTGCGCCCGGACAGGATGTCCACTGAAGTGCTCCCATCGTTAGATAAAGTCTCGCTCGATGCTCGTGTTCCAGGTTTTTGATGCGACCCGGCACTCGCCTTCGTAGGCGTCTAACTCAGCATAGAGGTGGAATGCGTCTGGCGTCGAGGTCAGCACCGTTTTTGTGTAGGTATAGATGGACCAGTCGTCGCGTTGGAAGGCCATGGTCCATTCGGTTTCGCCACGCACCGAATTCGGTTGGGTATCGCGGAAGGTGTAGCGTTCCACCGCGCGCCGGGTGACGTCCAGATCAATGTCTTTGAATCGTACGACGCCAAGATCTTTGATGACTTCAAGTTTGCCGGTCAACTCGACCAGATTACGACTGACCGACCAGTCATGTTCACCGGGTTCAATCTGGAGGGTCGGCAGCGGTTTAGTGCCTTCGGGTCGCCCGAAGACCGGCATCATCGCAGGGTCTTCGTTAGTGTCTGGGGGACGCACCGGCAGAATCAGCGCACTGGTCATGGGGTCAATTGTCAGGCGCACCGAGTGCGGTGAGGGCCACACGACCGGCCAGTACGACGTCGACACGGAGACCCGCAGCCGGTGGCCGGCGGGAAATGACTGGGCTAGACCATTGAGTTTGACCTGGTAGGTGTGTTCATCTCCGGTAGTCAGCGCTTTGGGCTGATCGGAGCCGTCAAAGTGGTTGAGATTCAGCACCCCGTAGCTCACCCGGGTCGCCGAGTCATCGGGAGCGACATCGGACAGACGAACCGCAACCATGGCCACCGGTTCATCTGCCGACAGGGTCAGTTCAACGATCGGCTGGCCCAGTAATTCCAGCCGGTGCGGTAGCGGGTCGGTGTCAAAGATCATGGCGCCGCCGTCTTCTTCGCGCTGGTCATACGGCATATCGGGTGGCGCGTTATAGGAACACCATTTGCCTCCAAATTGACCAACCGACAGCGGAGATTCGACGGTGAGTTTGGGACTGACCGGGAGGGCGTCGCGTTCTTCTTCGGAAAATAACATTCGACGACGCCCAAAGGGGTACCGAGTCGCCTCGATGCGTGGACTCGGCCAGGTCCGCTCCCCCACCCAGCGTCCCGGGCGGTTCTGATAGGTCGTGGCCGGTTTGACGGTATCTTGCATCCAAATCGACAGCTGGGGACCGTCCATGGCGCCATTGTCGGTGCGATCTTTCAGCCAGTGATCCCACCAGGCTACGACTTCTTGGAGGAAACCGATGGCCGGACCGGGCTGCCCTAGGTGCGGATATTTGTGACTCCACGGGCCGATGAGGCCACGAGTTGGGGATTTAAGTCCCCGAAGCAGGCGGAACACCGCGTTGGAGTACCCGTCGGCCCACCCGCTGACCGCAAACACCGGGACCTGGATGTCGTCGTAGTTTTCATTGATCGAGCCGTGACGCCAATAGTCGTCTTTGCGTTGGTGTTGCAGCCAGGTTTCTAACCACAGTCCTGAGTGTTCCAGCCGGTTGTGCCACATCTCGCGCCATTTATCACCGACCAGTTCCGGATCGGGGGGCGATGCGGTGTAGGCAAACATGGTAGAGGCCCAGGACAGGTTGTCCGTGAGCAAGCACCCGCCCATGTAGTGGACGTCATCGGTATAGCGATCATCCGTGGAGCACACCGTAACTACCGCACCGAGACTTTCTGGACGCCGAGCCGCTACCTGTAAACCATTAAACCCGCCCCAGGAGATACCGATGATGCCGGTTCGACCGCTACACCAGGGTTGGCGACTCAGCCATGCCAGCACATCTTCGACATCGAGCAATTCTTGTTCCAGGTATTCATCGGTTAATACCCCCTCGGAGTCGCCCGTGCCGCGAAGATCCACCCTCAGGCACGCGTACCCGTGACCGGCCATATAGGGATGATGGATCGAGTCGCGCACGGCGGTTAGGTCGCGTTTGCGATACGGGATCATCTCAACAATGCCGGGGACCGGGTTGTCTTGAGCGTTCACGGGTTTCCATAGTCGCGCGGCCAGGCGGGTGCCGTCGGCCATCGGGATCCATAAGTGTTCAGTTTCTTCCACTTCATACGGTAGCGATGTGACGGTACGCATCGGGCTCCTAACGGTCTTCAATCTCAAATTGCAGGGCGTTGAGACACGCTTCGTAGATCTCGACGGCTTCCTGGTCTGTCTGACCCGTGGTGTAAATGGTCACCAGCATGTAGCTGTAGCTATCTTGGCTGAAACTGTCCGACAGGTGTTGGCCCTCGGTGACCTCGAGCTCGATGATGGTTCCGGGGTAGCGTTGCTCGAGGTCTGCGATCTCGGCGGCTGTCGGGACCCGATGCACGATGCCATCCGAAAATCTGCGGTGCATCCATTTTGAGGCTGTGTTAAAGTATCCTTCACCGACGGGATGTTGCGGTGCACGCCCTAGGGATAACGCCACCATTTGCGCGTGATTCGTGAGCCCATCAACGTAGCGGAATAATGGGGCGTGGGATTGCGAATGTCGGGTGTTGATTTCTAACAGCATCAGGCTGTGAGTTGCTGGATCCCAAAAGTATTCGACATTGAACGTACTGTTGTGCAGACCCATACCGGCGATGACGCGGAGCGTGACCGATCGAATTCGCTCCAGCACATCATCCGGTAGGGTCGACGGGTACTTATAGCGTAAAAAGCTTGAGGAGTTGTCGTAGTGCAGCGAATCGACAATCCCCGTGAGAACTACCTCATCGTGCCAGGTGTAGCCTTCGATCGTGCATTGATGCCCGGTTGCGGCTTCTTCCACCATGTATGCGCCGCCGGGAATACCCGCAATTTCGCCGGGAAGGTCAAGCATGGCCAGGATGTCATCAAAAGCCGGTCCTGCCCGTTCTGGAGAGGCGCGGCGTTTGGCTAATACCGCTTGGAGTTCCTCATCAGAAGTCACATAGTAGGCACCTTCAGAGGAAAAAGATTTGATCGGTTTGGCCCACACGGGATACGACATGTGATCTGGCAGCGTGGTTTGCGGATCATTGAAATCGATCAGATCAAACTTCGGGTATTCGTCGATGAATCGCTGCTGTTCAATTCGGCTCCAGTACTTATGTTCGCATTTGACCGCAGCTTCTAGGTCTTTAGCAGGCAAGTTGTAGCGAGCACACAGGATCGGCACCATCAGACTGATGGGAAAGTCCCAGTACCCCACGATTCCATCGACCGAACCGTCAAATGTGTCGAGCTGATGCTGGGCTTTTTCTAACAGTGCTTTGACATCGATCGTGCCGTTTTGTAATTCGTCGATTGTCATCAAACCGTGGAAAATATAGTCGTGAGCATCGGGAAGGGTTGCAAGCTCAGACTGCCCTAAATCGTCTAGGCCCAGAACAAAAATATTGAATGCCATTGGCACCTCCAGCACTGAGT
>CAZAAP010000108.1:0-6369 GCA_964482935.1 uncultured Enteractinococcus sp.
CTGGAAGTTTGAGTTGTTTGGCGAACTCATCAATGATGCGCATATTGGCCTGGTGCGGCAAAAATGCAGCGAGATCTTCGGGCTCTACACCGGCATCGGCGAGAGTTTGCTTGGCGACCTTTGCCATTTCCCATACAGCCCAGCGGAACACGGAAGGCCCTTCTTGGCGTAGCGTAGGCCACACGCTGCCTTGGCTCCCAGGCTCGGTGATCGCAGTTGCATCGCCGGTCTGTTCAACTTCTTGGATAATGTTGCGCATCTCGAGGTTCGAGCGAGTCATGCGAATCATGTCCCAGTCTTCGCCTTTCGATCCCCAGTTGGATTTCGAAATACCGGGCTCCTCGGCCGCACCCACCACGACAGCGCCTGCCCCATCTCCGAGCAGAAAGGAAATTGAGCGGTCAGTAGGATCGACGAAATCTGAGAGTTTTTCAGCACCAATAACCAGTACGTGGTCAGCCATGCCGGAACGTACCAACGAATCGGCTTGGGCGACCCCGTAGCAGTAGCCGGCGCAGGCAGCTGAGATATCATATGCCGGAACGTGCAGGCCCAGTTCGCCAGCAATGACAGCTGCGGCTGAACCGGTAGGGTATGGGAACGTTACAGTTGCTACAACCACAGCGTCGATATCCGAAGCTTCCAGCCCGGCACGTTCAATCGCTTGCTGGCCGGCGGCGAGCGACATATCAGTTAAGCTCGTTTCGGCGTCAGCGCGCTGGCGCGTGACGATGCCTGTGCGCTGTCGAATCCACTCGTCCGAAGAGTCAATCGGACCGGCCAGTTCGTCATTGGTCACGCGCTTTGCCGGTCGGTAGCCGCCCACCGAAAGAATACGGCTACCCGAGTTGGTGTTGTACTGATTTAACGTTGGTGTGGGCACATGAAACCTTTACGCTGAGATGGTCTGGGTATGTTCGGCGATAAACTCTTGAGCCTTTTCAAGATCTGCCGGTGTTTTGATTGCGAGTGTTTTAACACCCTTCATGGCGCGACGAGCAATGCCTGTCAACGTACCACCAGGCAGCAGCTCTATGACTCCGGTGACGTTCTTTTCAATCATGGTCTGCTGACACAGGTCCCAGCGTACCGGTGAGGTGACTTGGCTGATAACACGGTTCAAAAACTCTTGCCCCGAGGTGATTACTGCACCGTCAGTATTTGAGGCCAATGCCACGGCAGGATCTTGCGGGGTCAGGCTTTGAGCAAATGTGCTGAGGTCACTGACTGCAGATTCCATATACTGCGTGTGGAATGCTCCAGCGACTTTGAGCTCTATAACGCGAGTTTTAGCCATGGGATTCTCAGCCAGCGCAGCGAGGGCATCCCGAGAGCCAGCGGCGACGACTTGACCTCCACCGTTGACGTTGGCCGGCGTAAGATTGAGGCTTTCCAAATGGGCAATCACTTCATCTTGGTCCCCACCTAAGACCGCAGCCATTCCGGTAGGTTCGGCACCCGCAGCCGCCGCCATACCCTGGGCTCGCACACGCACGAATTCAAGTGCTTCTACAGGGGAAAGTACCCCGGAAAGGCCTGCGGCGGTGATTTCGCCCACTGAGTGTCCGGCTGTCATCCATGCGGTGGTGGCCAGGGTGCCGGTCTCGAGTGCCTGAGCTGCCAGTAGGCCTGCTGCCACAATGAGTGGTTGGGCTACGGCTGTATCCTTAATGGTTTCTTCATCGGAAGTGGTGCCGTGTGTTACGAGATCAACACCGGTGGCTTCCGACCATTGGCTGAGGGTTTCAGAGATACCGGGTAGGTCGAGCCACGGTTCCAGAAAACCTGGAGTCTGAGAGCCCTGTCCCGGGCACACGATTGCGAGCATAGATTCAACTCTTCCAAATTCTTCGGGCATAACCTGTCAAGCTAGCCCCCGAGTATACGCAATGTTTTTGTAGGTTTCCTACAAAGACGTTTGGAGTTCACTCAGAGGTGTTTCTGGGCCTGGTCATGGTTCTGGCTGGTTTAAGACCGTATCGAGTCTACCTGTCATCAAAGCGACTTGTAGGACATATGCATCTCTTGGCGACGTAGGGTCCCATCCGGTCAGCTCAGCGACACGCTTGAGCCGGTAGCGCACCGTATTAGCGTGAATAAACAATTGGCGCGCTGTAGCTTCCAAAGAACCGCCGGTCGTGGTGTACACATCGACGGTTTCCAATAGGGAATGTCCAGCCCGTGACAGTGGGCGGTAGACCTGAGTAGTTAACGCAGCGCGTGCCACTTGGTCGTCATTGAGGGCGCGTTCAGGGAGCAGTTCCGAAGCTGCAACTGGTCGCGGCGCCGCAGGCCACGCCGGGGCAGCGGAAAAGCCTTCGAGAGCTTCTTGGGCTGAGATGGGGGCGTCGACGAGCGAATCGACAATGCGCCCGTACACGATGGGTCCGTCGCCAAAGCCGCGTTGGATTGTCCTAGTGTCCACCTCAATATCGTCGACATCGCCCAACACAATGACGAGACGATCAGAAAGGACGCCGATGAGGATTTCAAGGCGCGCCCGGGTGGCGATTTCTCGGAGTTTGGCCACGAGTTGAGGCTCCTCCAGCTGATCGGGACGGCCGACCATCACAGTGATGCCCCGGTGCGCTTTCCAACCGGTCGCTGCTGCCCGAGACCGGATTTCATCGGCGCGGTCTCCTGCCAGAATCGAATCTAATAAGAGCGCTTCCAGTCGAGCATCCCACGAACCGCGGGTCTCAGCGGCCCGTGCATAGACTTCGGCCAGGGCAAATGCGATCTCACGTGAATAGAAGACAACCGCATAGCGTGCGGCGGCCTTGTCAGGTTCTCCAACGATCGCGGGAACTTGTGTTTCGACTACTTGCAGGACGGTGCGTAATAGCTGAACGGCTTGTTGCAGTGACACGGTGCGGGATAGCTCTGAGGGAGCGTTCCCGAATACGGAGTGCAGCACACCGGAGGCCGGTTTTTTGACGGAGGTTTCGCTGTGTTCAAACCAATCTGCGAATGTAGTAAGCCCCTGTTGGGCGATTTCGCCAAGACTCGAACGTTGATTCGCAGGTAATTCGCGGAACCATGGCAGTGACGTATTGAGCTGATGCAAGATTGCGGTTTTCAGCTCACCAAGGTGGGAGCGAACCGCGGCCTTGGCATCGGCTGAAACCGGTCGTGGAATTTTTGTGGACCAGCTATTTTTCATGCGGCCTTCCGCGCGATGAGTGCGCTGATCGAGGACCTGAATGTATCAAATGTCACGGCTCTATCGTAGCTCAGGCTAGGGGTGTTGAGCTTAACGCACTGCGGGTGCTGGAAAGCTCCAGCACCCGCAGTGAGTCTTTTAGTACAGTGTTGACCTGTTAGGCGTCGCCACCAGCTGTTCCGGTAGTACCTGCATTGACGTCATCAAGGCGGTACTGGGAAAAGGCGGTGGAAGCCGTGCCCTTTTCGACCTTGCCATCTTCTTCCAGCATCTGCAGCGCACGAACCACAACGGAGTGGGTATCGATACCGAAGTAACGACGTGCGGCAGCGCGAGTGTCAGAGAAGCCGAAGGCATCGGCACCTAAAGTGGCAAATTTATTCGGGATGTACTGACGGATTTGGTCTGGAAGCAGAGTCGCGAAGTCGGTAGTTGCCACAACTGGACCCTCGGTATCCTGCATTACCTGGGTGATGTACGGAACCCGTGTCTCTTGGTCTGGTTTCAGTAACTGATCGCGCTCGGCGGCGACAGCGTCGCGTCGTAACTCATTCCAGCTGGTAACCGACCACACGTCTGCGGAGACGCCCCAGTCATTGGCCAAGAGGTCGGCGGCTTCGATGACCCATGGAAGGGATACACCAGAGCCAAAGAGCTGGACCTTTGGTCCACCAATATCAGAGGTTGAGTAGCGGTAAATGCCGCGCAGCAAACCATCAATATCGATGCCTTCTGGTTCTGGCTGGTGCGTAATGGGTTCGTTGTACACGGTCATGTAGTACATCACGTTACGAACATCATCACCCATATCGTGATCGCCGTACATCTCGTACAGACCGTTGCGAATGATGTGGGCGATCTCGTAAGAGAAGGCCGGATCATAGTGCTTCACACCGGGGTTGGTGCCAGCCAAGATCGGGGAGTGCCCGTCCATATGCTGAGTACCTTCGCCGGCTAGGGTAGTACGACCTGCGGTAGCCCCAATGACGAAACCACGTGTTAGCTGGTCGGCCGCAGCCCAGAAGCTGTCGCCGGTACGCTGGAACCCGAACATCGAGTAGAAGATGTAAATCGGAATCATAATCTCGCCCTGCGTCGAGTACGACGTTCCGGCAGCGGTTAGCGCTGCTGTGGCACCAGCTTCGTTGATTCCCACGTGCCACAACTGGCCTTCAGAGGATTCCTTATATGACAGGAACAAATCACGGTCGACGGACATATAGTTCTGACCGCGTGGGTTGTAGATCTTGGCGGTCGGGAAGAATGAGTCCATACCGAAGGTACGCGCCTCATCCGGAATGATCGGCACAATGCGTTTACCGATGTTCTTATCACGCATCAGGTCACGGAGCAGACGAACGAATGCCATAGTCGTGGCAATCTTCTGCTTACCGGAACCCTTGCGAGCGTGCTTATAGGTGGATTCTGGCGGCAATGGCAACGGATCATATTTTTTCCGACGCTCTGGTACATATCCACCCAGTTGACGGCGACGCTCTTGCATGTACTTGATTTCTTCAGCGTCTTGGCCTGGATGATAGTACGGCATGGCGTACTGATCTTTTTCGATCTGCTCATCGGAAATCGGAATACGGTGACGATCACGGAAGATCTTAATCTCGTCGATCGACATTTCTTTCATCTGGTGGGTCGCGTTGCGACCTTCGAAACCGGCACCCAGCCCGTAGCCCTTAATTGTGTGGGCAAGAATAACTGTGGGTTTGCCCTTGTATTCCATCGCGGCTTTGTAAGCGGCGTAGACCTTCTTGTAGTCGTGGCCACCGCGCTTCAAGCCCCAGATTTCATCGTCGCTCATATCAGCGACAAGCTCTTTGGTGGTCGAGGAGCGCCCAAAGAAGTGCTCACGAACGAAACCACCGGACTCAGCTTTGTAGGTCTGATAGTCACCGTCTGGTGTTTCGTTCATAATGCGCACCAGTTCACCGGTGTCATCAGCTTCGAGCAGTGGGTCCCATTCACGGCCCCACAGCACCTTGATGACGTTCCAGCCAGCACCGCGGAAGGAGGCTTCGAGTTCTTGGACGATCTTGCCGTTACCGCGCACCGGACCATCTAGGCGCTGCAGGTTACAGTTGATCACAAACGTCAGGTTGTCCAGCTTGCTATTGGCTGCGACATGTAGCGCACCGCGGGATTCTGGTTCGTCCATTTCCCCGTCACCCAGGAATGCCCATACGTGTTGTTCCGAGGTGTCTTTAATCCCCCGGTCCTGGATGTAGCGGTTGAATTGCGCCTGGTGGATCGCGTTCAACGGGCCAATACCCATTGAAACAGTTGGGAACTGCCAGAAGTTATCCAGCATTTTCGGGTGAGGGTATGACGGCAGACCATTTGGTGCCATCGATTTTTCCTGACGGAAACCATCGAGTTCTTTTTCGCTCAGTCGTCCCTCAAGGAAGGCACGGGCGTAGTTACCAGGGGAGGAGTGGCCCTGGAAGAAAATCTGGTCACCGCCGCCCGGGTGGTCCTGGCCTCGGAAGAAGTGGTTCAGGCCGACTTCATACAGGGTGGCCTGACCTGCGTATGAGGAAATGTGGCCACCTACGCCCACACCATCACGCTGGGCACGCTGCACAATAGCAGCGGCATTCCAACGCAGGTAGTTGCGATAACGGCGTTCAAGTTCTTCATCGCCCGGATATTCCGGTTCCTGATCAGCAGGAATGGTGTTGACGTAGTCGGTGGTGGTCACCATCGGTACGGCAACAGATTTTGTGCCGGCACGCTGCAGCAGTTGGCGCATGATGTACTCAGCGCGTTCCGTTCCAGCGACTTCGACCAGGCTATCGAATGACTCGATCCATTCAGATGTTTCTTCTGGATCTTTATCGGGTGCGTGGTCGGTCAAACCACTTAGGATGTCAGAGCTTTCTTCAGCTGTGCTCACTACTGACCTCTTTCTATCACTGACGACTATTGTGGGTCGTCGTTTACTGGCACGCGCATGATCGCTGTTGGGATCAATCGCGTCACGTCAAAGGGATCTCAAAGGGGATTCTACCCTTGTCTGTGCCTCCCGCCAGGTAATCAGTACTCGTTACGTCTACCGCTATCGCAGCCGATGCAACCTAGGACACAGTAGGATGGGAAGATGTTGCTAATGCCCAAAGAATTTTGAAAAATAGAGTAACCACAAATTGTAAAAGGAGTGTTGTGAGCAACTCGGCGTCTGGTAAAAACCCAGA
>CAZAAP010000109.1:0-6323 GCA_964482935.1 uncultured Enteractinococcus sp.
ATTAGAAAGGGTGCTTCAGCATACATCGCGTACGGCTGGAAGTACTAGTAAAACGTGAACTTCTGCAGGATAATTCCTCGTCTGACGTATCGGATTTTTGTGGATTTTGTCACCACCGAAAGTGACCTACGGCGGGCTGTGCTCTAGCAGCTGATTCGTTGGATCGCAATATCTGTCGCGGTACCCTTATACAAGGAATATTCATCCCGGGTTGAAGAATTGTCAATACATTTCGCGGTATTTGCCACCCGGTGCAGTTGCTAGAGGAGATCTGGTGTCCAACAGTTCGATCATGACCACATATGTTTCCCCGTCGCCGGGGCAAAAAGTGCAGGCGGATCTGGCGAGATCGTGGTTGTTGGTCAACGCTGTACAACCCAATCGCTTCCAAGCTGCGGAGGATTCCGCCGCCGACGTCGTCGTCTACGATATTGAAGACGCCGTAGCGCCCAAGGATAAAGACCGCGCCCGCAAGCATGTGGCAGACCAGTTTGCTAAGGGGCACACCGGCTGGGTCCGCATCAATGGGTACGGCACCCAGTGGTGGGAAGACGACGTCACCGAACTAGCACAGTACGTCAGTCACGAGCTTGAAGGCCCGCATCATAACGGTGGTCTGCTGGGTGTCATGCTGGCAATGGTTGAGTCCACCGATCACGTCAACGAAACCGCCGCGCGGTTGCCCGGCGTCCCGATCGTCGCGCTGGTGGAGACCGCACGCGGATTGCAGCGCATCAACTCGATTGCGGCTGCACGCGGCACGTTCCGCCTGGCTTTTGGGATCGGTGATTTCCGGCGCGACACCGGGTTCGGATCCTCCCCGCGAGCGCTGGCATATGCTCGCAGCCAGTTCACGATTGCTTCAATAGCGGCCATGTTGCCCTCGCCGATCGATGGCCCCACCCAGGGCACGATCAGTAAGAACCTCATCCAGGGCGCTTCGATCGCCGCGGAATTCGGGTTCAGTGGCAAACTGTGTTTGTTGCCCGAACAGACCGCCACCATCAATGCCGGCCTGAGTCCGTCGCAGGAAGAACTCACCTGGGCGCACGACTTTCTGGAAGAGTTCGAAAAAGCCGGCGGGCAGATTCGCAACGGTTCAGACCTGCCCCGCCTGGCTCGTTCCAATGGCATCATTGAGTTGGCCGAGGCGCTGGGTATCGAATGGATCCGTCCCGACTCTGATGATTACAACCCGGCACCGACTGACACGCACCACTACTAAGGCTGAGACTCGGCCCACTCTGCTATAACAGAACCAGGGTTGGCTTCCACTGTAGTTAGGGTCCATGTCTTCATCATCCGAGCAGCGCCTGTGGACGCCGGACTATCTGCGGGCGTTTATTGTCATGCTCGGCATCAGCCTGGTGTTCATCACGTTGATGTCCTACATGGCGCTCTATGCCATGGACCGATTCCGTGTCAGCGACGCCGCAGCAGGGTTTGCGGCCAGTTCCTTCGTAGCGGGTGGGGCGCTGTCACGCATTCTGATCGGCAAGTACCTGGACTTTATCGGTCGCAAACGTACACTGATCATCACCCTTGCCCTGTTTGTGCTCTGCTCGCTGAGCTATCCTCTGCTGGGGCACTACGCCCTGCTGATTATGGTCCGCTTTATCCACGGGGCAGCCTTTGGTATTGCGTCGACGACGATCAGCGCCACAGTCATCACGATGATTCCGTTGGGTCGGCTCAGCGAAGGGCTCGGTTACCTGTCGCTGGCTGGGACCGTCGCCAATGCGGTCGGGCCGCTAGCAGCAATACAGTTAAGCGAATATGCCTCGAGCCTTTGGGTTTTCGCCTTCACCACGATGTGTGCGATCGTAGCCCTTGTGTCCGTCCTGCCGATGACAATTCACGAGCGTACCCCCACGCAGGATGAGTACGCCAGACGGTGGCGCATCCGAGGGTCGGATCTGATCGATTTCAATATCCTGTCGATCGCCACGGTCGGGCTGCTCACCACGATGGGATTCTCGGTGGTCATGACGTATCTCCCCGCTTACCTTGTCGGGCGAGGTATGGTCAGCACCGCATCGCTGTTCTTTATTCTTTGGGCATTCGGCATGTTAGTCGTTCGCCTGTTCGCCGGGCGACTGCACGACCGGTACGGTGAAAACGCCGTGCTCCCCGCAGCATTGCTTTGTCTGGTGGTCGGTCTGGCAATTATTGCGGTGGCCGATAGCTTATGGCATTTCATCCTTGCTGCCGTGCTTGGTGGATTTGGCCACGGTGCAGCCTTGCCCAGCATCCAGGCGGTGGGCATTAGTCGCACGACGACAAACCGCATCCCGATTGCAACCTCCACCCACTACTTGGCCTTGGACTCTGGATTAGCGATCGGACCGGTCGTGTTAGGGTTCATGCTCGATCTCACCGGCTACCCCGGCCTCTATGTTTCCGGGGCCGGCATCGTCCTGGTTGGGCTGGCGGTATATTGGTTTGCCCACGGACGCCACGCGAAGGAGTCATCGGTCTCTCGGTAGCACCGAAGCGACATCATCTGGGATCTAGTGGGTGCTCCGTGGCATTTTCGAATTCCTGCTTGAACGCGCGCTCGCGTGCATATTTATGAGCTTTTTGCAGCGTTTTATATTGCCGTAGCGTGTCGTCGATGAGTTGTTCAAAAACGCTGGCTGGCACACCCAGGGCGTCGGTTTTTTCTAACAGGGTCTTCCACCCGTGCAGTTTCCCGGTCACTGCCGCTAACATCAGCTCAGTTTCTAACACCAATACCGAGGGGACGTCTTTGACCTCCCGGGGAAAATAGGACTTCACGCGGGCCACTCGCTCCCCCACCCATAACGCTGGAGCTTGAAACCCGGGGCGCGGAAAACCTTGTCGGTTCATCAGTTTCTGCAAAAACTTCAGCTCGACTCGCACTTCTTCGGCAACCGTGGCAACTTCGCCATACATCGGGGTTTCAATATAAGCCTTCGCTAGGCGTTGCATGCGATTGAAACCGGCGGTTGCGCCTGCGACATGATCGGCCATGTATTGGCGTAACGCTAGCGCATCAATGTTATCGGGTACCCGGTGGCTCTTCGGTGGCAGCGTGAATGGAGCAACTGAACGCTGCTCGCGTGGTCGCATTGGCGCAGACCGTTTCCCCGCACCGGCCGCCATGCCTTTCACGAGCTCTTCTAGCGCTTGCGCCCCGGTCTTGGTGGGCTTCCAGCCAAGCTCCTGCTTCGCGCGAGTATTATCCATCAGTGGCGCCCGCACCGCCATATCAAGCCAACCCTCATCGGCCGGTAGCAGCCCCGAGCGGTGCGCAGCCTTCACCAGCGGACGCAGGGCTTTAGCCGGCATCGGCAATACACGACCGTATTTCGGGTTCGCGGTAAGCACTCCCCCGATGACGCCTGGATCCAGAATGTCGTCGGCACAAATGTTGAAAGCCCCATCGACGCCTTTGAGCGCGGCCAGCACGTAGGCCCGTGCGACGTCGTCGGTGTGCACCGCCTGGGCTCGAGCTTCTTTAGGGAATGGGATAATCGGTGGGCGTCCGGCGCGCAATAATTGCACAGGTACCCACTCCCCCAGGAAGTATCGTTGAATCTCTGAGCCAGCGCTGCCTTGGAATTTGAGCGCTGGCCGCAGCCGGGCCACGGTGACGTTGGGATGTTTGACCTGAAATTCGTCCATGACACGTTCTTGCGCGGCTTTGTCGGTGCTGTAGTGCGAGCTCGCGATCCCGGTAGTAGGCCAGGACTCATCGCGAAGTTCGTTGTCATATACCCCGGCGTATGCACCGACCGAAGAGGCCACCACGACATGTTTGACCCCGGCCGCAGCTGCAGCTTCCAAAACATACCGGGTGCCGTCGACATTCACGCGGCGCAGTAGTTCACGTTCCTTATTGGGCTGAATCAGCCAGGCCAGATGGATAACCGCATCGTAACCGGTGAACATCTTTCGGAGCTCGGCGCGGGAGTCTTCAAACTGGACGTCCACCCGATGCCAGTCGGCGTATCGATACGGGTCTAATTCTTGATTGGGAAGGCGGCGCGCAATACCGAGGATCGACTCGACGCTGTCCTGGTTGGCCAACTCGCGCAACACCGCGGTCCCGGCATTGCCGGTTGCTCCAACGACTGCAATTCGCATGAAATACTCCTGTGTCGTTCATGGTTGAGCTTCTCGGGTGCGGTGAGATAACCCTATAAAAACACGAGACGCACACCGGAAACAATGGCTGAACTTCGAAAATCAACCGTCGGGGGCACAGACCACGTACCCTGCATCTTGAGACGAACGAGGATCAGAACCTTGCATTCGAACTCCAGCGTAGTATCGTGACTAAAATCGTTGTATTAACCAACTGTTTGCCAAAGATATGGATCCGGGATGATGTCGAACGCGTGGAGTGGGTAGATGAGTGCCAGAACCAAGCATGCGTTGTTCACCCGTGACTACTTTTTAGCCTTCACAGTGCTACTGGGCTCATACATTGTCTTCATTGCGCTGATGACATTCATGGCACTGTATGCTGCGGAGCGGTTTCAAGCCAACGACACCGCGGCAGGGTTTGCGGCCAGTTCTTTCGTGATCGGTGCCGGTCTGATTCGCTTAGTGATCGGCAAGTACTTGGACTTCATCGGACGCAAGCGCACCCTGATCATCTCGCTGGCCGTATATGTCATCGGTTCGCTCGTGTATCCGTTCATTGATCACTACGGCCTGCTGATCCTGGTCCGGATCATGCAGGGCACCGCATTTGGAATCGTCTCGACCGCTATCACCTCGGCGGTCATTGATATCATTCCCGTCACCCGCCGTAGCGAGGGGCTGGGATATTTCTCGCTCGCCGCCACCCTGGGGATGGCCATCGGCCCCTTCAGTGCGGTCATGATCAGCGACGTCACATCGGATGAGTGGGTGTTCAACTTCACCGCGATCTGTGCAGCGGTCTCGTTACTCGCCGTGCTCCCGATGCGGATTCACGAATATACCCCCGGGGCGGAAGACCATGCCGAACGTTGGCGCCTGCGGGGTTCGGACCTCATGGACGTCAAGGTGCTGCCGGTGGCCGTCGTCGCGTTCCTCAGCGCAGTCGGGTACGCGCTCTTTACGACGTATCTTCCACCGTTTATGGTCGGTCGCGGGATGCCCGGAGCCGCCTCCCTGTTCTTTATCGTATTTGCCCTGGCGATGCTGGGGGTTCGCCTGTTCGCCGGCCGCATCCACGACCGACGGGGCGAAAATGCCGTCATCCCGATAGCGTTGCTATCTTTTGCGGTCGCGTTAGTCGTCATCGCGGTGGCCGATACTGTGTGGCACGTGGTGATCGCCGGGGTGCTGGGCGGGATTGGGCAGGGCGGCGCGGTGCCGAGTTTGCAGGCGGTTGGCATTAGCCGGACGACGCACGATCGCGTGCCTATCGCCACCTCGACCCACTATCTTTCCTTGGATGCCGGGATCGCAATCGGGCCGGTCGCACTTGGGTTTCTCATCGGTCTCAGCGGCTATCCGGGGCTCTATCTGGCCGGCGCGGGGGTGCTTGTGGTCTCATTAGTCGTGTATTGGTTAACGCACGGACGCCATGCGGCCCGACCAGATGCCACCCCAGCCGCCGAGCACTAGTGCAATCACGAGATGACTGCGCTAGTGCTCAGTCGGATCTGTCGTTGGGGAGGGGTTACTCGATAACTCCGCAGGCCAGCCGAGCACCGGCGTCACCGGTTCCTAAGGTGTCCTCATCTGGCGTGGAGTCATCAAGATAGCGTTCCGGGACGTTGGCGTAGTTATCGGGATTTGAGTGAAGGATAACCGCCGAACCGTCCTCATCGAGCAGGGTGGATTCATCGAGACGATCGGTGACTACCGACATTTGGGCCGTGCCGTCCTGTGTGGCCAGCAAGACCGGGAGGTCTCCGGCGTGCTCCGGGTGATCGACGTCCTCGCCACCGGGAATGTGGCTGCCGGCAGACAGGAAGGCCCCGGTATTTTCCGGATCGTCCGGGGCCTGGCTGTCGGCTTCGCATTCCCCGACTTGATGAACGTGGAAACCGTAGAATCCGGCCGACTCGAGATTCTCGGCGGCCACGACAATTTCGGTTTCCCCACCGTCGAGGTTGTAGAACTCCACGTTGCCAAGTACTTCCCCTGCAGGATCGGCCAGTTCCGCGGTGGCCATGGGCTCTTGGCGGGCGTCGCGGCCGTCCTCTTCGCCAGCGCGCTCTTCTTCAGTATTAGCCTCGCGGTCCGCTTGCCGTTCACCCGTGCACCCGACGAGGGCCAGTCCGGCGATGACCGCCATCGCAGACAGTGCTCGGAGGCGGGGTTTTGGTTGTGCATTTTTCATGGTGGCATTTCCTTCC
>CAZAAP010000110.1:0-6241 GCA_964482935.1 uncultured Enteractinococcus sp.
CTGCGGATTAAAAGTCCGATGCTCTACCAACTGAGCTAAAGGCCCACGGTCCGTTGAGGACCGATAAACGATTGTAGCCTATTTTGCTACGGAACAAAAATCGCCCTACAGACTATTATTTACCGGTCCGCCTGCCTTAGGCTGTCGTGTTAGCGCGTCAATAACCAAGGAGTACGTTTGAGCTTTCAGCGCGGTAGTGCCACCGGTATCCAGTATCCCCGCCCGAAGCTGATGCCGATTGAAAACTTTGAGCATCGACCGGGTGGGCTTGACCCTGCCGATGTGTTTTCTGCTGCTCAAACGGTTGCCGCAAAACTTGTGGCAACCGGTCAAGATCCAGAAGCCGACGCTGAGACCGTGGCCTGGTTGATCGATCTGGTCGATGACATTGGGCTCGATACGATGGCCCGCCTGTGGGCCGACGCCCCGGCCGTCACATACGGCGGTGCGCTCTGGCGGCTCTACGCCTTGCAGCAAGCCACCCAGCGTGATGGCGACCGGTGGGCCGCCTGGTACCGTGCCGGCTACGACGCCTATGCCTCCCGTGTGATTGCTGGTGCATCGGAGCCGCCCCAGGCACGCGACCTCCAGACGCTGATCACCAAAATCCTGACCGGTGTGTATGCTGGCGACTTCGCCATCGCCTTGGAACGCGGCGGGGCCTACGCTCGTGTGATTGCAGCGGGCCAACACCAACACGCTGAACGGCTTGAGGATTACAACCCGGCGGCCGCAGCGGCACTAGAACACCGTTCGGTCAAATTGCAGCGCACCGCGACCGAATTAGAACTGTGTGCGACCGCCTGGCGTGATGGGTGTCTCGAAGTAGAACGTGCTGAGCGACGTCCAACGCTTTAATCCGACGGCACGTTCACTTTCGATGTGTAAAGTAACCAATCATGAAGCTGTCTGTAACGCGCCTCTTTTCTGCCGATGAATCAGGCGCGACCCACGTTCGAACGCTCGCCAAAACCTTAGTGGAATCCGTTGATCTGGTAACCCAAATGTTCGGCGCCTCCCCGGAAACCGGCACCGATCTCGATGCCCAGCTCGACAACCTCAACGCCCGGGCCTCCCGGACCCAAATCAGCATGCTTACCGCGCTGCGCAGCTCATACTTGACACCCTTACCCCGCGAAGACCTCTACCTGCTGGGCACCTGGATCAACCGAGCTATAGAAGCCGTGGCCATTACCGGCACCATCATTCACGCCACCCGCCAGTACCGCCTGCCCACTCGCGCCGGTGACGTTTTAGAGATCCTCACCCGCCAAGCGGACCTGGTGTTAGATTCCACGGGCCAGCTCGTCCAACCCGATGAGTTAGAAAGCACCTGGATGCATCTGGAACGGCTCACCCACCAGGCCCAGCGCGCACTGGCCACCTGGCGCCTCACTGATGCCGACGAACTCCTCGCCCGCCATTACTATCGCCAACAAGAAGTGGCCCGCTCATTAGAATCCACCTTTTTGACCATCCGGGAATTCTCAACCCAGCTAGGACGGATCCTGGTGCGTGATTCCTAAATGGGCACCCTGATTCTGCTTGCCGCAGTCTTCGCACTGACCGCGGCATTTAGCTTAGTCGTGGCCGGACGCGACACCCCCAACGCCGTCGCTCTGCCGATTGCTGCCGGAGCACTCACCCCAATCACGGCACTGTCGATGACGGCAGTGATGCGCATGGTCGGAGCGATCATGGGTGTCAGTACCATCCAATTTTTCGCCGCCGATTTTGTCGCTCTCGTACCATTAGACGACTCCGGCTTGGTGATCGCCGCCGTAGGGGTCGCCATTGCACTTGCCTGGGCCCTCTATACCTGGTGGAAAGGTGTGGCGGTTTCGTCATCGCACGCACTGACCGCCTCGATCACCGGCGGGGCGATCGCCGTGTCGGTCATGGGGACTAATCATCTAGTACTGACAGACCTGTCCCCCATAGCAATCGGTATTGGTATCTCCCTGATTGCCTCACCACTGTTGGCAGCACTCTTAGCCTGGGTCCTGGCAGTGCCTGTGACGTGGTTTTGCAAAGACACCGCACCGCACCGGGTTGCATACGGTTCGCGCGGCACACTGGCCATCACCGCCGCCGCCAATGCCCTCGGCCACGGGGTGCAGTACGGTCAGCGCATCTACATTGTCTTACTCATGGCGATTGCCGCCGCTGGCGTGGAAACCGTGTCCTCCTGGTTGCTGGCAGGCGCCGTCGTCGTGCTATTGGGGCTGGGGACCTTCAGACCGGCATGGCGAGTCAATTACACACTCACCCGACGCATCAGCCTGCTCGATCCGCTGCACTCGGCCGTGGCCTCCAGCACCTCGGCACTGTTATTGTTGGTCGGATCGTTTATGTTGCACATTCCGCTCTCATCGTCGATTACGACGGTCGCGGCAATCACGGGGGCCGGTACTGCACACAACAGTGGCTCGGTACGCTGGGCCCAAGTTCTGCGATTGATGGCATATTTCGTGACGACCGTGATCATCTGTGGCCTGGTCAGTTTCGCCCTGTTGGCCCTGGTATTAGCCCTCACCTAGCCCCTGGATATCGGGGGCACCCGGCGCACTTACAACTGGTCGGCTTATACCTCGGATTGGCCTTCGAGGTCAATGAATACGCCAGAATAATGGGGAATTGACCGCCGCGTGAACGTCTCTTGCTTATCTGTCTGGTACCCAGATAGAGTGCTTAACAGATGTCGGGTTGCGGTACCCCCGGGCTCCAAATTATTAGCCGCTTCGAGCGGCCACACGCCGTGAGGCGTGCCCGGCCCGACATCGTAAGTTTCAACATCCCGGCCTGTTTGCAGGCCGGGATTTCGCATTTCTGGCATTCCTTGTATGAAATACCGCTGCGGCCGGGTGCTTGTTCTCAGCACCCGGCCGCAGCGGTGTGTTTCACGCGCGTGGGTTAGCCGAAGCGTCCGGAAATGTAGGCTTCGGTCTGCTCATTGGACGGGTTGTTAAAGATGGTGGTGGTGTCGTCGTATTCGATCAACATGCCGGGCTCACCGATGGCCTGCAGGTTGAAGAATGCGGTCCGATCGGCCACACGGGCCGCCTGCTGCATATTGTGGGTCACGATGACGACGGTGTAGTCCTCTTTGAGTTCGTGAATGAGGTCTTCGATCGCCAAGGTTGAGATCGGGTCAAGCGCCGATGCTGGTTCGTCCATGAGGATCACTTCTGGTTCGATCGCAATGGTACGCGCGATGCACAGACGCTGCTGCTGACCACCCGACAGGCCGCCACCTGGGCGATCAAGACGATCTTTGACTTCATTCCACAGGTTCGCCCCGGTCAGCGAGCGCTCCAGAATTGCTTCGGATTCAGATTTCGCCAGGCGAATGCCGTTGAGCTGGTATCCGGCGAGTACATTTTCGCGGATCGACATGGTCGGAAACGGGTTGGGGCGCTGGAAGACCATGCCCACCGTCGACCGAACGCGAACCGGGTCCACGGTGGGTGAGTTGATGTCTTCGTCATCCAACAGGATCTGGCCTTCGGCACGGGCACCCGGGGTGACTTCGTGCATGCGGTTCAGGGTGCGCAGGAAGGTGGTTTTGCCACAGCCGGAGGGACCAATGAAGGCGGTCACGGAGCGTGGCGCAATTTGGATATTGACGTCTTTGACGGCCAAGAAGTCGCCGTAGTAGCAATTGAGATCGATCGCTTCGATGCTTTTTGCCATGTGATTTTCCTTTAGTTTGAGAAACCGAGGGCCAAGCTTATTTGCCGGTCTTCGGTGCGAAAGATTTTGCGATGAAGCGGGCAGCCAGGTTCAGACCCATAACGATGACGATCAGTACCAGGGCACCAGCCCAGGCACGCGCCATGGATGGGTCACCTGCGGCTGGTGCGGTTGGGTTGACCAGTTGGCGGTAAATGTAGACCGGCAGGGCCGTCATCCACTCGGAGAATGGGTTCCAGTTGGTCGTAGCGGCATAGCCTGCGGTCACCAGGATTGGTGCGGTTTCGCCGGTCACACGGGCAATGGCCAGCGTGACACCCGAGGCGATACCTGACATTGCCGTGGGCAACACGACCTTCATGATGGTGCGCCATTTGCGCACACCCAGGGCGTAGGAGGCTTCGCGCAGTTCGTCGGCCACGACCGAGAGCATTTCTTCGGTCGAACGCACGACCACCGGGATCATCAGCACGCTGAGCGCCAACGCGGCAGCAAAACCGGTCTTGACGGACTGCAGTGCTTGCGGTGAGGAACCCAGGGTCAGTTCAATCAGCAGGCTGAGTCCGGCGAATGCGAATAGACCGGCAACAATCGAAGGAATACCGGTCATGACGTCAACGAAGAAGCGGATGGCCCGGGAAAAGGCGTTGCGGTTGGCGTATTCCACGAGATAGATCGAGGCAAACAGGCCCACCGGAATCGAGATGATGCTGGCGATCAGGGTGATCATCACGGTACCAACCAGACCGTGCAGGATACCGCCCTGCAATGGTGCACCTTCGGTTTGGGTGGCGATATCGTCGGCTCCCACCACCCCTTGCATATCGGTGGTGAGCAATCCGGGATTGGCGATCAAGGTGGGCAGACCTTCGGCGATGACCGACCAGATCACCGAGATCAGTGGGACCAGGGCGATCAGGAACGCGGACCAGATGAGGTGGCGCCAGAATTCGTCCATGGCCTTGAGCCGATTTTCCAGCGTGCGGCTGGCCACGTACATCGAAGCAATGTAGAGCACCGCAGCAATGAGGACGAAGGCGATCAGGCTGAAGGTTTCGAATACCAACAGGGTCATGATCGCGGATAACACGATCGATCCGGCGGCGGCAGCCAGCCATGTCCACGATGGTTTCCGGCGGTCGGTCAAGGACGTCAACCGGGGTGTGTTATTTTGTGGCGTCATCTCTTCTGTTTTCTTTTCGCCGTGTGGCCCCTGTGGTGGCTGGCCTGAGCTTTTGGTTTTGGGTCGCGAGTTGATTTGGGAGCTCATGACAGGCCCTCAGCTTTCTTCGCGTGACTGTTGACAATCGCTCTGGCGATGACGTTGACAACCAGAGTGATGATGAACAGCATCAGCCCTGCGGCAATGAGTTCGGCCTGGCGTTGACCGAAGGCTTCTGGGAAGTTCAGGGCGATTTCTGATGGAATCGTCGCATTTGCACCGGAAGTAATGAGTGACAAGGAAAACGGTCCTGGCGACAAGACCATGGTCACGGCCATGGTCTCACCCAGCGCGCGGCCTAGAGCCAACATAATTGATGAGATGATACCGGCGCGGGCGAATGGGAAGACCGTCATTTTGATCATTTCCCAGCGGGTTGCACCCAGGCCGAGCGCGGCTTCTTCTTGCAGGTGTGGGACCTGAAGGAAGATCTCGCGGCACAGGGCGGTCATGATCGGCAGAACCATCACGGCCAACACGACGCCGGAGGTCATGATCGTTCGGCCGGTGGTCGATGGGTCACCGGCAAACAGTGGAATGAACCCGAGGTTGTCGTGTAACCACTGGTAGATCGGCACCATCAGTGGTGCAAGTACAAGCATGCCCCAGGCACCGTAAACCACCGACGGGATAGCGGCCAGCAGGTCAATGACGTACCCGATGGTGGACGCAAAGCGGCGTGGCGCGTAGTGGCTAATAAATAAAGAAACGCCGATGGCAACCGGGGTGGCTAACACCAGGGCAATGGCGGACACAATGACGGTACCCGCCATGAGGGGCCACACATAGGACCCGAAATCGATAGCCTCGTCTGCGCCGGGACCAAAAGTGTCGGGCGCGATGGCCGGTAGGGATCGAATCAGCAGGAAGAGGGCCACGAAGGCAAGCACGACCAAAATGATCACGCCACCGGTCCACGACATGCCTTTGAAGACTTTATCCCCCACCGCGGAAGTGGTATTACGCGCTGGTGTCTCGGTGCGCGGGGATGTGGTTGTCACGTTGTACTCCTGAACGTTCTAACAAATAAAGGTGTCTTTCACGCCGATACCACCGCTTGTGGTGCCAAGCGGTGGTATCAGCTTGTGAAAGCTAATTTCCTGGCCTAGCCAGCAACAGTAATCGCATCGATGCGCTCGGTGGCTTCGTCGCGAATGGTGTCCGAAATTGGTGCCGAACCGGCTGATTCTTCAGCGGCGGTCTGACCGTCTTCGGAGATGACGTAGTTACCAAAGGCCTTGACCTGGTTGACCATTTCTTCGTTGTCGTAGGTGTCACAGAAGATGTGGTAGGAGATCATGACGATCGGGTAGACGCCTTCTTCTT
>CAZAAP010000111.1:0-6181 GCA_964482935.1 uncultured Enteractinococcus sp.
TCAACCGTTCCTCCGAGGAGCTGCACCGCGCCGCGATCGCCCGCGCTCGGGAGCGTATGCGTCGAGAACGCGAAGAAGCCGAAACCCAACGACGCGCCGCAGAAACCAACGACGACAGCACCTTTGGCGACAGCGGCAGTCGCTAACCCAAGGATGCATTGTGCGGGAGTTTGAACTAGAGCGGGCACCGTATACTCCCGCGATCGTGGTCGACGAAACCATTCTCGACGCCAATATTGCAGCCATGGCCCAGTTCGCTGCCGCGAAGCATCTCACGCTGCGGCCCCACGCAAAAACCCACAAGATCGCCGCGATCGCACACAAACAACTCGCCGCCGACAGCCCCGGCCTGGCCGTTGCGACGCTGGGCGAGGCACAATACTTTTTTGACGCCGGCATCACCGACCTGTTTATCGCCTACCCGGTGTGGGCTACCAATAACGACGCCGTACTGCTGACCCGGATTGCCGACACGGGACGCTTGGCCGTGGGCACGGATTCGGTTGCCGCTGTGCACCAGCTGGCCGATGTGACAGCGCAGCATCCCGGGGTGGAGCTGATGATCGAAGTCAACTCCGGTCATCACCGTTCCGGCGTTTTTCCAGATCAGGTCGTTCCCATCGCCCAAACCATTGCGCAACGCAACATGACCCTGCGCGGGGTTTTCACATTCCCGGGCCACAGTTATGCGCCCGGTGAGCACGGCACTGCTGCCGCCGATGAAGCCGCAACACTGCGTGCCGCACAGCAAGAACTCGCCGCCGCAGGCTTTGAGGCCACTGTCCTCTCGGGTGGATCCTCCCCGTCAGCAACCGCCACCGCTGATGCCGCAGCAACGGAAATCCGACCCGGAGTCTACGTGTTTGGGGATGCCCAACAGCTTGAACTTGGCCGCATCGGTTTCGAGGACATTGCCCTGAGCATCGTGACGACCGTCGTGTCTCGCCACGAGGCCCACGGTGGAGCTCCGGCACGCATCATTGTCGACGCCGGCTCCAAGATTCTGGCCACCGATCGGGCGGCATGGGCCACCGGTCACGGCCGCGTGCTGGGTCATCCAGATGCGCGAATCACCGCGGTCTCTGAACACCACGGCACGATCATCTGGGATAGCGACGAGCTGCCAGACATCGGCACCCGATTGCGCGTCGTCCCCAACCACGTATGCGTTGCAGTCAACCTCGTCGATGAAGTCTTCGTGATCCACGGTGATGGTTCGATGGGCTCCTGGCAGGTTGGCGCTCGGGGTCTGAACTCTTAACGCCCCTCAATCCAGCGAAAGAACGTTATTTTGTCGGCAAGACACGTGTGGACACGTGGAGTTCGGTACTCCTAGACTCGGGAAGGTAGCCAACTAAGCTCACGATCATCACACCTCACCCTGCGAAGAGCATCGAAATCCAACCTGAATAAAGCGAGGATGAACTATGCGAGCAGTCACGTGGCAAGGCCGACGAAACATTTCCGTCGAGGACGTCCCCGACCCGACCATTCAAGAACCCAATGATGCAATTATCCGGGTCACTTCGACCGCGATCTGCGGTTCTGATCTGCACTTCTATGAGGTTTTGACGCCGTTTATGACCGAAGGCGACATCATCGGTCACGAACCAATGGGCATTGTCGAAGAAGTCGGGTCAGCAGTCACCAACTTGAAACCGGGCGACCGCGTTGTCATTCCGTTCAACGTTACATGTGGATATTGCTATTTCTGTCAGCGCGGCTTGCAGTCGCAGTGTGAAACCACGCAAGTCACCGAATACGGCACCGGTGCGACCCTGCTGGGATTCTCCAAACTCTATGGCCAGCTGGCCGGCGGCCAGGCAGAATACTTGCGGGTGCCACACGCGGATTACGGGGCCATCAAAGTTGGCAGCGAACTATCCGATGAGCACTACCTGTTTCTGTCCGACATCCTGCCAACGGCGTGGCAGGCCGTGAAGTATGCCGAAATGCCCGATGAAGGGGTCCTGGCCGTGGTAGGGCTTGGTCCAGTGGGCCAGTTCGCAGCACGTATCGGAGTCCACCTGGGATACGAGGTGGTCGCCGTCGACATGGTGTCAGAGCGCCGTCAGATGGCTGCACGTCACGGTGTCACCGTGGCTGCAGAGCACGATGAAGCAGTGCAACTGATCAATGAGCGCACCAGCGGGCGGGGAGCCGACGGGGTGGTCGACGCCGTCGGAATGGAAGCACATGGAAATCACATCGCCGCCGGTATGCAACGAGCCGCCGGAATGCTGCCTGATGCCCTGGGACGGAAAGTCTTTGAACATGCTGGAATTGACCGGACCTCGGCGTTGAACTCCGCTTTGGAGCTCGCTGCGCGCGGTGCCACCGTGTCACTGAGCGGCATTTACGGCGGGATGGCCACTCCCGTACCCATGCTGACCATCTTTGACAAACAACTGACCATTACCGCAGGGCAATGCAATGTTCGCCACTGGGACCAAGAACTGCTCCCCTATGTCGAAGACCCCGCTGACCCATTTGGTGTCACCGATCTGGTCACGCACCGACTCCCACTGGAACAAGCCCCCGAAGCCTACGAGAAGTTCCAGAAAAAACAAGACGGCTGCATCAAAGTCGTTTTGCAACCCTGAACCCGCGATCAACTCAAGCGAGGAATCTTCATGCGAGCAGTCACTTGGCAAGGCCGACGGAATCTCTCCGTCGAAGAAGTACCCGATCCTAAAATCGAATACCCAACCGATGCGATTATCCGCATCACCTCCACCGCGATCTGCGGATCCGATCTGCACCTCTATGAAGTGCTCACCCCGTTCATGACCGAAGGCGATATCATCGGTCACGAACCCATGGGCATCGTTGAAGAAGTCGGTGCCGCCGTCAACAACCTCAAGCCCGGCGACCGCGTCGTCATCCCCTTCAACGTGGCCTGTGGCACGTGTCATTACTGCCGGCGCGGCCTGCAATCCCAGTGCGAAACCACCAGGGTCACCGAATACGGCACCGGTGCGACCCTGTTGGGCTACTCCAAACTCTATGGCCAGCTACCCGGTGGACAAGCTGAATACCTGCGCGTCCCACATGCCGATTATGGACCGATCAAAGTCGGCACCGAACTATCCGATGAGCACTACCTCTTCCTGTCCGACATCCTGCCCACCGCCTGGCAGGCCGTGAAATACGCGCGCATGCCCGATGAGGGTGTCATGGCCGTCCTGGGCCTTGGTCCTGTTGGACAATTTGCCGCCCGCATTGGGGTGCAGTTGGGATACGACGTCGTTGCAGTCGAACCCGTCGCCGAACGTCGCGCCATGGCCCAGCGCCACGGGGTGACCGTTGCCGAAAACCACAACGAAGCAGCCGAATTCATCAAACAACGCACTCGTGGACGCGGCGCGGACGGTGTAGTCGATGCAGTCGGCATGGAAGCGCACGGGAATCATGTTGCCGCAGCAATGCAACGCGCCGCCGGATTATTGCCCGACGCGCTAGGGCAGAAAGCGATGCAAACCGTTGGGATAGACCGCACTGCAGCCCTCAACTCAGCCTTTGATCTGGCAGCACGCGGCGGGACCGTATCGCTCAGCGGCGTCTATGGCGGGGCTGCAACACCGCTGCCGATGCTGACGATCTTCGACAAGCAACTAACTATTACCACCGGCCAGTGCAATGTGCGCAACTGGGACCAGGACCTGATCCCATACGTTGAAGATTCCTCCGACCCGTTAGGTGTCACGGACTTGGTCACCCACCGGCTCCCGCTGGAACAGGCCCCTGAAGCCTACGAGATGTTCCAGAAGAAAGAAGACGGGTGCATCAAGGTCGTGTTGCAGCCCTAAAGCTCACCACAATTCCCTCCCTATTAGCTTCTTCGAACGGACGTGAGAAATATGGCAGACTTCAACATTCCCGGCAAACCAAGTTCGGTCGATCCTGAACTGCACGATCCAGAGGATGACCCTAATCAGCCAGTACAGGACGGGCCTGCTCCCGCAAAACCAGATCAGAGCGCCCCGGCATTGCGGTCTGCTACAGGGCAAGAGGTCAGCGCAGCCGAAGATAACCCGCGGGCTCAAGCTGAGACCTATTTGACCACCTCCCAGGGTGCCAGAGTGCGGGACACACATCGGTCGCTCAAGGCCGGTGAACGTGGTCCGACCCTCCTGCAGGATCATCACCTGCGCGAAAAAATCACCCACTTCGACCATGAACGGATCCCCGAGCGCGTGGTGCACGCCCGCGGCGCGGCCGCCCACGGCGTGTTTGAGTCCTACGGCGTCGCCGGGAAATTGACCCGCGCGCGGTTCCTAGCAGAACCCATCACCACTCGGGTGTTTACCAGGTTTTCAACCGTGGTCGGCTCGCGGGGATCGTCCGATACCGTCCGTGACACTCGCGGTTTCGCCACGAAGTTTTACACCGATGAGGGCACCTTTGACCTGGTTGCCAACAATATTCCGGTGTTCTTTATTCAGGACGGCATGAAGTTCCCGGACATTATCCACGCTGCCAAACCGCACCCGGATCGTGAAATCCCCCAAGCGCAGTCGGCCCACGACACGTTCTGGGACTTCGTCTCCCTGCACACCGAAGCCCAGGCACACGCGATTTGGCAAATGTCGGACCGTGGCATCCCACGCTCTTATCGCATGATGGAAGGCTTTGGGGTCAATACCTTCCGGCTGATCAATGCCAATGACGAAACGGTCCTGGTGAAATTCCACTGGAAACCGCGTCTCGGCGTGCATTCGCTGACGTGGGAAGAAGCCCAAATGGTCAACGGCGTGGATCCCGATTTTCACCGTCGAGACTTGGCCGATGCCATTGAATCCGGCGCGTTCCCGCAGTGGGAACTTGGAGTCCAAGTATTTCCGGATACCGAAGACGAGATGTTTCAGGGCATCGACCTGCTTGACCCAACCAAAATTGTGCCCGAGGAGCTAGCGGAGGTCCAGCCGCTGGGCTTGCTCACCCTGAATGCCAATCCCAGCAACTTCTTTGCCGAAACCGAACAGGTTGCTTTCCACCCCGGCCACCTCGTCCCCGGCATCGACGTCACCAACGACCCCCTGCTCCAAGCTCGCCTGTTCTCTTATATCGACACCCAACTGACGCGACTCGGCGGACCGAATTTTGCCCAGATTCCGATCAACCGCCCCCACACCGAAACCAACGATATGTTTCGCGACGGCTTCCACCAGCACGGTGTCCATGAAGGAGTCGCGCCGTATAAACCCAATACTCTAGATGGCGGCTGTCCGTTTTTCGCCGGTGCCCACCGACCCGGCAGCGAAGACGATAAACAGGCCCTCATTGACATCCCGCAGCACATCATTGATGCGCAAATGGTTCGGCGGCATGCGGCTTCCTTCGATGATCACTTCTCCCAAGCCACGATGTTCTACCGCAGCCTGACCCCGGTTGAGCAAGAACACACCATCCAGGGGTACGCCTTTGAACTGGGCAAATGCTACGAGCCGACGATTCGGCAACGCCAGGTCAACCAGCTCGCCAAGATCGACACCGAGCTGGCAAACCGGGTAGCGGAGCTCTTGGGGCTTGAAGCACCGGTGGGTGACGCTGAGACCGCCCCACGCGACGATATTATGCTCAGCCCGGCCGTCTCCCAACTCGGCAAACGTTGGCCCCTTGATGGTCGCCTCATCGGGATCGTTATCGGTGACAACGCCACCGCACCGACTTCACGTATCCATCAACTCCGCACGCTGGTTAAGGACCACAACATGGTACCGCTGATTGTGGCACCCAACGCGGCCCCACTGTCGGATGGCACCCCGGTCCAACGCACCTACCTGACCGGTCGATCTGTTGAATATGATGCCGTGATCTTCGTATCGGGAACTGCGGACACCCCACCACAAGCTCCCAAGGCCGCGGGAATCGATACCAAACTTGGTGACCCGGTCGGGCGGGGGAATGTCGACGCGCGTCTGGTGTTGTTAGCTGCCGAAACATTCCGGCATGCCAAAGCGATGGCCTTCGACGATGTCAGTCCCGTACCTGCGGCTGCAGGCATCGATGTTGAAGCGCCCGGAGTGTTTGTGGGTCAACCGGAGCTTGTTGCAGAAGACGTATTTGAAGCGCTCCGCAGCCACCGCGTCTGGGAACGCTTCGCATAAAGTGTCCACACATGACGGAAGGAAATGCCACCATGAAAAATGCACAACCAAAACCCCGCCTCCGAGCACTG
>CAZAAP010000112.1:0-6142 GCA_964482935.1 uncultured Enteractinococcus sp.
ATACCGATCTCTTCGATGACAGCACCATCGCGCTTTGCGCGCTGATCTGCAACGACTACACGGTAGTGAGGGGAACGGATTTTACCAAAACGCTTTAAACGGATTCTTACGGCCACTTTTGTGGTTGCTCCTGTTTCATATATTTTTGTGATCTTTCTTCCACGCCTGGGGGCAGGTGTGGAGATACATCACGAACGGACTCATCGATCAGAGAATAGAGGGTAATCTGATCGATGGATCAGTACCGGACTATTATGACAGACTTCGGTAGCATTTATCCAATTGCCATAGCTTTTGGTTACAGAACGTATGCTTCTTCACTGTCCGCAACACCTCGGGTGTCGAAAAGCAGCTTAGCTTTGGACGCAATATCCGACATGTCGTACTCGCGGTGTGCTTGCAGCAGGATCACAATATCGGCCTCTTCAATGGCTGCATCTAAATCAGTAACGGAGTGATGCTCTGTACCGTTAAACGCCCAGGTCGGCACGTTGGCATCGTGATATGTAATCAGCGCGCCTTTATCAGCCAAGCCGTTTCCTACAGGGATGGCTGGCGAGTGGCGTTGATCGGCGATATCTGCCTTATAGCTCACTCCAAGGAGCAAGACCTTCGAACCTTTGAGAGATTTTTGGTGTTCGTTGAGCAGGTCTTGAACACGCTGGACGACGTAGTTCGGCATGGAGTTATTGATATCTTCCGCAAGATCAACAAATCGGAAGGGATGACCGAGCGCTTTGCGAACCGAATAGTTCAAGTAGCTGGGGTCAATGGGAATGCAGTGGCCACCGACTCCTGGGCCAGGGTAGAAAGCCTGGAACCCAAAAGGTTTCGTCTTGGCTGCCTTAATGACTTCCCAAATATCAATATCCAGTTCATGACTGAACTTGGCCATCTCATTGACCAGCCCGATGTTGATATGGCGATAGGTGTTTTCTAGCAGTTTGGCCGTCTCAGCCTCTTTGGCCCCTTTGACCTTGACGACCTCTTGGATAAAGCGACTGTAAAACGAGACGGCGAGCTCACCCGATTCGTTTGAAACACCACCCACAACTTTCGGAGTGTTCTCAAGCCGGTAGGTCTTATTGCCAGGGTCAATGCGCTCTGGTGAAAAGGCTAGATAGAAGTCTTCATCGAGCTTCCGGCCATCGGTTTCTAGCGCTGGCAACAGCAGCTCCTCGGTCGTCCCAGGATAGGTGGTCGATTCGAGGACGACCAGGGACTTGCGGCACAGGTTCTTCACGATGGAGTCAGTGGCAGATTCGACAGCATCTAGATCGGGGCGGCCAGCATCGCCGAGTGGTGTCGGTACACAAATGACTACCACATCGGCTTCTTGAATCACCGTGTTGTCTGTCGTGGCCTGATACCCGTTATCCAGCATCGTCCGTAAGTCAGCATCCGGGATATCTTCAACGTGCGAGGTGCCGGCGTTGAGGTCATCGACGATGCCCTGGCTAACGTCGAGACCCGTTACGTTGAATCCGGCCTTACTAGCTGCCTGAGACAGTGGTAGGCCCACATATCCTTGACCTATAACTACGAGATCTTTCATGCGGTTTACTCCAAACCAATATATTCATCACGAAACAAACTTTGTGTCGTGGCAATTTTAGAAACAAATAGGTGCGCCCAGCCAAATTTGACGAGGCTGAGCGCACGATGCGAAGTCGTCACTCGTGACGAGGACTTACTTCAGGTATTTTTCGAAACCCTTGGGGAGGTTCAGCTGGGAAGCATCGAAGTCCTTCGGATCGGCACCCGCCCCGAATGCAGAACCAATATCTTGAGTCGCTTTCTTCGCTTGGCGTTCTTGCTCTTTCCGAGCTTCCGCTTCTGCACGCGCTGGGTTACCGAAACGCTGCTGCTTACGGTTCTTACCTTTACCTTTGCCCTTACGCTGGCTGCGACCTCCGCCAGCGCCGCCACCTGGCATCCCTGGCATACCCGGCATACCTCCGCCGGCTGCCATACGTTTCATCATCTTCTGGGCTTCACGGAAGCGCTCAAGCAGAGTGTTCACTTCAGATACGTGAACACCTGAACCTGACGCGATGCGTGCACGGCGTGAGCCGTTGATAATTTTGGGCACATTGCGTTCGTAGGGGGTCATGGATCGGATGATCGCTTCGATGCGATTGACCTGTGAATCGTCGAACTGCTCGAGTTGCTGGCGCATGCCTTGGGCGCCAGGCATCATCATGAGCATCTTCTTCATGGAGCCCATTTTTTTGAGCTGCTGCATCTGTTCTAAGAAGTCTTCCAGGGTGAAGTCTTCTTGATCGGCAAACTTCTGCGCCATCTTTTCGGCTTGGGATTTGTCGATCGTCCGCTCAGCCTGTTCGATGAGCGACATGACGTCACCCATGTCCAGAATTCTGGAGGCCATCCGATCCGGGTGGAAGATCTCAAAATCATTGAGTCCTTCACCGGTGGAGGCAAACATGATGGGCTTGCCGGTGATGTATTTGACCGACAGGGCTGCGCCACCGCGTGCGTCACCGTCCATCTTAGACAGGACAACGCCGGTGAAACCGACGCCTTCGTTGAAGGCTTGTGCGGTTGCTACGGCATCTTGACCGATCATGGCGTCAATGACGAAGAGTACTTCGTCAGGGTTCGTTGCAGCTCGAATATCCGCAGCCTGCTGCATGAGCTCTTGATCCACACCGAGTCGACCCGCAGTGTCAATAATGACTACGTCGTGCAGGCGGGTTTTTGCCTCTTCGAGACCGGCCTTGGCGACTTCAACCGGGTTTCCGGTTGGATCTTCGTGTTCAGAGGACACGCCCGGGTGTGGTGCAAACACTGGGACCCCAGCGCGTTCACCATTAACCTGAAGCTGTTTGACAGCATTCGGGCGCTGGAGGTCAGCGGCCACCAACATTGGGGTGTGGCCTTCTTGTTTGAGATGTTTTGAAAGCTTTCCAGCAAGTGTGGTCTTACCGGCACCCTGGAGCCCGACCAGCATGATCACGGTTGGTGGGGTTTTTGCCAAGGTGAGCTTGCGGGTTTCACCGCCCAAGATCTCTTCGAGCTCGCTCTGGACAATCTTGACAACCTGTTGCCCCGGATTCAATGCTTCCGCGACTTCTTCGCCAAGTGCACGCTCTTTTACATGCGAGATGAACTGGCGCACTGCTGGCACTGCAACGTCAGCATCCAGCAGGGCACGACGAATCTCTCGTGCGGTTGCATCAATATCTGCCTCTGTCAGCCTGCCTTTACCACGGAGGTTTTTGAAGGTTAAGGACAGACGTTCCGTCAAAGTATTGAACACGTGCGATGATCCTTGCTGTCGACTCAGCTCGAACCGGGGGTCTCGAGCATAAAATGGTACCTGGCGCCTCACTTTATCAAGTCAGACCGCCAGGTACACAGTTGCTGTGACTCATTTATCTTGCAGCAAAGGAATATTAGCTTGTGATGAGCGCGTCAACGAAGGTCTCTGCCTCAAAGGGAGCCAGGTCGTCGGCACCTTCACCAAGCCCAATAAGTTTCACCGGGACGCCGAGCTGGCGCTGAATTGCGACCACGATACCGCCCTTTGCGGTGCCATCCATTTTCGTGAGAACAATGCCAGTGACGTTGACGGCTTCCGTAAAGACTTTGGCTTGAGCCAGGCCGTTTTGACCGGTGGTCGCATCGATGACCAGGAGTACTTCATCGACAGGCGCCTGTTTTTCGGCGACACGTTTGACTTTACCGAGTTCTTCCATCAGGTTGGCTTTTGAGTGCAAGCGGCCTGCGGTATCGACTAATACGACATCTGCTTCTTGATGTATGCCAGCTTCCACGGCAGAAAACGCCACGGATGCAGGGTCAGCACCTTCTTGTTCCGACCGTACAGTTTCGACACCCACGCGTTCGCCCCAAGTGGTGAGTTGTTCGGCGGCAGCGGCGCGGAAAGTATCAGCTGCACCCAGAATAACCTTGCGATCTTCTGCAACCAAGACGCGGGCAAGTTTGCCTACGGTGGTGGTTTTCCCGACACCGTTGACGCCCACAACCATCATGACCGCAGGCTTGCCGTCTTTGCGGGTGGCAGCGAGTCGACGATCCATCGACGGATCAACCATGGCAATGAGTTCTTCGCGCAGCATGCCACGGACTGCTTCTGGATCCTGGGTGCCTTCTACGGTGACACGTTCCTTGAGCCGATCGACCAGTTCCATGGCAGGATCGGCACCAAGATCGGACATCAGAAGTGTCTCTTCGATTTCCTCCCAGACGTCTTCATCGATATCGTCTTGGGCCAACAGGGCCAGAAGCCCCTTTGAAAAGACATTGTTGGATTTCGCCAAGCGAGCACGAAGGCGGGCCAGACGCCCGGCTGCCGGTGCGGGTTTCTCCAGTACGACTTCGGGTTCTTCGACAACCTCGAGGACGGGCTCTGGCGCTGGTTCCGGCTCAGGTTCGGGTTCCGGCGCAATAACCGGCTCTTCTTCAACCGGTGGCTCAACGACAGGCGCTGGAACGGCTTCAGGTTCCGGTGCCGGAGGTGCAAGAACTTTGGGTTCGTCTACAGGACGGTCCAGCACTACAACGGTACCGGCACCCACAAGGACAGGAGCAAGAAAGGCAATAATCAGAAGAAGTTCCACAAGGTATAGTTTGGCACACTTTTTATGCAGTGCAACGTTCGTGTTATGCCACCGGCACAGCAGAACGGCCACCCAACGTATTTCCAGCGTGCGATAATGAAGCATATGTCTGCGTCGGTGGAAAAGATTAGGATCCCAGGTGAAATCCGCATTCTTATTGCGGCTGCTTTCATCATCGCTATCGGCTTCGGGATTATTACCCCGGTCCTCCCCCAATACGCTGAGTCTTTTGGCGTCGGGGCGTTCGGAGTTTCGGCCGTTGTGTCGATTTTCGGTTTAGCCCGTTTGATTCTGGCCCCTCTATCGGGGCGTGCGACCATGAAGTTTGGTGAATCAGGTGTGTACATCACCGGCGTCACCATCGTGGGCATCTCAATGTTTCTGGTGGCTTTCGCCCAGACGTACACGCAGCTCTTGATCTTCCGAGGCCTAGGTGGTTTCGGCTCCACGCTGTTTACTGTTTCGGCTATGTCGTTTCTAGCTGCCAAATCACCGCCGAGGATCCGAGGGCGCGTTTCCGGCGCTTATGCCTCGGCTTTTCTTATCGGCAATATTTCCGGCCCACTAGTGGGCGGTCTCCTCGTGGCCTTGGGACCGCGTGCGCCATTTTTGATCTACGGTGGAGCACTCCTCATTGCTTCCCTGGTCGTGTACCTTGGCTTGCACCGCAAAAAGAACGGCAAACGACACCAAGTGGTCGACGAGCGTGTTGCTTGGAGTTTCACTGAAGCGATCAAAGAACAGCCCTACCGGGCAGCGCTAGGCTCATTTTTTGCCAATGGCTGGGCGACCTTCGGAGTTCGTAATGCGATCATGCCGCTCTTTGCGGCATCAGCTTTTGCCGGTACCGGTTTCGTGTTGGATGGAGCCCAGACCGCAGCAGTTGCGCTTTCAATTTTTGCGGCCGGCAACGTTATTGCTGTGACGTTCTCGTCACGTCTCTCAGATACCTACGGCCGTAAGCCTTTGATTGTGATCGGTCTGGGAGTTGCTGCGATTGGAACCGGCGTGCTCGGCATTATGACCAGCCCAATGCTGTTCTTTATCGCATCAGTCGTCGCAGGAGCGGGCACAGGCATGATGAACGCTCCGCAGCAAGCAGCTATCGCTGACTTGGTTGGCCAAGAACGGAAGGCGGGTTCTGTGATGTCGGCGGCTCAGATGTCAGCAGATATCGGAGCGATCATCGGTCCGATGTTTATCGGTTGGATCGTGGATGTGTACGGGTTTGAATTGGGCTTTGCCATCACCGGTCTCATTTTGGCCGCTGCCTGCATCCTATGGACGTTCTCACCGGAGACCAACGTGCGGGTTACTTCGGATACGCCACAAACTGGCTCAATGCCAAGGGTCACGCAGTCTACGAGGCAACACGGTTCCGGATCTGATCAAGCGTGATGTAATTTCTGACTGATAACTTGTGAGACTCCATCGCCTCGCATCGAGACACCGTATAATGCATCCGAAATCTCCATCGTACGTTTTTGGTGCGTAATAATGATCAGCTGTGAATCATCCTGAAGCTCTTTGAAGATCGT
>CAZAAP010000113.1:0-6050 GCA_964482935.1 uncultured Enteractinococcus sp.
TACGTGGCTTCCACATGCTCATGGTGTGTTTATGCCGGTTGCTCATCGTCAGACGGCGAACCCTCGAGCCCGGTATCATCCTCGAGTGACTCAACGGCCCGTTGGGCCTGAGCTTTCGACTGTCGAACGGCTTTTTTGGCCCGCTTGATCGTCGGCTCGCGCTGACCGTGCTGCTCGGGTCGCCACTGGGCGTCTTCTCCCGGCGTCCAAATATCCATATCTTCTTGTTTAAACGTCTTGATGCGGCGTCGTAATTCCAAACCTTCTTGGCCCAACGCCAGTCGGCGCGCCATGATCAAAAAGCCCGTGTGACCGACCATCCGGTGCTGGGGTCGTACCGCGAGACCATCCAGATGCCAACCGCGCACCATTGTTTCCGATGCTTCAGCCGCTGTGAATCGACCGTCTTCACGGATCGCTTCATTGATACGGGATAACTGGGTGGCGGTGGCTACATAGTTAAGCCACACTCCCCCGGGGGCCAGCAGTGTCGCGACGGTATCTACGGCCTCCCACGGGGCAAGCATGTCAAACACCACTCGATCGATGCTGCCGGGCTCATGTTCTGCCAGGGCTTCGTCTTGCACGTCCCCCAGGGTGATGCTAAATGCCGGGTGACGTTGCCCAAAGAACGTTGTCACGTTTGCTTCAGCGATCTCAGCAAAATCTGCCCGGCGTTCATAGGAAAATACTTTGCCGTCATCACCCACGGCGCGAAGCAGCGCAATCGATAACCCACCCGATCCGACGCCGGCTTCTACTACTCGGGCGCCGGGATAAATATCGGCCATGTGAATGATCTGCCCGGTGTCTTTGGGATAAATAACCGTGGCACCCCGGGGCATTGACAACACGTAATCAGAAAGCAAGGGGCGTAACACCTGGTATTCAAACCCATGTGTGTTTTCAATAACTACCCCTTCCGGCCCGCCGATGATGTTGTCGTGGTGCAACACCCCGTGCTGGGTGTGGAAGGCTTCACCTTCAAGCAGGGTGATGGTGTGGAGTTTGCCGCGCTCATCGGTGAGCTGTACACGCTCGCCGGCTCGCAGTGGGCCGCGGCGCGTTTGCGCACCGACCGGGGTGTGATGGTCGCCCGTGGGGGTCATACAACAGTCCTTTCAGAAACTGAGTTAGGCATAGAGCCGTCCGGCAAGCGTCTCCGGATTGATGATGCCAATAACGCGGTGTGGCGGTTGAGATGAGTCGACCACGGCGATCAACTCGTCGGGATACTCCATGAGGGTCGTGAACAACTGTTCTACCGTATCGGTTACATCGATCTGCGCTTGCGAGTTGACTGCCCGGGACACCGTGTGGACCGGTAAATGCCACGCAGTCCTCGGCACCGTACTCAGGGCAGCGTGATCGATGAGCCCTATGAGCACCTCGTGGCCAGTGGTCGGTGAGACCTCTAGGACTGCCACGGGGAGCTGTTGGTATTCATACCCTGGTCCGGCTCCGGTCAGCAACGGTACGAGTTTTGAAATACTCGTGTCAGCCAGGATGGTTTGCACCGGCGTCATGAGTTCAGTAATGCGCATTTGTTCGGCCACTAATTGCATCTTGGCCGCCTGGATAGTGGCTGAGGCCGCCTGCCATAACATGGTGGCAATCAGCAGGACGATGAGCATCCCGAAGATCGACACGTCTCCGGTGCGTAGCCACGGCACAACGATGCCACCAACGACAAGCAATACCACGATGATGCGTCCCGACCAACCGGCCGCGCGCATGCCTCGCGCCCGGGATCCAGTGGCCGCCCAGACGGCTGATTCCACCACTCGCCCACCATCCAGGGGTAGTCCGGGCAGCAGATTGAAAATCCCGATGAGGATATTGGTCCATACAGTCACCGTGAGCAGTACTTGTGTCGTGCCCGCGGGTTCAAGTAAGACCTGCAGCACTGCCCAGGCGCCCGCCGCAATTAATAGGTTTGAGATCGGACCGACAATGGCCACAAAGAGTGACCGCATGGGTGATTGGGCTTTGCCCCGTGTCGAGTGCTGGTAGAGCGTAGCACCACCCCAAAAATTGAGGGTGATCTCGTTGACCTGCCAGCCAAAGGACCGGGCCGCAAGTGCGTGCGCGAGTTCATGTATCAGCACTGTGGCAAACATGATGAGCACAAACAATACAGCGACCGTCCAGGTCCACCCGGTGGTCGCATCTGGTAGGGCTTGAGCAAACGTGGGGCGGAATATTACCACGATGAGCGCAGCAAAAAACCACCAGCTCCAGCTAACATAAATCGGCACCCCGGCGACCGAGGCGATCTTTAGGCCTTTTTTGGAAAGCATGCCCGGCAGTCCGTCCTTGCTGTCGTTGACAGGAGTGTTTGTTAAACTCTGCCACACTTTTTGCTCTGCCCCGCCCAAGCCATTGCAGTAAAATCGCTTTGCGCCCATGGCGTGATGGGCTGCCGCAACGGCGACTACTCTACGCAGAGCGGTATCACAGGGTGGTTCTGTTAGCTAAGCTGGTATCAACAATTTTTTGAATACATCGAATGGATTATATGTCTGAATTTTCTGGTACTGACCAGAGCTTTTTGGGCTGGTTAACACAGCACACACCGGCATTGGCCGGGCGTACTGCTCGCCCCGCACGCATTCTGGTGGCCGCTTTTGAAGGCTGGTCCGATGCAGGAGACGTCGCGACCGACACGATTGAAGAAATTGCGCGCCAGACGAATGCTGAACTGCTGACCGAGCTGAATCAAGACGAATACTATGACTACCAAGTCACGCGCCCGGTCGTGACCCGCAATGCTGATGGGTCAGGTCACGTGGATTGGCCGCGTACCAGGGTCTTTCATGCACTCGCCGGGCAAACCCACCCGGATCAGCCGGAACTGTATTTCGTGTTGGGCACGGAGCCGAGCTTGCGGTGGCGGTATTTTGTGAAAGAAATTCTGGATGCCGCCGAACAGTGGGACGTCGATGCGGTCATCGTCACCGGGGCGCTGTTGGCCGATGTGCCTCACTCGCGTCCATTGACTCCCACAAAATCCAGTGCCTCTCAGCCGTTGCGCGATGCGTTAGAGGGGTACCGGAAGCCAAGTTATGAAGGCCCCACCGGGATCACCGGCGTGTTGACCGACGCGGCCACCCATCGTGGCTGGCCTACCATTGCGACATGGGTTACTGTTCCCCACTACGTGGCACAGGCACCGTCGCCAAAGGCGCAACTGGCCTTGGTTAAAGAACTTGAAGAGCTTTTGGATCTGCGCCTAAACCTGAAGGCTCTGGCCGATGAAGCCGCAGCCTGGGAACGGGGCGTCGATGAGCTGGCGTCAGAAGATCCTGACGTCGCCGCTTATATCCAGCAGTTAGAAGAAGCTCGAGATACGGAGCAGTTACCAGAAGCCTCCGGAGAGCAGATCGCCAAAGAGTTCGAGCGATATCTCAAACGCCGCGACGAGGACGGCGGCGGTTCCGCCACACAGGGTGGCGGAACACGCTGAAGTAACCTGCGGTGTGGTTAGTACAGTTTGATGCCCAGTAAGGCATCCAGTACGACCATCACGCTGATCGCCGGTAGGTTTGCGGCTCGTGGAGTGCCGCGGTCAATGCTGTCCTGCGCCCACCGATCTACAGCATCGAGGGCCCGGGGTGCGTCAAGGTCGTCGGACAGCGCAGCAAACACGTCTGCCAGGACTGTATCTGCATCCCCGGTTTGCTCGAAGGCAAACGCGCGGCGCCAGGTTTCCACGCGTTTAGTCGCGGTTGCCAGTTTTTCGTGGCTATAAGACCAATCGCCGCGGTAGTGGTTGGACAACAGCAGTGCTCGGATTGCCATGGGAGACTCGATGCGTGATACCAGATTCGACACGAGTTCGAGGTTGCCCAATGACTTGGACATCTTGACGCCGTCGAGTCCGACCATGCCCGAGTGCACAAAGTAGTCAGCCATCGGTTGACCGGTCACGGCTGTAGTGTGAGCCGCCGAAAATTCGTGGTGCGGGAACCGGAGATCCGAGCCACCACCCTGGACTGTAAAGGGTGCCGGTAGCGTGTGGTAGGCAATCGCGGAACACTCAACGTGCCAACCGGGCCGTCCGTCACCTAGGACATCGTCGTGCCAGAATGGCTCGCCTTCGCGGCGGGCAGACCAAATCAGCGGGTCCAGTGGATTCCGCTTGCCCGGACGATCAGGGTCCCCGCCGCGTTCAGGGAAGAATTCGACCATTTCCTCCTGGCTATGGGCCCCAACGGAACCCAATTGCCAATCCATGTGCTTTTCGGCGGCTTCAATCGAAAAGTAAATATCGCCATCCGGATTCTTGGCATCTCCGGGTACAGTGTAGGCCACACCGGAGTTGACCATGTCACGAACCATTGTGCGGACCCAATCGACCGTCTCTGAGACTCCGAGATAATGGGACGGGGCGAGCACGTTGAGATGCTGCATGTCGGACCGGAACAGGTTGGTCTGGTCTTCGCTAAGTTCTTTGTAGTCGATACCCATGGCGTTGGCCCGCTCAAATAACGGATCATCCACATCGGTCACGTTCTGGGTGTAGGTCACGCGGTGTCCTGCAGCCAACCAGTATCGGTACAACAGATCAAACGTGACATACGTATTGGCGTGACCCAGATGGGTCGCGTCATACGGAGTGATGCCGCACACGTACATGGTGGCGTGATGATCTGTCACCGTGACTCGTTGCTTACGTTGGGTGACGGTATCAAAGAGGTGCAGATTGTCCTGTTGAGCTGGCAGGGCAACCGGAAAAGGGGTAATCCAAGATTTCATGAAGACTCTCAAGTTCCTTACGAATGACTGATCCGATGAGGGTAAAACGATGGGCTTTTAGGCGTTGATCACTCCTAGACCCAACAAGATGTAGAGGGCGGCACCCAGCAGGATGCGATACCAGACAAAGACTTTGAACGAGTTATTGGAAATGAATCGCATCAGCCAGGCAATAACGGTATATCCCACGATGAATGCCACGAGCGTTGCCACGAAGGTTTCCCCCATACCGTAGGCTGCCGCGGGATCGGGGCTCGCGATGGATTGGCCAAGTTTGTAGAACCCCGAAGCAAATACGGCCGGAACGGCTAAGAGGAAGGCGTAGCGCGCTGCGGCTTCTCGCGTATACCCCAGGGCCAGACCCATGGTGATGGTACCACCGGAGCGTGAGACGCCGGGAATGAGGGCCAGGGCTTGAGCGAAACCATACAGGATGCCATCGCGCCAAGACAGGCGTGTGAGGGGTTTGATTTGTTTGCCCCAGGTATCTGCCATAGCCAACAGAACACCAAAAACAATGAGCATAGTGGCAACGAGCCACAGCGATCGAAACGTCGTGTCAATGCTGTCTTCGAAGAGTAACCCGAGAACACCGATGGGAATCGAGCCAACAATGATGAGCCATCCCATTCGAACGGCCGGATCCGAATGGGGCACCTTACCCGCCAAGGCCTTAAACCACTGAGCGATAATGTGCGTTATATCACGCCAGAAATACAGTAAAACCGCAAGCTCGGTGCCGATTTGAGTAATGGCAGTAAAAGCCGCTCCCGGGTCTGCTGCGCCGGGGAGAAACTCTCCGACAACTCGCAGGTGTGCCGACGACGAGACCGGCAGGAATTCGGTTAGGCCTTGGACCAGGCCAAGGATGATTGCTTCAATCCAGTTCACCTGGTCAACCCTACGACACTCAGCAGCATATTTTTTTGAAGCTACGCCGCTTGGTGAGCTTTAGTCGTCGGTCTCATCCACGCTATCGATATCAATTTCATCGAAGTCATCGTCGTCATCATCGAAAGTTTCGAAGCCGTCATCGTCGTCATCATCGTCGTCCTCGAAGATGTCTAGCGGCGTAACCTCGCCAGTGGCATCGTACAGGGCATCTTCGTAGGCTTCGAAGGAGTCGGCCAGCGCATAGTAAGCGTGCTCAAGTGCGGGGTCGTCATCACCACGTTTATTGGTGGCTGCGGCGAGATGTTCTTGGAGTGCTGACAGGAGGGCCTCAAGCGAAACGCGCGGATCGGTGCTCATGGACTCTAGGCTATCTTGGTTTGTCGCAGGTGACTACACTT
>CAZAAP010000114.1:0-5993 GCA_964482935.1 uncultured Enteractinococcus sp.
GTGCTCACGCAGTTCAACGATCTGGCGTTGCACGTCTTCAACTACTTGCTGGTAGTGCGCCAGATGCTCTTCGAGGCATTGCCGGGCATCAGCGTCGGTGGCGAATTCGAAATAGGCTGCCCGCAGACGCACTTCGCTGCGTTCGGGACGATAGGTCACCGGTTGACCCTGCCAGGTTTTCAGGTAGTTGAGCCCGGCGTCGGTAATCGCATATTCAGTTTTGGTCGCACCCTTGGTCCCCCAGGGCACCGGGTAGCCGTCGATGAGCTGCTCGGCTTGCATTTTCTTCAGTTCAGGATAGATCTGGGAATCCGGTGCATGCCAGAGAAACCCCACGGAAGAGTGGAAGTTTTTGGCAAGGTCGTATCCGGTATGCGGGCCGGCGGACAGCAGGGTGAGCAGGGCGGAACGTAAACTCATGGTGACCGTGGTTCTTCAAAGTTGCGGGTGGATAGTTGCTGCGGTGCGACAACGCGGCCGCATCCTAGCTTCTCTAGGATACGACCGCGCGGTCAGTGGTTTCGGTTTAGGCGTCGCCAGAGCGCCAGCCGGAACGATATGACTCACGCGCAACGGTCGAGTATGGGACCGGTGAGACGACCACGCGAACGTCTTTTTGTTCGTGGGATTCAACCGACAGTTTCTTGGAGCCACCGTCTGGCTCGCCCCAGGTGACGGTCAGTTCGGCGCCTTCTGGAACGTCAGCGTTGACGGTCGCCAGCGACAGGCCGCGACGTTCATTGGCGGTGTAGCCGGTGAACATTGAAACACCGACGACGTTACCGTCACCGTCGGTGACCTTGTCGTAGTTGGAGGCACCGTAGTTGGCCAGTGGCAAGTCAAAGAACTTGTAGTTCGGGCCCTCAACATTCAGAGGTGAGGCTAGGACTTCTTTGAGGTCATCGCCGTTCCATTCGAGGGTGACCTTGCGGCGCTGCTTGTCCTTGTCAATGGCCTCGAGTGCGTCGCGGCCAATGAAGTCGTGGTCGAATTTCACGAACGAACCGTACCCGATCTCCCACGGGTTGACGTAGTAGTCTTCGATGTTCTCCGAGATGAACGAGCCAGCCAATGGTGCGGTGGCTTCGTAGGAGTCAGCGGCGAGCCATTCGCGGTAGCCGCGTTCTGCTTCACCGGAGTAGATGCCGGGTAGTGGCGATGGGATCCAGCCCGATTCCAGCGTGTTGGTTGCATAGGCGCGCGAACCGACGGGCAGCAGTCCGAATTCGGCACCGGCTTCCAGGATGGCGTTGCGAACGCGTGCATGGTGTTCGTAGGGCCCATAAATTTCCAGGCCTGGTGCACCGGCCATACCGTGGCGCAGGGTGCGAATCTCCAGACCGTCGATGTTCATATGGGCCATGCGGAAGAACTTCAACTGTTCGACCTCTGAGCCGTTGAGCTTATTGATAACATCCCAAGCGGCTGGGCCCTGGATTTGGAAGCGGAACAGTTCACGGTTCACTGCGGCACCGTATGGCCGAGATGGTGAGCGGCGGTCGACGTTCAAATCGAGGTTGTTGTACCCGCCTTTTTCGGCGTGGTACATCAGCCAGTTGGTCACGGGTGCGCGGCCGACGTACGTGAATTCATCTTCTGATTCGCGGAACAGGATTCCGTCGCCGACGACAGCGCCGACGGAAGAGACCGGCACGTATTGTTTGGCCATATGCACGTCGAAGTTCGCAACCGAGTTGATTGCGGTATCGGAAATCAGGTTGATGGCATCTGAGCCGGACAAAAACACCTGGTCCATGTGGTGTGACTGATCATAGAGGACTGCAGCATCGCGCCAGGCTTTTTGTTCGTTGATCCAGTTGCCAAAGTCAGCGGGGACGACGGGGTAAATGTAGGAACCAGTCTGCGCGTTGCGCAACAGTTCTACTGCGGATTGTTCATTGAGCAGATCCTGAAGGGACTGTGCCATGAGGGTCGCCTTTCGAAATAGTTCTGTGAAAGTTAGAAAATGAGCGGGTTTAGAGTTTGTCTTTGAAGTCTTGGAGCCATTCGGCGGTTCGTGTCATCCCGCCAAAGGTGTAGAAGTGGAGTCCAACGTCGCCTGGATAATCCGAGGCGGCGACGACCTCGGCGAGGTTGCCGATGAATTTATCCGGTCCGGCACTGCCCACGAGGTTGGTCAGTGAGAAGCCGTATTTTTTGACGATGCTGGCTGACGTGGTTGCCCCGAAACGACGAGCATAAGTCAACAGGCGTTTGATACCGGCGGGCCCAGGGACACCGATGCCGACCGGCGCGGAGATCTTGTCCGCGGCCATTTCCTGAAGCCAGGTGGCAATCGGGTCTGTATCGAATCCAAACTGCGTCAGAATTCTGGCGTCGAGGTTTTGTTGCGCCAGCTCCTCGAGTTTGCCTTTGAGTTCTTGAGCCAGTACCTGGTCTGAAATGTCTGGGTGACCTTCGGGGTAGCCGGCAATGGAGACCTCTTCGACGCCAAAATCTGCAAAAACACCGGACTGTATCATCTCCAGTGCTGAACCATAGGGGCCCATCGGTTCGGACGGGTCACCCCCAACAGCAAACACATATTTCGTGGCATCGACATCGGCCAGCGCTTGGAGGAATTCTTTGAGTTCGTCTTCGCTTTGCAAGCGTCGCGCTGAGATGTGTGGGACGGGAATCAAATCCAACTCTTTGACGGCTTTGGCCGCAGTCACGCGCATCTCGAGATCTTCGTTGCCGAGGAAGGTCACATTGATGCGGGTTCCTTGTGGAATGAATTGGGCCGCTTCACGGAGGGCCTCAACATCTTTGCCGGTCATTTCCAAGGATGCATCTTGCACCAAGGTACGGACATTTTCGGTGTTTGTTTGCTGGGCCATGTGTCATCCTCACTCTTGGCTCGGAACGACCGAGCTTGATCGATGTCGCACATCACATACTATCTATCAACATAGTTAGTTCGCAATAGGTTGGGGCATAATTCTTCAGCACACGAAAAGACCACCTGCGTTATATGCACCGCAGGTGGTCTTTCAGCACGTCAGGACGTGGTTGTTAGTCTTTAGGATCCGTCATGGATCAGTTCATTAATGTCAACAGGTTCGCTGATGAGCTCGGTTTCCTCCGACAATTCGATAATGCGCTCGGTGGATTCACGGTTGATCTCTTGCGGGAATCGAGGCATGTTGAGTTGCTCAATAACCTCGGGTTCAATCTCGGTGTATTCCGACAGAATCTCTTTGGCGGCATCGGGGTTGTCTTCCGCAAACTGCTGGGATTCTTTCATTGCAGTGATGAACGAATCAACCACCTCTGGCTCGTTTTCGATCTTGTCGGTGTTCGTGAAGTAACCGGCGATCATCAGGTCCTCGATGGGCTCAGCATAGGGCGAGTAGATTTCACGTGCCCCACCTTCCTTGGCTAATGTAGCGAACGGTTCAACTGCCATGATGGCGTCTACGTTGCCTGATTCCAGCTGGCCTACCATCTCTGGGAACGCAACTTCAACCAGTTCCATAGCATCACGATCCCCGCCGGCTTGGCGCATGCCTTCTTTTAGCACGGTGTCGTTGATGTTGTTCAGCGTGTTGACGGCAACCCGCTGGCCTTCAAGATCAGCGATGGATTCAACGTCGGAGTCTTCGGGTACCAGGAGCGAGGCAAAGTCATCGCCGGCTTCACCGGTGGTCTGTGGCCCGGGAGCAACCAATTGCAGAGGGAGTCCTTGTGATTTAGCGATGACCAGTGAGGTGATGTTGGAAAAACCGAAATCGAAGTCGCCTGACTGAATCGCCGGGATGATTGCGGCGCCACCCTGAGCCAAGGTCAGTTCCACCTCAAGCCCGTGCTCTTCGAAGATGCCTTCTTCAACACCGAGGTAAATCGGGGCGACATCAACAATCGGAATAACGCCGATTGATACTTGGGTGAGTTCGCCAGCATCCTGGGTGGCTTCTTGGTCGCCTTCAGTAGCGGTGTCATCTCCGCCGCCGCACGAGGTCAGGGCCAGCAAGGATGCTGCCGCAGCGGCGATCAGGCTGCCGCGAATTCCGCGTTTTTTCATTCTGTACTCCTCTTAAAACCGTGTGAGCCTCACGCATGAGGTGATGTAGGTCATAACGTTATGTTGATTTAGGTGTCGACGTCAATGATTTTGCCTTCAACCTTTTGCCGAGAGACCAGAAACGCACCGCGAACAGCAGGTAACTTGCTGATCGCGGTGCGTTCGGAAAGAGTGCGCTTAGACTTGGGCTTTGGCGTCGTCGGGGCGGAAGCCGGCTTTGGCCAGCTGAATTTGTTCGTAGACGTGGTGGCGGAGTTGAGCGAAGCGTGCCGAGGAGCGGGTTTCGAGCTGGTCGCGCTCATCGGGCAGGTCAATTTTGATATCTTGCTGGATGATCGTCGGCGACGACGACAGGATAACGACGCGTTGGCCCAGGTAGACGGATTCGTCAATATCGTGGGTCACGAACAACACGGTCACGCCGAGTTGTTTCCACACGCGGCGCACCAAGTCTTCCAGGTCGGCCCGAGTTTGGGCGTCCACGGCGGCGAAGGGTTCGTCCATCAGCAGCACTTCAGGTTGGTAAGCCACCGCGCGGGCGATGGCCACGCGTTGTTGCATCCCGCCGGATAGCTGCCACGGATAGGACCGCGGCACGTGATCCAAGCCCACGGCCTCCAGGGCGTCATCAACGAGCTGGCCGCGTTTGGCTTTGTCCATGCCAGCGACTTTCAACGGCAGTTCGACGTTTTCGCGCACCCGCATCCACGGATACAGCGAGCGGCCGTATTCCTGGAAGACCACGGCCATGGATTTAGGTGGGCCAGTGACCAGATTCCCGCCCAGTTTCACTTCGCCGCTGGTGGGCTCCAGCAGTCCGGAGATGGCTTTGAGCAGCGTGGTTTTCCCGGAGCCTGAGGGTCCCACCAGGCAGGTGAGTTCGCCTTTGGGCAGGTCGAAGGTCAGGTTGCGGACGGCTTCGATGTCGCCACCGTCGGTGTGGTAAATCTTTTTCAGGTTCCGCACCGACAGCAGGGCTTCACCCTCGGGCAGGGTGTGGCCCACGGGGATGGTGCCGTCGGGGGTGTCGGCCATGGTGCCTTGATTGATGACCGGGGTGTGTTCTTCAGGTTGTGAGGTAGTCATAACAGGGTTCCTTTGCAGAAGTCTCAAGCACACAGGCCTTAGCCGGCGTTTTCCATTTCACGTTGGCCGTGGTACCAGGCCAACACTTTGCGTTCGACGATTTGGAAGATAAACGACATGATCACACCTATCAGCCCCAGGACCACGATGCCTGACCACATCTCAGGGATGGCAAAGGAGCGCTGGAATTGGATGATCGTGTAGCCCAAGCCCGCCGAAGAGGCGAACATCTCGGAGATGACCATCAAAATCAGGGCAATCGATAGCGACTGGCGTATCCCAGCCATAATCTGGGGCATCGCCGAGGGCAAAATCAGATACCGGATCCGCGACATCCCAGAAATCCGGTAGGTCGAAGACGTATCCGATAACACCTCGTCCATGGAGCGGACCCCTTCGATGGTGTTGAGCAGAATCGGCCAGACCGCACCCAACACGATGACGGCGATTTTCATGTCATTGCCGATCCCGATGAGCAACATGAATACCGGAATCAACACGACCGGGGGCACAGCTCGGAAGAATTCCATGACCGGTTCGGTCAATTGGCGCAGCCAGCGGAACGACCCGACGAGCAGACCCACCACAATGCCCAGCACAATGGACACGATGATGCCTAACACCAGGTTGGTCACCGACGGAAGGACATCGGTGGTCATCCGGTTCCATGTCCAGGTAGTGGAAAACGCATTGGTCATTTGTTCCCAGGTGGGCACAAAGAACGACGTGGACTGAGCCGACCAGACGACCCAGCCAACGAGCAACAGGGCTGGCAGGCCAATGATGTAGAGGAAGCTTTTCACATACTGCATTATTTGACCTCCGAGCGGACCGAGGTGTGCCAGGACAAGATCTGGCGCTCAATGGCACGCATGACCATATT
>CAZAAP010000115.1:0-5974 GCA_964482935.1 uncultured Enteractinococcus sp.
AGCGATGTTGTTGCCGGGCGGGGAGAAAACGCCGTCAGTATGCCACTGCGTTCCTTCGTGCTCGCGGGCTGGCTGGAACAGGTCGCTGCCAACGCATCAGAACGGTTGACCGGCATGACTGGTGGACGGTACGAACTCAAACACGCTGTCGGCCACGGTGGGCGCGGCCATGCAGGACTGAATCTTGAGGTCATCGATCACCTCAACGACACGGTGCGAACCCCATCGACCTTGTCTGGCGGCGAGACGTTTATGGCATCGCTAGCGTTAGCGCTTGGTCTTGCAGATGCAGTACAAGCCCAAGCCGGAGGGGTGGCCATGGACACCCTTTTCATCGATGAGGGCTTCGGATCTCTTGACGCCGACACACTTGAGGAAGTGATGGGCGTGTTGGCCGCCCTGCAGGATGACGGACGACTGATCGGGTTAGTTTCGCACGTGGAATCAATGAAACAACAAATTCTGCACCGCCTTCAGGTACAGAAAACCCAGATCGGTTCAACGGTGAAAATCATCGGCCCGAATCTGGCCTAGGTACGTATGAACGCTGTCCTCCGCAGGTCGAGATGATTTGAACCGTAGATGAATAGTGGGCATTGATGCGGTGTCAGACTGGTGGATCCTCGGTGGCAATCCAAGGGGCAGTGTGAGTGTCGTCACTCAAGAGTTTCGGGGACGGCGCTGATTGAGCTTTAGGGTTTCACTTTTCTGAACCTTTGTGTTTACTTTTGAGGCATATGAGCCGAAAATCCGCAGATGTGACGAACCCCTCATGAGCGGCCCTGACTTGGCCTTATGACGCCCTATGCTGCAGAATTTTGCGACGATTGGGCGCGAATTTGCTCAAGAAAACTCTGCATTGGCACGAGGTTAACCTCCAGTTCACCTTCCAGTGTTTCACTGGGCGCGACACCACCCGAAGCGAAGGGAATATCTCGGGTATGAGCCTAGATAATTCAACGGAACGTCAGATCCTCCACGCTCCGATTCACGACGCACCTCTTGCAGGGGAAGACACCACCAACGTCAAGCGTCCAAGCCTTATCGATCGTCTACCACTCACAGGACGAAGCCGGAAAATTGTTGAATGGCTTTCCGTCGTCGCCGCCGTCTACATCCTGATCACTGCGGTCAGCGTTATCGGATCCGGCTTCGGCGCTGCTACTGGCGGTAGAGCCGAAGACATTTTTGCATTCGCGCAAAACCCCGTTATCGGGTTGGTCATCGGTGTCCTAGCTACGGTTCTGACACAGTCGTCCTCCACGACCACGTCCATTGTGGTGGGGATGGTTGCGGGTGGTCTGCCGCTGGCCACCGCTATCCCAATCCTGATGGGTGCCAATGTTGGTACCACCATGACTTCCACCCTGGTCTCACTAGGCGCAGCCGGCGACCGCAATCAATTCCGTCGCGCTTTCACCGCTGCATCTGTGCACGACATGTACAACTTGCTGTCCGTGGCCATCTTTTTCCCACTCGAGTGGACCTTCGGTATTCTCGATCGCATCAGCACCTGGTTTGCCGCCGCGACCATGGGATCCGACGGTGGTATTATCGCCACGGTCTTCACCGCTATCGGCAACGCAGTCACCAGCGTGACCGACCCGGGCGCCGACCTCGTGGAAACCACCACCCTGGCGATCATGTCCCCGATGTGGGCAGGAATCGCTATGATTGTGCTGGGCGTCGCAGGCATCCTGCTGGTCATCAAGTTCATCTCCAGCATGCTCAAAGTCCTGCTGGTCGGTAAAGTCGAAAAGGTGTTCCATAAAGCGATCGGTCGCGGCCCGATCTCCGGCATCTTCTCCGGCCTGCTCATCACCGTGATGGTCCAATCATCCTCTACCACTACCTCTTTGGCCGTGCCGCTCGCCGCTTCCGGTAAATTCTCGATCTGGCAGATCTATCCGTTCACCGTGGGTGCCAACGTCGGAACCACGATGACCGCGATGATTGCGGCCTTTGGCTTCTCCGGTTCAGCTGGCGCTGCAGCTATGACCGCAGCGGCAGTTCACCTGTTCTATAACCTATTCTCGGCCGTCGTGATTTTCTCCATACCCTTCCTGCGTCCGCTTCCTGTTATCGGTGCTACCTGGCTGGGCAACCTGGGTGCTAAGAATAAGCTCTACGTCGTCGCCTGGCTGGCCGGACTCTTCGTCGTACTCCCAGCTATCATGATTGGTATCAGTTCGATCTTCTAAGCGACCCGGAGTGCAAGGAGGAACAATGTCCACCACCGATCGCCCCGAAGATGCCTTCCATACCTTGACGGATCGGGAACTACTTGAGCACCTCACCGAGACAAATCTTCGGTTAGAACGCTTACAAGACGAAGTCCAGCGCCGTATGCAAGAGCATGCCAAGACTGAGCTGAGACTCGAACAGCACGACGAGATCTCGAAATTAGTCGAACAGCTCGAACAGGCCACCGTTGACTGGCGCAAGGTTCGCGATTTTTTCCGAGACAGCGTCGTCGAAGCCCACAATCCTTGGGGACAAAACTAAACAACAGATCCGTCCAAGCAATGCGCCGGACGGATCTGCTGCTTTAATACGCGTATTAGACCTGGAAGAAGTAGTTGACGCGTGCTTGTTGCTGGGGATCAATCAGCGGATGCACAATACACCGGAACTCGCCATCCACCTTCGTGATCTTCAAAGCTCGGGCGTGTACCGCAGCATGGTGGTGGCTACACAGCATTACCCCATTCTCAGTACTCGTAGCTCCTCCGGCCGACCAGTAGGTGTCGTGATGGATCTCGCAGAGGGAAGCGGGCACATGACATCCGGGCACCGTGCACCCACGATCTCGGGCTTGAATGGCTCGCCGAATATGTTCAGGGAATTGGCGCACTGATGTCCCCACGGATAATATCCGACGCTTGCCAGTCAACGTCACCGGCGTGATCCCCACATCACATCGCATTCGCAAGAGTACATCCGGTGGGATATATGAATTATAAACACCCTGGGAAATGCGGGGCTGTAACCGGTCGAGGTTCGGATCATCAAACATTTTCTCGAGGTTGGTCACTTTGGGCGCGGCAAGCACTGCGTGCCTATCGCTCCGTGAATCGTCCGCCCCGTTGCGAGGACGTAGACCATCTTCCGATGGCCCCGTTGATTCCTGGGTGTCCGACAGCTCCAAATGGCCTAGCTCTGGGTCTTCTGGCTCGGGTGTCTGGTGCGTTTCGGCTAGCAAGCTGAGCAATTTCTCCCGCTGTGCTGTGGTGATTGCCGGTAAGTGGTCAGCTAGTTCCTCTCGGAGCCCTTCTAGAAGGGTAGGGTAATCGATCATGACCAGCATTTGGGTGTGCGCTCCGCTGGCGCCTCGAAACCCTGTCTTGTCCAGATTCGCGGTGACAAATTTCAGCGCATCACGTAGTGCAACCATCTGTCGGTGGCCGCGGCTGCGTGTATCAAATTGGGGGTCGGCTTCATCCTTGCCGCGCGGGTTGGTGCGAGCCATCAGATAGGTCTGGAGTATTTCGTCACACTCGGGATCCACAGTCATTTCGTAACCGATGGCATTCTTATTGCCGCGTACCGGGCCGGTCCGACGGATATCGTACATCGCATTCGTATGTGTCTGAGTAAAGTTGCCGTCCGGGGGATCGATGGTGGCCAGGAGATCTTTTTTGCGCTGGGATACGTACCGTCCGAACTCTTCCGGTGTGGTGTGTTCGATTTTCTCGGCGAGGTCTTTCTCCACCAGGCTGCGCAGTTTGGTGCGGAATGTGTGGTCTTTGCCAGCGGCTTCAGCGTTTCTCTCCAGCTCGTCCAGCATCGAGAGAGCGGAAGATAGCTTGCCCGGGTGGACTTGGCCCTGAAAATGACTTAGCACCGGTAGGTCCGTTTGTCCGACCTCCTGCTTTCTCTCCTCATCGCTGGGGCGAGCCGGCGTGAGCGAGGCAGCAAGGCGTAAGCGTACAGAGGCTTCGGTGGCACGAAGACCATGGGTTTTGGCCAGCAGATCGGTGGCGTCGCGGAACGCAGTCTTGCCCTTGGGCAGGTTGATGGTCTCTCGGAATTTCACGTTGTCGAACGCGTCTTTGAGTAAGCCAGCATAACGGTACTGCAATGGGGCTATGGTACGCAGTGTCTCTTCTAAGAGCACGGATCGATTCAAGAGGCCATCGCTTGGGGCATTGGATTCGCGCGCATCGAGTTCAGCAATTGCTCCACGCAGCACAGCATGGATGTCGTCGGTCGTCAGGGCGCCCCAATCCACGGGCTGCCCGGTCACAGGTGCGGCGGACGGCTGAGTTGTGGTCATGGGGTTCACCTCCTGGTGTTCCCATCTTGAACCACACGCGCACCAGGCTACCGCCTGGAACGGTCCATTGTGGAAAACCTGGCCGACGTCGTCGGTTCTCCACAGCGCCACTGTAGACGCCACCCTGCGGCATTTACACTGGTGGCGAGACACAAAAATCCCAGGCCCGACGACGAACGCCGAGCCTGGGATCACAACATCTAGCCCAGCTGCAGGGTCTTGGTTGTTTCCTTGGTGACTTCGGCCAGCAGGCTCGGGTTGTCATTGAGGCGTTGACCCAGGGAGGGGATCATGTCGGTGAGTTTAGTTTCCCACCCCGTGAAGCGTTCTGGGAAGCTGCGACGCAGCAGCTCGACCATGATCGAGGCGGCGGTCGAGGCTCCGGGGGAGGCGCCCAGTAGTGCGGCGATCGACCCGTCTGCGCCGGAGACGAGCTCGGTGCCGAACTGTAATACCCCGCCTTTGACCGGGTCTTTTTTCATGACCTGGACACGCTGGCCGGCGGTGATCAATTCCCATTCGTCGTCGACGGCGTTGGGGTAAAAGTCGCGCAGGGTGTCAACTTTTTTGCCGTGGGTTTTGGCCACTTCGGAAACCAGGTAACCGACCAGATCGAAGTTGTCCTTAGCGACGTTGAGCATCGTGCCCAGGTTGTGTGGCCGAATCGATTTGGGCAGATCCAAAATCGAACCGGTTTTCAGGAAGTTCGTGGAAAATCCCGCGTAGGGACCAAACATCAGGGAACGGCGGCCGTCGACAAAGCGGGTGTCGAGGTGTGGAACGGACATCGGTGGTGCACCGACGGCGGCCTGACCGTACACTTTGGCGTGGTGTTGGTCGATGACATCAGGGTTGGTTGCGCGCAGGAACTGACCCGAGATTGGGAACCCGCCGAAGCCTTTGGCCTCGGGGATGCCGGACGACTGGAGCAGTTCGAGTGCCCCACCACCGGCACCAATGAATACGAAGCGCGCCTTGGTGGTGAATTTTTCGCCATTCAGTCGATCCTTGACGCCAACTTCCCAGCGACCGTCGGTATCTCGAGCCAAGCTCGTGACCTTATGACCGTAGTTGATCTCGGCGTCGTCGGCGAGTTGGGCCATCAGTTGGCGGGTCAAGGCACCAAAATCGACATCGGTCCCGGACTCAAACCGTGAGGCGGCCACGCGCTGACCTGCGGCACGCCCGTCAATGAGCAGTGGGGCCCAAGAGGCGATCTCGTCGTGGTCTTCGGTGTGCTGCATGTCCACGAACAACGCGTTTGCCGCCATCGCCTGATAGCGAGTTTGGAGATACGTGGCGTGGTCTTCGCCCCACACAAATGACATGTGCGGCAGCGAGTTAATGAAGCTTTTGGGGTCTTTGAGGGTGCCGTTCTTGACCAAGTGCGACCAGTACTGCATCGAGACACGGTACTGTTCGTTGATATTCAGGGCCTTGGTGATGTCCACGGTGCCGTCGGATCCGGCGGGCGCATAATTCAGTTCGCACAGTGCGGCGTGGCCGGTGCCGGCGTTATTCCATGGGTCGGATGATTCTTGGCCAGCCTGGTGAAGGTTCTCGTACAGTGCAATGGACCAGTTCGGTTCCAGTTCCTTGAGCATGGTGCCCAAGGTCGCCGACATGATCCCACCCCCGATCAAAACAACATCAACTTCGGGGGATGATCCTGACTGCGGCACGTTGTGACTCCTGATC
>CAZAAP010000116.1:0-5954 GCA_964482935.1 uncultured Enteractinococcus sp.
CATGCGATGATGCCATCATGAGCTTTGATCCCTATGCACGCTTACCGAAACTGCCAGAGATAACGCTAACGAGCAAGGATTTTACTGACGGCGAGCGGTTACCGATGCGCTCGGTGATGGAGGAACTTGGCGGCAGCGATGAAATACCCCAGTTGAGCTGGTCCAATGTTCCAGAAGGTACAACCACGTTTGTTGTGACCTGTCTGGACCCAGATGCTCCCACGGGTTCAGGATTCTGGCACATGTCCGCATTCAATATCCCAGCATCGGTCACCTCGGTTCCGGGTGGTGCGGTTTGCTGGGACACGATTGACTGGGACGCCTTCGGCGTCTCGGGCGAGGGCCAGGGACCGATCTTTGTACGGAACTCCCGCAACGTTAGAGGTTACACCGGCGCTCGTCCACCGGTTGGACACGGCGATCATCGGTACATGTTCGTGGTGCACGCGGTAGATACCGAGTTAGAGCTCGGTGCTGATGCAACCCCGGAGCAGGTCGGGATGAATGTGTTTAATCATGCGATCGGGCGCGGCCGCATCACGGGAGTCTTCGGGCGGTAACCCGGGGCTGGAATGTCACTCTGACGAGACAGACACTGGAGGATGGCATGGCGAATAGACCGGCAAGGAATGAACAGTCGACGTCGTCGGCTGTCAGCGTTCTTGTGATACAACCTGATGAACGGGTGCCGTTAGGCCGTTTTTCGAAGTGGTTGGAACATGACGGTGTTCACATCACCGTCATACAACCCTTTCGAGGCGACAAGATACCAACCGAGATCGAAGCCGATGGCCTTATAGTGTTAGGCGGGACGATGACCGCCCATTCGCTTGAGCAGTTCCCATGGCTGGCAGATATCAAAGCGCTATTCCACCGGGCAGCCGCAGCAAGTGTGCCGACATTGGGTATTTGTCTGGGTGCTCAGCTACTGGCCGTGGCTTTCGATGGGGAAGTGACGTCCGATTCGCCAATTGGTCCGGAAATCGGTGTGGTCGACATTGAGTGGACAGACGACAGCGTCGATGACGCTCTGGTTGGGGATCTCTCCCAATCCTTCAGAGCAACGTCGTTTCATTACGATGGCATTTCTGCATTACCCGCACAGGCGGTGCTCCTCGGTCGGGGCGAGCGTTACCCAAATCAGGTGTTCCGTTTGGGCAATGCGGTCGGCGTACAGTTCCATCCTGAGGCCACGCCCGAACTGTTTAACAACTGGTGTGCGGCGGATGCCGTCGAAAGGCCGAAGTTAGCGGAGCTATTTGAGCAGAAGACCCGCGAAGTCGAAGCAGCCGACGACGAGATTGCGTCGCAAGCCACCAAGCTGGCCCACAATTTCGTCAAGGCACTTCAGTCTGCACTTCAGGTGCAGCGCAGCTAACTGTTACGGACGCGGCCCTGCTGCTGAGGCAATGAACGACAACACCCCGCAAGCTTCAGTGTGTTACTCAGCTTGCGGGGTGTTCAGAGGACACCGTGTGTCTGAGGTTTAGGCGTCGACGGTCGAGCGGTTAGCGCTGCGAGTTTCGGCCAGAATCTCGGTGATGACGTTCAAACCTTCTTGGAGGAGGTCTTGACCAATGACAACGGGTGGCAGGAATCGCAGCACGTTGCCGTAGGTGCCGGCGGTCAGCGTGATGACGCCCTGGTTCCGGGCGGCAACGGCGATCTCGTTGACCAATCCGGCAAGCGGCGCTTTGGTTTCTGGGTCGACGAATTCTACGGCCATCATCGCACCGCGACCACGAATGTCGCCGATGCGGGCGTCGTGACGCTGAATTTGGGTGAAGTGCTCGGTAATGATTTCTTCGATGCGCAGCGCTTTGGCAACGAGGTGTTCTTCTTCCATAACCTCCAGTGCGGCCAGCCCGGCAGCAACGGCAACCGGGTTACCACCATAGGTACCGCCCAGGCCACCGGGGTGGACGGCGTCCATGATTTCGGCGCGACCGGTCACTGCAGACAGTGGCATACCACCGGCAATGCCTTTGGCCATGGCGATCAGATCGGGTTCGATGCCGTGGGTTTCGGAGGCGAACCAGGCGCCGGTGCGCACAAAACCGGTTTGGACTTCGTCAGCAATGAACAGCACGCCATTGGCATTACACCACTCAACGACTCTGGCCAGGAAGCCTTCGGCAGGTTCGATGAACCCGCCTTCGCCCTGGATGGGTTCCATCATGACAGCGGCCAGATTGTTGGCACCGATCTGGACTTCTAATGCTTCGATCGTGCGAGCTGCGGCCTCTTCTCCGGTCAGGCCGTCACGGAACGGGTAGGAACCGGGCACGCGGTAAAGCTCGGAGGCAAAGGGCCCAAAGGACTCTTTATAGGGCATGTTTTTGGCGGTCAGGCCCATGGTCAGGGTCGTGCGGCCGTGGTAGGCGTGATCGAAGGCAGCAATGGCCTGTTTACCGGTGTAGGCGCGGGCGACTTTGACGGCGTTCTCCACGGCTTCAGCACCGGAGTTCAGCAGCACACTGCGGGTCTGGCCCGAGATTGGGACCAGCTCGTCGAGCCTTTGGGCCAGTTTGACGTAGGACTCATACGGGGTGACCATAAAACAGGTGTGGGTAAAGTCCTCGACCTGGGCTTTGACGGCTTCAACGACTTTTGGGTGCGATGCGCCAACCGTGGTGACGGCGATGCCGGACCCCAGGTCAATTAGGCGGTTGCCGTCGACGTCTTCCACGATGCCGCCTTCTGCACGAGCTGCGAAAGCTGGCATCGAGGGGCTGATGGCTTTCGGAACGTAGGTTTCAAGCTGCTCACGCAGTTGGCGGGCCTTGGGTCCGGGCAGTTCAGTCACGAGCTTGCGGGACTGTTCCAGTGGTGCACGCGTCATGGCGGGGTCCTTAGGGTGTGCATACGAATAGGGCTTACCACTATTATGCGTCACAGCAGCTATGCCCGGCCAATAGAATGCTGACATTGTAGGTATGCTTAACCGTTATGGACGAACGGTTGCTCACGGCGTTTCTCACGGTGGCCGAAACACGCAATGTGTCAGAGGCTGCGGTGCGCCTCAAGATCACGCAGCCTGCCCTGTCGCGGCAGTTGCAAAAACTTCAGCGCCACCTGAAAGTAGACCTGCTGCAGTCGCACCACTCGGGGATCACACTGACGGCGGCCGGGGAAGAATTCCTGCCGATGGCCCGCCGGGTCGTCGATGAGATCCACAAGGCCGAGGCCTTTGCCGGCATGCTGTCGACCGGGCGGTTTTCCGAAATTACCTTTGCGGCCCCCGGCACCACGCTGATTGATGTTGTTATCCCGTTTGTCGCCACCCTAGACTCTTCCGAATTGCACTCGCACGTGGTCGAAACCCCGCTGGGGACGTCGCTGGAGCTGGCCGTCAACACCGCGGATCTCGTCATTATGCCCTCGGCCCCGCCCAAAGAATTCGCCTCGATCGCCCTGGTGGAGCTGCCCGTGTGGGCCTATGTGGCACCACACCATCCGTGGGCTGAGCGCGACGAAATCCCGCTGGAAGAACTCGTTGAAGACCGTGTGGTGGTGACGACCACAGACTTCATGTCGCGGCGGGTGTTCGATGGCGCTGTCGACGTTGCCGGCCTCACGGTGCCCAAGAGTGTTGAGACGAATTCGGGACGAGTCGCCCAGGCGCTAGTGGCGGCCGGGAACGGTGTCGCCGTCGTCACCGAGGACGCCTATTTCGGGCTGAAACCCGCCAAGATTGTCTCGAATCACAAGATCTTATCGGTGTGGCTTTATGCCGGCTGGCGAGCCGATCACTACGCGTACGACGACGTCCAAGCCCTGGCGCAACGTTTGGCTCGGTTTGCCCAGGCTCGGTATCCGGGACTTACGCCGGGACCGATCGATCCGGCAGGCTCGACGTGATGGTGAGCCGGGGGCGAATAAACCGGCAAAACCGGACATAACGGCGTCGTCGTCGACCGTCGGGGGCTAGACTGTTGCACGTGAGTACGACCAACACCTCTGAAACCAATGCCGCCGTTGACGCCGTCGAGAATACTCGAGATCAACGAAAGGTCCGCCGCGCGAAGCGCCAAGAGCTGCTCGATGCGGGCCAACAGGCCTATCCGGTTGCCGTAGAGCGCACCCATTCGCTAGCCGAGATTCGTCAAAAATACCCGGATCTTGAGCCTGGAACAGAGACCGGCGAGGTGGTTTCGGTAGCCGGTCGTGTCGTATTCCAACGCAACACCGGCAAACTGTGCTTTGCCACACTGCAAGAAGGTGGCGCACAGGGAGAACACCCACGTCTGCAGATCATGCTGTCGCAGGGCAAGGTCGGTAAAGAATCGCTGGATTCCTATAAACACCTGGTCGATTTGGGCGACCATGTTTCGGTGACCGGTGAGGTTATTACGTCCAAGCGTGGCGAACTGTCGATCATGGCCGACTCCTGGACCATGGCGTCTAAGGCGTTGCGTCCGCTACCGGTGCTCCACGCTGATCTGGCCGATGAGACCCGGGTGCGTCAGCGCTATGCGGATCTGATCGTGCGTCAAGAAGCCGCCGAGATGGTGCACAAGCGCGCCGGCGTCGTCCGGGCGATTCGTCGCACGCTTGAAGACCAGGGCTATATTGAAGTCGAAACCCCCATTTTGCAGCTGATCCACGGTGGGGCACAGGCCCGTCCGTTTGAAACGCACCTCAATGCGTTCGACCAGAAAATGACGCTGCGTATTGCCACCGAGCTGTTCCTTAAGCGCGCCGTCGTCGGTGGGATCGATAAAGTCTTTGAAATTGGTCGCGTGTTCCGGAATGAGGGCGTCGATTCGACCCACTCGCCGGAATTCACGATGCTAGAAGCCTACGAGGCCTACTCGGATATGTACGGAATGGCCGAACGGATCCGCGAGATCATTCTGGGCGCTGCGAAAGCCGCCGGTATCAACGGCGAACTGACCACCCCCGAAGGCAAGACCATTGTCCTGGACGGTCAATGGGAGTGGAAAGAGTTCTATCCGGCCGTTTCTGAAGCCGTGGGCCAAGAGGTCACCCCGGATACCACCGTTGACGAACTTCTGGCGATTGCCAAAACCCAGAATGTTGATGTTGATGACAGCAAGAAGAGCGACGCCCAAGAACTGGCGCTGGAACTGTTCGATGAACTGGTCGAGCCCAACCTGGTGCAGCCAACCTTTATTTACCACTACCCGCAGGCCGCCCAACCGCTGGCTCGCCCACACCGCGAAGACCCGCGCATGGTTGAGGCCTGGGATCTGATCATTGACGGCTTTGAAGTCGGGACCGCGTTTTCGGAACTGGTTGACCCGGTCATCCAAAGTGAACGCCTCACGGCCCAATCCGAAGCCGCCGCAGCAGGCGATGAAGAGGCCATGCAACTGGACCACGACTTCCTGCGTGCCCTCGAATACGGTGCCCCACCAACCGGTGGCCTGGGCATGGGCATCGACCGATTGGTCATGCTCTTGACCGGGACTGGCATTCGTGAAACTATACTGTTCCCGCTGCTAAAACCAGAAGGCGATGAATAAGGAGAGACCGTGGACGTTTTCATGGATTACTTCGAAGTCCTCGCCCCATCCATCGGACTGTTTTTTATGTTCTGGCTGGTCATGCGCTCACTATTCCGGGGCGACTCGGCAGAACGCGACGCACGCCGAGAAGCCGAAGAACGTGAAGCCCAAGCCTGGGCTCAAGCCAAAGCAGCCAGACAACGTGGCGACGACGCCGACGAGGTCGTAGAAAAGCTTTAAGCCGCGGAATAATGCTGCACCAAACCTAGTTATCCGGCACTTCACCAATTACGTTTGTGTAAAAGGAGACGGTTTGTGTGAATGGTCCCTGAGCCTCCAAGACTCAGCCCAGAGGAAAGATGGCACATTTTCCTTCGCCCAGCAGTGAACAGCAGTCTCAATACGATTTATAACTCAGTACGATCAGACCTATAACCAGCAAGGAGCGTGCCTATGTTTGAAAGATTTACCGATCGGGCCCGA
>CAZAAP010000117.1:0-5919 GCA_964482935.1 uncultured Enteractinococcus sp.
GCCGCCAAATACTGGGCCACCGACCTCCAGAATAACGTCATCGACCGCTGCCTACAGCTCTGGGGTGGTTATGGCTTCATGATGGAATACCCCATCGCCCGCATGTACGCCGGGGCTCGCGTCCAGCAAATCTACGCCGGGACCAACGAAGTTATGAAAGACCTCATCGCCCGCGAATTCTAACCTTTATGAACACCCCACCCCGGTTCCGCACCATACTGCGTGTGTTCGACCGGGGTGTTGCATTTAATCACTGAGTGTGCCCCCTTGCCACAAGCGTTTTGCCGGCTGATACTTAGATCATGAAACAGGTGTCCAATATCGTGCTGGTTGTCATCACGGGTCTGATCGTGATCGTGGCCATTATCGCCGCGGTTTTCGCCAGTCGTGACGAAGCCACTCGATGGCCACCTGACTCCCCAGAAGCCACCGTCCAAAATTACGTCCAGGCCGTCGTCGACCAAAACTATCCCACAGCCCTACGGCACCTCGACCCCGCCCTGGCCTGTACCGTCAGCCACTTCGAGCAGTCGTATTATCCACAGGACACGGCCATCTCGTTCTTCCAGGCGCACATCACCCAAGACCGCGCGACGGTCGACGTCGAAATCGGTAGCTACGGCGAACCCTTCTTCGACACGTTTGTCCACCAAGAACAATTCGAACTCATGCAAACCGAGACCGGCTGGGTCATCACCGGTAGTCCATGGCCCGTCTACATCTGCTCGGGGCTGCTATGATCATCACCATTTTCCTCCTCGTATTGGGTGTTGGGATCGTCGGGTTCATCGTGCTGGCCGCCCGACGCATGCAGGGCACCAGCCTCACCGGACAAATGTTCCGCCGGGCCTTCCAATACGTGCTGCTCTACGCCCTGCTGATCGTGGTGGCCAACGGGGCCGCTGACCTGCTGGCCCGTGCGTTTGGCAGCCGCCCTGACTTCGACGACGCCCTGCGCCTAGCCCAGTCTGTAACCGCCGTCGTCATTGGCCTGCCCATCGCGGCGCTGTTGATCTGGTGGATTGTAAGAACCCACCGCAAAGCGCCCGAAGAACGCGAATCGCTGATCTACCAGGTCTATTTGACCGCCGCTGCCCTGACCGGGGCAGCCATGACGGCGGTCAAGCTCTCCGAAGCCCTGACCAGCGCCCTTGGCACACATATTTTCGACGGCGATGCGATAGGCCACCTCATCATATGGGCGATCGTGTGGGTGGTCCACTGTCGAGTCATGCAGCGCACCCTGACGCAGGCGGATGCGGTGGCCCACCTGCTGTTGGGTTCGATCATAGGGCTGGTCCTTGCCGCCGGTGGGCTCATCAACCTCTTGGCCACCTCGCTAGAAATGCTCACCGGCCACCAGATACTCGTCGGGTCGTTTGTGCCACTGGGTTCCGCTGCCGGGTTGTTTGTCAGTGGGGCCCTGCTGTGGGTCGTGTACTGGTTCCTTTCGGCCAGCCGCCTGCCGCGCGGCACCGCCTGGCACGCCTATGTTTTGTTATTCGGCGTCGCCGGTGGGTTGGTGACCGGTTTGGTCGGTGCCCAAGCCCTGTTATGGCATGGACTGGTGCACCTGCTGGGGGACCCCCAGACGTTGGCCACTTGGTTTGACTGGCCACACGCACTCGCAGCGCTCATTATCGGAGCGATGATCTGGTGGTATCACCGCGACCTGATTGATACCACAAACCACACCCCGGTCCGGCGCACCTATCAGTACCTGGTCTCAGGCATCGGCGCGCTGGCCGCAGCCGCCGGTGTTGGGATGTTATTTGTGGCACTCATTGATGCCATCACACCCGCCCAGCTCTTCCACGAACCATTCAACAGTTTGCTTGGGGCCATCACCCTGGTGATTATTGGGGTGCCAGTGTGGTGGTTCCACTGGCGCATCGTGCAGCGCGCCGCGGAGCACCACCCGGAAATTGAGCTCAACGCTGTGCCCCGGCGTATTTATTTGGTGGTCGTGTTGGGCGGTGCCGTGGTCACCGCGGTGATCGCTCTGATCGCGGCCGTCGCGGTGATCATCCGTGACATCCTTGAGGCTCAGCTGGATCTAACCACCCTGTATGACGTACGCACAGAAATTGGGTACCTGACCGCAGCACTGACCCTGATCGCGTACCACATCGCGGTAGTGCGACAAGATAGCCACAACGCGCCGGCTCCGACCCAACCACCCGCCCCCGTTGTGGCGGGCAGACTGATTCTGGTGGGACCGTTGGACCCCACCCTGGCGACCACACTGCATCAACGCTTACATCGTCCGGTGCAGTTTTTGGCCAGTAACACGGGGGAGACCTGGAATACCGACGCCGTCCTGGCACAAATCGACGCCCATGACGCCGGAACAGATCTACTGATCATCGCGCGCGAACACGGTCTGGAAACGCGACCGATCGATGAAACTCGCGACCTGTCATAAACGCTTTACCCACACCAAAACCCTGCCCCAGTGTGGACGCGACGGTTGGGTGCGTCGTCGTCCACATCGGGTCAGGGCGTGATCAGTGGTGTGCGATCTTATCGTCGTCGTTCGGCCGACTCAGAGGTATCGTCGCGGATACCGTAGTTCCGCGAGGAACCAATAACATCGCCGGATTTCCATTCATCCCAGCCGGGTCGGTTGGCCATGAACGCTTCGATTTGGTCTCTGTCAGCTTCCAGCTTCGGATCGTGTTTGAGGTAGAACTTCGTCTCCCGGGCAATCAGACCGGAGAGCACGAGCAGACCGATCAGATTCGGTAGCGCCATCAGCCCGTTGAAGATATCGGAGAAGAGCCAGACGACTTCGAGTTCGGCGGTAGCGCCAACGAAGACGATGAGCGAGAAGAACACGCGGAATGGCATGACCAGCCCGCGACCAAAGAGCCGTTCGATGTTTCGTTCGCCGTAGTAGGACCATGCCAGCATTGTCGAGAACGCGAACAGTACCAAACCGATGGTCACGACCCAGTGTCCCCACTGTCCCGGTAATCCGTGGCTAAACGCCTCACCGGTCATGAGCGCGGCTGAGATCTGTTCGCCAGTCTCTGGATCCGTCTGGCTCCAGGTGCCCGTAGAAATGATGACCAACCCGGTAATGGTGACCACGATGATGGTGTCGATGAACGTTTGTGTCATGGAGACCAGGCCCTGACGGACCGGGTGGGTGGTCTGGGCGGCTGCCGCAGCAATAGCGGCTGAACCCAGTCCGGACTCGTTGGAGAACATCCCGCGGGCCACACCGTACTGAATGACGATGATGATCGCTGCTCCGGCAAAGCCACCGGTGGCAGAGGAACCGGTGAATGCTTCGGTAAAGATCTGAGCGAAAGCTGCTGGCAGTGCACCAAAGTTCACCAGGAGAATGTAGAGGCCGCCCAGTACGTAGAAGACCACCATGATGGGTACCAGACCCGCTGTGACTCGACCGATGGATTTAATGCCACCGACCAGTACGATCATGACCAAGACGGTGAGAATCAGACCGGTGACCCAGATCGGGATATTCCAGCTGCTCTCCACGTTCGAGGCGATCGCATTGCCCTGGGTCATGTTGCCGATCCCGAAGCAGGCGATCACCGCAAAGATGGCAAATGCTAGCCCTAAGATCTTCCCAATGGGGCCCTTGATGCCGCGTTCGAGGTAGTACTGCGGACCGCCAGATTTCTCACCCGCCGTATCGGTGCCGCGGAAACGGACGCCCAAATAGGCTTCGGAGTATTTGGAGGCCATGCCGACCAGACCGGTGATCCACATCCAGAACAAGGCCCCGGGCCCACCGATAGCCAGCGCGGTCGCCACACCGACGATATTGCCGGTGCCAATAGTAGCGGCCAGCGCCGTCGTCAGCGCTTGGAATTGGGAAATGTCCCCTTCTGAGCCAGGGTCCTTTCGTTTAATAATGCCCAGGCTTAATGCTGGCAGGAGTTTGGTGAATTGTATTCCGCCCAAACGGATAGTCAGGTACAGGCCTGCTCCGAGCAACAGCGGAATGAGGAAAAATGGCCCCCAAACAAAGCCACTGATCTCATCAAGAATTGTCGTTAAATCTGTCATCGTGCTAGATCCTCTTCAGACGGTCCCTCAGGACGACATATGTGAGTGCAGGTGATGCGAGTCACTATACTTTTGCCAGAGTACCCGATAAGGCTTCCTTGGCGGTAGCCCCAATAACCCTCGCGGACCGACCTCGAAGGATGATGAAGCACGGCAGCTCAAGACGGCGCCCGAGGACCTGCTTCACAGTGGCGATCCCTTTCGATAAAGTGATGTTCACCACACCCAACTAGACAACCGTATAAGGATCACCATGGCAGCTGTCGTCCACGGATACCCCTCGACAATGCAGGATGACTACCAGTTGAACATGGGGCGGCTGATCCGCCAGGCCGTTCGCTCATATCCGCACACCGAAATCGTGCACCGCAACTCGGCCGGCCAATGGGGTCGCACGACCTATCAGGAAAACTTTGACCGTATTGAACGCGCCGCCGCTGCCTTAACCAAACTTGGTGTCGACGTCGGCGATCGCGTGGGTGTCATGGACTGGAACTCCCTGCGCCACTATGAGCTGTATTGGGCCGTGCCGGCAATTGGCGCGGTGTTCACCCAGCTGAACCTGCGCCTAGCCCCAGAAGACCTGCTGTATGTTATCAACGACTCGCAGGCCTCCGTCGTCGTGGTGGATGAAACCCTGTTGGCCGCGATTGAACCGCTGGCCGAGCGAGCCCGGGGTGTGAAAACCTGGGTCATCCTGTCGGAGGGCAAGATCGACCATAACCTGCCCAATGCCGTCTACTATGAAGATCTCATTGCCGATGCCGAACCACTGGCCGAGTGGCCGAATATCTCCGAAACCTCGGCTTTTGCGGCTGGCTATACGACCGGAACGACGGGACGCCCCAAGGGGGTGTTCTACTCGCACCGCTCGCAGTATTTGCACTCGTACAACACGGTCAAGGATCTCACGGTTAGCGTTGAAGACGTCGTTATGCCCATCACGCCCATGTTCCACGTCTTGTCGTGGGGCATGGTGCAAGTCTCGGTTATGGTCGGGGCCAAACTCGTACTGCCCGGCATGTTCTCTGCCGAGACCCTCGGTGAGATCACCGGTGCGCTCACCGACGAAGGCGTGACGGTCACCAACGGTGTGCCCGCGATCTTCACCCCGATGTTCGACGTGCTGAAATCCAAAGGCGTCACCGATCTGACCGGCCTGCGCATGCTGTGCGGTGGTAGCGAGCCGCCGATTTCGATGATCAACGCCTACCGGGAAACCTTCAACGCCGAAGTCGTCCACGGTTGGGGTGCGACCGAAACCTCCCCGATCGTGACCGTAAACCGACCGGACCCCATCCTGCGCGAACACATGACAGATGAGCAGCTCAAAGCTTACGGTTCCCGCCAGGGGCGCTTCCCGGTCAATGTGGACTATAAAATCGTTGACGGACTGGGCAACGAGGTTCCCACGGATGGCGAGACCTCCGGCGAAGTCTTGCTCAAAGGCCCCTGGATTACGGCCAGCTATCACGGCATGCCACAAGACCAGCTCGCCGAGAAGTTCTCGGACGGCTACTGGCGCTCCGGGGATGTGGCGACCATTGATGAAAATGGTTTCATCAAGATCACCGACCGACTCAAAGACGTGATCAAATCCGGTGGCGAATGGATTTCTTCGATCGACATGGAAAACACCATGGTCTCCCACCCCAAAGTCGCCCAGGCCGCGGTCGTTGGTCTGGAACATCCCAAGTGGGACGAGCGCCCCTTCATGCTGTTAGTCCTCAAGGACGGCGAAGAGATCACCCGCGAGGACATCGATGAACACCTGCTACAGCGCTTCGCTAAGTGGCAGCTGCCCGAAAAATTCGAAGTCGTTGATGACATTCCGGCGACGTCGGTCGGCAAGATCGACAAGAAAGTCATTCGCAGTCA
>CAZAAP010000118.1:0-5799 GCA_964482935.1 uncultured Enteractinococcus sp.
ACCTGCCCCAGGTCACCATCCGAACCCGTTCGGTTTCTGAGATGGACAATAACGTCTACCTGATAACTTCTAAGACCACGGGAGCTCAGGTATTGATTGATGCTGCCGACGAGCCTGACGCGATCATGGAACTCATCGAGTCCGCGGCCACAGACACCCCGTGCGATCTTGATTTGGTCTCGGTTATTACCACCCACCAGCACTGGGATCATATTCGCGCCCTGCCCGAAATTGTTGAGCGGACCCAGGTTCCGACCTCCGCCGGCACCCCCGATGCTGAGGCGATTTACACAGAAACTGGCATCCGCGCCAAGGTTGAGCTCCACCACGGTGATAAGGCTCAGTTTCCGGGCATTGAGCTTGACGTCATCGGACTGCGCGGTCATACACCCGGTTCAGTGGCCCTGGTCTATGTACCGAACGGGGATGAGCCAACCATCATCTTCTCGGGCGACTCGCTCTTCCCCGGTGGTGTCGGTAATACCTGGGACGACGCCGAACGTTTCAACTCGCTGCTCACCGACGTAGCAGACCGTATTTTCGCGGTGTACGACGACGACACGGTCATTCTGCCCGGCCACGGCGGCAGCACAATTCTGGGCACCGAACGCCCGCACCTGGATGAGTGGCGCCAACGCGGCTGGTAAGCGCAGCCTGCAACATGAACAATCTTGAATATTGAAAACCGGTGACCACCTAACACGGGCGGTCACCGGTTTTCTGCGCGGCGCGGCTTAGATGAAGTAGTCGAGTTCCTTATGACCGACCACAAAGATGCGACGGAACGGGTAAACGGTGACTTGTTGACCGTCGGGGCCAACGTACGGTGGGTAGGCGGCCACCATTTCGGCTTTATACCGGGTCACGAAGGCATCGTGGAGGTTCGTGCCTTTTGCTGCGTCGTGTTCGGCGAGCGTCTGCAAGACCGGACGCAGGGCTGCGCCTTTGACCCAATCAAATACCGGATCCGGACCGGTGAGCACCTGATGGTAAGTGGATTCCCATACGTTCGGGCGAAACCCGTGTTCGAGCAGCATGTGCGTATAGTCTTCGACCGAGTGGACGGTCTCGCCTGTATACGCGGCGTCCTTGGCCACCGCGAAGCGTTCTTCGGCGGCTAGCTCACCGATGTACTGATGCGATCGGGCGATCGAGTTGCCAGGCACCTGCATTGCGAACCACGCGCCGGGTTTCAGGGCTTTGAGCCATGCACTGATGACCTCAATGTGGTTCGGGATCCATTGGAACATGGCATTGGAGACGACGGCGTCGGTCTCGGCCGGTGGAGTCCACGAAGCGGCTTCCTGTTGACCAAAGGACACGTTGGCCCAGGCACCGTCGTTGCGGCTCGCGACCAGCTGTTGGGCGTCGGCAATCATTTCGGCCGATGCGTCGTACCCGGTAATCTGGGCCTTCGGCCAGCGATCGGCCAGGGTCACGGTCATATTGCCGGGACCGCATCCGATGTCGAAGACCAGTTGCGGGTCCTGCAATTGGATGGCATTGGTCAAGTCAACAAAGGGCCGGGCTCGGTGGCCGGCAAAGTGCGCATACTGGGCGGGATCCCATACGAAGTTTTCCATGCTCTCAGCCTAGGCTGACAAGATGTCTTCGTCTTGTGACCGCGTTATGAATCGCAATCTTCGCGAAGCGAGGGTCACAGGTTCTGGGCACTAGGATGGGTCAGGTGCAACTGACTGATTTTATTCCTGACCCTGACCATGGTGAAACTTTGGAGCCGGTGCTGCTCTACGATCGGTTTGTTGAATGGACAACCCACCGCGGCATCGAACTGTATCCGGCTCAAGACGAAGCCGTGACGGAGCTGGCCGACGGCAAAAACGTCATCATGGCTACCCCGACGGGGTCCGGTAAGTCTATGGTGGCGTTGGCCGCCCACTTCTATGCGCTGGCTCAAGGGCAACGCAGTTACTACACGGCTCCCATCAAGGCGCTCGTGTCGGAGAAGTTTTTTGACCTCATCGACATCTTTGGCGCCGAACACGTGGGGATGGTCACCGGGGATTCGGCGATCAACCCTGATGCGCCGATTATCTGCTGCACCGCAGAAATCTTGGCGATCCACGCACTCCGTGAAGGGTCAGGACTCGAAGTGGGACCGGTTGTGATGGACGAGTTCCACTTTTATGCTGATCCCCAGCGCGGCTGGGCTTGGCAGGTCCCGCTGCTCGAGCTGCCGCAAGCGCAGTTCGTGTTAATGTCCGCGACTCTGGGCGATACCACCTTTTTTGAGCAAGCGGTGAGCAAACGGACCGGATGTGAAACCGTGACCGTGTCCTCGGCGACACGACCAATTCCGCTGTACTTCGAGTACTCCGAAATCCCGGTGCAACAACAGATCGAAGCGCTCGTGGAAGCAACACTGTCACCGATTTATATTGTGCACTTTTCGCAGCTTGATGCCGTCGAGCAGGCCTCAAATCTCGCGTCGATTTCGGTCACGACGCGCGCTGAAAAGGATCAGATCGCTGATATCATCAAAGACTTCCGATTCACTTCGGGTTTTGGCAAGACGTTAAACCGCCTGATCCGACAGGGCATCGGGGTCCACCATGCCGGGATGTTGCCCAAGTATCGACGCCTCGTGGAACGCCTCGCCCAGGAAGGGTTATTGAAGGTCATCTCAGGCACCGATACGCTCGGTGTGGGTATCAACGTGCCGATCCGCACGGTGTTGATCACCGCGCTATCCAAGTTTGATGGCACTAAACAGCGCCACCTCAATGCTCGCGAGTTTCATCAGATTGCCGGCCGCGCGGGTCGTGCCGGTTTCGATACGGCAGGCACCGTCGTGGTCCAAGCGCCCGAGCATGTGATCGAGAATCAGCAGGCCGATGCGAAGGCGGCCGAGAAATTCGCGAGCATTAAGAACTCGGAAGAACGCGCCCGGCGGATCGCCCAGTCGTCGAAGTCCCAGCCGAAAAAATCCCCGCCCAAGGGGTTTGTCTCCTGGTCGAAAGCTACTTTTGAGAAACTGGTCGCCGCCGAGCCCGAACCGATGGTCTCGCGCATGCGCATTACGCACTCAATCCTGTTGAATATCCTGGCTCGGCCCGGCAACCCGGTCGCCGCGGTGCGCCGCATGATCCAGCGATCTGCCGAAACGAAGGCCTCCAAAGCGGCCCTGCAGCGCCGGGCGATTGGGATTCTGCGCGAGTTGATCATCACCGACGTTGTCGAAGTGCATGATGAACCCGATGAATGGGGTAACCGACTCGAACTGACCGTTGACCTGCAGGCCGATTTTGCGCTCAACCAGCCGCTCAGCCCCTTCGCACTGGCCGCATTCGAATTGCTCGAGACCGATTCCCCGACCTACGCGGTCGACATGGTCTCAATTATCGAGGCCACACTGGAGGCTCCGCGCCAGGTGTTGACCGCCCAGCTGCGCAAGGTGCGTGACGAAGAGATGACTCGGATGCGCGCCGACGGATATGAATACACCGAGCGCATGAACGTGCTGGATTCGCTGACCTACCCGCAGCCACTTGCCGAACTGCTCAACCAGCAGTTCGAGATTTATCGCCAGGGTGCGCCCTGGCTCGCAGAATTTGAGTTGCAGCCAAAATCTGTGGTGCGCGATATGTATGAGCGCGCAATGGGTTTTGGCGACTACGTCAATTACTACGGGATTGCCCGCTCGGAGGGGGTACTGCTGCGGTATCTGACCGATGCTGCCAAGGCCCTGCGGCAAACCATCCCGCAGGAGCTGCGCACCGAAGAACTTGACCTGCTCCAACAATGGCTCGAAACGATTATCATCACGACCGACTCGTCGCTGCTCGAAGAGTGGGAACACATGATGGCTGACGACGTCGACCAGCTCATCGCCGATCACGAATCCATTGCGCCACCAGAACCACCCAAACTGACCGATACAATCGGAGTGTTTACAGTCATGCTACGCAACGCAATGTTCCACCGCGTCCAACTCTTCGGCGATGAACAAGATGCACGACTCGAAGCACTGGATTACTTGCCCGACGGCGCGGTCCCGTTTACTTCAGATAACTGGGCCGATGCGCTTGACGACTACTTTGGCACCTACGAAGACCTCGACGACTCCCCGGCCGCCCGGTCCCCAGAGCTTTTCCGGGTCGACAGGGCTCCGCAGTTAGCGTCATCGGAGCTGGCGGACGTTGGTGCGACCGCCGGTGACTACTGGTTGGTCACCCAGGTGTTGGTTGATCCCCAGGGGAACCACGACTTCGGAGTCAACGCCGTTGTCCATCTCACCGCCTCCAATGACCAGGGCTCCCCCGCCCTCACCACACTGTCTGTGGGGACTCCTATACTCTGAGGTCCCCGCACGGTGCTACGGCGCGATTATCGAACGTGTAGTGAGAAACCTCAAGTCAGCAGCCCGACCCACGTGCCCTGCGCCCAGTACCAGCCGGCAAGGCACATCCCCACGATTGCCACCGCAGAGATCGGGATGGTCACTGCCCAGCAACGGATCGAGTTTGCTGAGCCCAAGAGTGGAATCGCGATACGGCCATTACGTCCCCACACATCCGACACCAGGGGTGCGCCGCTGAGAAATTTAGGCCGTTTGATGGTCAGCGGCCAGAAGATATTGCACCCTTCTTTGGTGAGCATATCGCCAGCAATGTGGACGACGACGCCTAACATAATGCAGGTGATCAACCAGGATGGTCCTTGTGGAGTGACCACCGTAGTGATGATCCCGACGAGGATACCAGCGACCCAGGGCAGCCGCCGTGCTGCAGCTGGCATGAAGTGCAGCACTTTGAAGGCAAAGGCTGACAGAATGACGGCCATCAAACCGGCCCCAATATTGAGATCACCGAATCGTCCGACATCTTTGATGACGATGAAGCTGGCCAACCATGCCATCACGCCGAAAAACAGCACGCCGACTACCGAGTGGGTGCCGTGTCGGTGCCCCCCGGAAACCTTCTGAAAGAATCTGGCCAGCACTCTGGTGAGCGGTGGCAGTGAATGGGCGATCGAGGCGTTATGGTGGTCAATGTCTGGAAGCATGGCTGCACCGGCGCAAATAATGGCGCCCATGAATACCGCTGCTGGGCCGACGTCCAGGAGGCCAAATCCTATTGGCAGTGCTTCTGGTAACCAGGACAACCCTGCGTACGCGTCGGCTACGGGCCCGGTGACCGCAGAGATCGCAAGCTCATAGTCTGAGGCCACAGCCACCCAGGCAGCGGCGCCACAGACGGCGTGCTGTGCCCCCATCATCGAACACCACCGGTTGCTCTCGCGGTGGATTCAAACGGCCGAGGGAGTATGGTTTTCACAGTCTTCAATTGAGTGATCTTCAAAGTACCTAGCTAGCAGATGGGTATGGCGTGTGGTTGCGGTGTTCAGCTCGTCGCCGCTGTCATTGACGATGTGATGACGTTCGGCTGCGTGCTGCTTTAGCATACCAAGGACGCCCATAGCACCGAAGTCATCATCAAGCCCCATCCTTTAGAAGACCGAGCCGATGGAGTTGTCGACGACTTCCCGACTCGAGGGTCGTGCTGCGCGCCGGACCCCAGCGCTAGACTCGAGACATCTCGATGATCCGCCGCAGCGTAAGGAGACCCATGGCCGCCGTATCGCATACCGCATGTTCGCCCTCCCGGTTGCACGATGGTACCGGGGTGCGCGATCACTACTTCACTGTCCCAGTGGATCATCATGCGCCCGACGGCGAACAGCTCACCGTTTACGCCCGTGAATTCTTCCAGCCCGACGACGCAGACAAGCCGTGGTTGTTGTATCTGCAGGGCGGACCGGGCGGGAAAGGTTCGCGAC
>CAZAAP010000119.1:0-5686 GCA_964482935.1 uncultured Enteractinococcus sp.
AAACTACCTCAGCCCGCATCCTGGCGCGCTGTCTGAACTGTGCCCAAGGACCAACGGCGACTCCGTGTGGCACGTGTGATTCGTGTACGGATCTGGCAACCGGTGGCCCAGGTTCCCTGGATGTTATTGAAATTGACGCGGCATCCCACGGTGGTGTCGACGACGCCCGTGATCTGCGCGAACGTGCCACTTTTGCGCCCACCCGCGACCGGTACAAGATCTTTATTATTGACGAAGCGCATATGGTCACCTCGGCCGGGTTCAATGCGCTGCTGAAGATCGTTGAAGAACCGCCCGAACACATTAAGTTTATTTTTGCCACGACCGAGCCCGATAAAGTCATCGGGACCATTCGGTCGCGCACCCACCACTACCCCTTCCGGTTGGTCCCTCCAGAACCACTGATGCAGTATCTGGAAACGCTGGCGACCGCAGAGCAGGTCACCGTAGCACCGGGCGTGTTATCCCTGGTGATTCGAGCAGGTGGCGGGTCCGTTCGCGATACGTTATCGGTGTTGGACCAGCTCATGGCGGGTGCTACTCAAGACGGCGTGAGCTACGACTTGGCCGTCAATCTGTTGGGCTTCACGCCTGAAAACCTACTGGACGACGTCGTCAATGCCCTAGCTGCCGAAGATTCGGGCACGGTTTTCCGGGTGGTCGATCAGGTCATCCAATCCGGTCAGGACCCCGAGCGGTTTGTCCAGGACTTGCTAGAACGCTTCCGTGATGTGGTGATTGTCAAGGCTGCTCCCGAGCAGGCCCCCGGAATTTTGCACGGCATGCCCGCAGATCAGTTGCGTCGCCTTGAGGACCAAGCTAACCACTTAGGTCCAGCCGAAGTGTCGCGGGCCGCTGACATCACAGCCGCTGCGTTGACGCAGATGTCGGGGGCGACCTCCCCGCGGCTGCACCTGGAATTACTGATGGCCCGACTCATGCTGCCAGCCACCGATGAGACCGAACGTGGTCTTGCTGCACGCATTGATCGTCTGGAGCGTCGCATCGAATACGGCGGTGTGCCCGCAGCCGCGACCCCGGCCACCGAACAGCCCGCACAGGTGCCCGTTACCGTACGCTCCGAGGAAACTGGGCTTGCTGGAGCCGCGGCCGCACGTGCCGCGCTGGCCCGGGAGGAAGCCGAACAAGAAGCTGAGGCCGCGGCGCAAGCGGAGTCGGCTCGGCCAGCGCCCATTGAACCGCAGGCTCAGCCACAGCAGCCACCGCAGCAAGCGTCAGAGCAACCGGCTACTCCCGCACAGCACCCCGTGGCCGCGGAACACCCTGCGGCACCTGAGCAACCGCAGGACACACCACCGCAACAACCAGCGGCAGCGGCACAGCCCACCCAACAACCATCCCAAGTTGAAATGGTGCGCCGCGCCTGGCCCGAGGTACTCGAGTTTTTGAAAAACGAGTCACGCCTGATTTGGATGACCGTCAACAGCAACGCTCAGGTGGTTGGTTATGACGGCAAACTGTTGACCATCGGCTTCGATAACGACGGCGCACGCAGCACCGTCCAGCAGCGCGGCGGCGAAAAACTCTTGGCCGCCGGATTCAACCAGGTGCTGGGCATTCAGCCGGAACTCGATCTGATCTCGGGCACCTCGGGCGGTGGTTCCCCAAAAGCGCCTAGCCGCCAGGCTCGGCCACCGCAGCAACCGCAGCAGCCTCCACAGCAAGCCCCGACCCAGCGGCCACCACAGCAGCAGCCGCCCGCACAACACGCTCACCACCCTGCATCACCGGTGCCGCCCCACGCCCCTTCGCAGCGCCCCGAGGCAGTGGGGACACCACAGTCACCGGGATCGCCAGCCTCACCGCAGCCTCCGGCGTCACCGGTATCCCCGCAGGTGGAACCCCCACAACCACAGGCTCAAACGCCCCAACCGCAACAACCCTCTGCACCGCAACCAGCCGCACGGCAACAACCGGTGCCGCAGCGTCCGCAAGCACAACCCAACCCGGTGCACCCGAGCCCGCCAGCAACCGGCGTTGCGGGGTGGGGTTCTGGTAAACCGAATCAAGCCTGGGGCCAACCAGAGCCGTCCTGGGGTGCCGCTGATCCCGACTGGGGACCTCCCCCCGAAGACGACTGGGTGCCACCACCGGAAGATGACTGGCGCAGCGAACCACCTCAGCCCCAACCTCCTGCTGAACCACAACCACCAACGCAGCCCGAGTCCCAATCCGCCCCGCCTGCAGGACCTCCGGCCGCGCCGGAAGCACCCCCGGAACCAGAACCGGAGCTGACTGGCGCACCCGAGCCTGTAGCCGCTGACGGGTATGCCGGGTTCATCCCGCGCAACGCGCCAGATGATGAACCCTTCGCACCGGCCTTCGCCAAGTCCGAGGCCGAGCTGCGCGAAGAGTTCAAACGCCGATTCAGCGACGTCATTCCAACCAGCACCGGGCCCAAGAAACCACAGGGCGAACAGCCCAAACCTGCCGGGTCGCGTTTTGCCGACATGGTCGCCCAGTATGCCGGCCAACAACCGGCGCAGCAAGACGCCGAACCTGCTGCAGACAAAGACGAACCGGCCACCGACGATGACGACGACTATGCCTCGGAAGATGACGAAATCATCGAAGAGTCCGGTATCGCGGGTCGTCGCGTCGTCGAAGAGGTCCTCAACGCGCGCCTCATTGAGGAACGCAACGTCGACGGCACACCTAAGGTCTAAACCTTCCATCCCGAACGAAAGGCACCAACGTGTACGACGGTGCGGTACAAACGCTCATTGATGAGCTCGGCAGACTCCCGGGCATCGGCCCGAAATCTGCCCAGCGCATCGCCTTCCACATCCTGGAAGCCTCTGAAGAGGATATGGTCGCACTGGCACACGCCATCACCGAGGTCAAATCTAAGATCCGGCTGTGCGAAATCTGCTTCAACGTCTCCGAACACGAAATCTGTTCCATTTGCCGCGATGAACATCGCGACGCCGGCCTGTTGTGCGTCGTCGAAGAATCCCAAGACGTCATCGCGATCGAACGCACCCGCACTTTCAACGGCCGTTACCACGTGCTGGGCGGCGCCATCAACCCGATTGGCGGGATCGGACCAGAACAGCTGCGCGTACGAGAATTGCTCACCCGTCTCCAAGATGACACGGTCACCGAAGTCATCATTGCGACCAACCCCAATCTTGAGGGTGAAGCTACCGCAACCTATCTAACCCGCATGCTCTCCCCCGTGGGAATCACCCTGTCCCGCCTGGCCTCAGGATTACCGGTTGGTGGAGACCTAGAATATGCCGATGAGGTCACCTTGGGGCGGGCGTTTGAAGGACGCCGCAAACTTTAGCGGCACCGGCAACCTCAACCGTTACACTTAACCGCAGTCCCATGTTCTAACCAAAAGGTAGTTATGAGCCTGATCATCCAAAAATACGGCGGCTCGTCCGTGGCCGATGCCGAAGGCATTCAACGTGTCGCCCGCCGTGTGGTCGCAGCCCAACGGGCCGGCCACCAAGTGGTTGTCGTCGTGTCCGCAATGGGTGACACGACCGATGACCTGCTCGATTTGGCAGCCGAAGTCACCGACGATGCTCCCAAACGGGAAATGGACATTCTGCTGTCGTCGGGCGAACGCATCTCCATGGCGCTGCTGGCCATGGCCGTCAATGCCAACGGCTCCCGTGCCCGGTCCTTTACTGGTTCACAAGCCGGCATGATGACCGATACTTACCACGGCCAGGCCCGCATCACCCGGGTCTCCCCGACCCGTATTAAAGAAGCCATCGACGACGGCAATGTCGCCATCGTTGCCGGGTTCCAGGGCATGTCACCTGAATCCAAAGACATCACGACGATGGGCCGTGGCGGTTCCGATACCACCGCCGTCGCCCTAGCAGCTGCCCTGCACGCCGATGCGTGCGAAATCTACACCGACGTCGACGGCATCTACACCGCAGACCCGCGCGTGGTGCCCTCCGCTTCAAGAATCTCGGAAATCGCGTCGGAAGAAATGCTGGAACTGGCGGCATCCGGTTCCAAGATCCTGCACCTACGCGCCGTCGAATATGCCCGCCGGTTCGGGGTAAAACTTCACGTCCGGTCGTCCTTCACCGATGAAGAAGGCACCTGGGTGATCCCAGATGAGCAAGACACGATCCAACTACCAGAAGGCCAACCCATGGAACAGCCAATCGTCGCCGGTGTCGCACATGACACCTCCGAAGCCAAAGTGACCATCGTCGGGGTCCCAGACATTCCGGGCAAAGCCGCCGAGATTTTCAAAGTTATCGCCGACGCCCAGACCAACATCGACATGATCGTCCAAAACCCATCGCGTGCGGGTGCCGGAGCGACTGATATTTCCTTCACCGTGCCACTAGACCAGGGCAAAGATACGATTGCCGCCCTGCGTGCCGCCCAAGAGCGCATCGGGTTTGAAGACATCGCCCACCAGCGCAACATCGGCAAAATTTCGCTGATCGGTGCGGGTATGCGTTCCAACCCCGGGATCTCGGCAACCTTCTTTGACGCCCTGCACCGCGCCGGTGCCAACATTGATCTGATCTCGACCTCTGAAATTCGGATTTCTGTGGTGACCGCTGAAGACAAACTGCAGGCTGCTGTCCAAGAAATTCACAGCGCTTTTGGTCTCGACGCTGAAGAAGAAGCTACTGTCCACGGCGGCACCGGACGCTAGATCCTTCTTGAGAACATCGAAAGGCCACCGCAGCCCGTGCACACGGGCTGCGGTGGCCTTCGTTTACCCGCTTGAACGCTTTCGAATACCATGCGACGGCGCGGTGACTACACAAACGCAAACATCGAAGGCGTGTTCAACTTGACACATTAGTGTGGGAGCTAAGCTGCATCGGCACCATAGCGCGGTGGAAGGAGGCACGGTGTTGGGTTTTGACTTCGACGTCACCGGTACTGAGACTGTGCGTCAAACCGGGCAAGCCTTTTTAGATAAATTGCGTTCTGATTCCCACGCCGATCCTGCGGAACACGGGGCGACCCCGTTTCCAGAGGCCAGTGATATCACCGGCGTCGCCCTGCGTTACCACGCACCTGCCACAATTGATTTCTTCGAACCCTGTGTTGGCACCGGTATCTTTTACTCATCGCTCTTGCACCACGTCGCTGACCGCGCAGGTGCCCTGACGATTCAATCCGCCCACGGGGTTGAACGAGATGAACAGTTCGCCGCCATGGCCCAAGATCTTTGGGCGCCAGCCGGACTCGATGTACATACCGTGGACTTCATGCGCCTGACAACTGGCGCTCTGCCGAAAGCCACCATGGTGTTATCGCGTCCGCCAGCTACCCAGCATCATCAGCTGACCTCAGACGCGAAGATTCGATGTGCTGATGCTGCCGAGCGCTCATCCGGGATCCGCCCCACCGGAGTCGCAGATCTCTATAATCATTTTGTGCTCGCTACTCATAAATTTCTGGCGCCGGGTGCCGTCTCAGCGTGGGTGCTACCCACCAGATTCTTAGATCATGCCGCAGGTCGCGCTCTGCGATTGTATCTGACCCGCAAAGTGCGCCTGCGTCGGATCCATAGCTTTGATGCGGGCGCTTTCGACATCACCGGGCACGACCGGACGATTGATGAGTGGTCTGTCGTGATTTTCACCAATGAGACCGCCCACCAGTCGGATCGGTTTGAATTTTCTACCGGTGGCGATGTCTCCAGCCCGGACACCACGACCCAGGTGGT
>CAZAAP010000120.1:0-5638 GCA_964482935.1 uncultured Enteractinococcus sp.
CGGAAATGATTTTGAAGGTCAAAGAGCCCGTGGGCGAAGAACTGACCCGCATGCGTGAAGGCCAAATCCTCTTTGCTTATCTGCACTTGGCCGCATCAGCTGAATGTACGAAAGCCATTCTCGATGCGAAAGTAACTGCGCTAGCCTACGAGACCGTGACTCGTGGTCGCGCGCTGCCACTGTTAGCACCGATGAGTCAGGTCGCAGGACGTCTTGCACCCGTGACCGGAGCCTACCATCTGACCCAGTCTCAGGGGGGTTCCGGTGTGCTGATGGGCGGGGTGCCGGGCACCCGACGCGCCAATGTCGTCGTTATTGGTGGCGGCGTCGCCGGTGAAGCCGCCGGTGTGATCGCAGCAGGCATGGGCGCGAACGTCAAAGTGATTGATCTAAACCTGGAGCGCCTGTCCGAATTGGAACAGGTCCACGGCAACCGGCTGGACACCATGGCCTCCAACGCCATGAATATTGCCGAAGCAGTTGCGGATGCGGACCTGGTCATCGGATCGGTGCTCATCCCGGGGGCTGCAGCGCCAAAACTCGTGACCGCTGAGATGGTCGAGCAGATGCGCCCGGGTTCGGTTCTGGTGGATATCGCGATTGACCAGGGCGGTTGTTTTGAAAACTCGCGTCCGACGACACACCAAGACCCGACCTATTTGGTGGGCGACAAGATTTACTACTGTGTGACGAATATGCCTGGTGGTGTGCCCCAGACCTCGACCGCAGCGCTAACGAACGCGACACTGCCATATATTCAGCGCATCGCATCCCAGGGTTGGACGAGAGCACTCGCCGCCGACGACGGCCTAGCTTCCGGCTTGAATGCTCACGACGGCAAAATCACGCACCGTGGTGTCTTTGAGGCCATGCTCGAGAAGCTCCATCTGGAACAGAACCATGATTTCCGCGGCGTGCAGGACATTCTGGCCAACGTCTAATCTGTACGAATTAGAATATGCCCTACACAGTGCGAGTCCCTTTCTTCGGGGCTCGCACTCTTTAACTGAACAGCTTTGCCAGATGACTACGCACCATCACGGGGAGCACGCGGTGACGGCGCATTAAGTTTAAACCGCACCCCGAGAATCCGAATGAGCCAGCACGTTGAAGCCGCGATAACTGCAGCAGCGACCCCATAGAGATCGGTCATCATCGCACCGACTGTGATACCCGCTCCAATCATGGCTGGAATCGCATAGAGTCCTTCGCTCATCACCGAGGGGATTCTACCGATCAAGGCGTCTCGGATGGTGCCTCCCCCAACACCAGTGATGGTGCCTAGGATGATCGATTGGACGGGCCCAAGTCCGTATTCCATGGCTTTGCTTGCACCCGTCACTGCAAAAACACTGAGTCCCACTGCATCGAGCACTTCTATCGGCACGGTAACGCGCCCCAGATGGTTCGCAAAGATAAATACAATGAACGCGCCGAAGGCAGCCACAGCTATGTATCGCCAGTCTTGGAACGTCGCGGGTGGAAGATCATCCAGCATGATGTCCCGCAGGATACCGCCACCCATCGCGGTGATCATGCCCAGCGTCAGCACGCCGATGACGTCGATTCGTACGTGCCGAACTGCGGTGAGCGCCCCATTCAAGGCGAAAGCAAAGGTGCCGAGGAGGTCCAGCAGCAATAACAGAATGTATTCAGGACTCATCGACGTGCCGTCATCTTACTGGCCCATGGCCATTTCCATGAAGTCTTCTTCAGTAACTAGCTGATCATCACTTGGCCGCTGGGGGATTTCGACTTCGTCATCCCAGGTGAACTCCATGCGAGTGTCGCCATCGTTGATCCGCTCTAACCGGGGTGCGTCACGATCTGATATGACGCCGATGTACTGCTCTGCTTCACCATTCATAATGGCTTGGTCACCTTCGCCATCGACAGAGTAGAACCAGCCGGTGTCGTCAGTTTCCATGTCGAGCTGCATATAGGAACCCTCTTGCTGTAACTCACCGAAGTTAAAGCCGGTGACTTCATCAGCTTGATCGGATTCGGCGGCCGAACGCATCTGCTCCAGCAGGTCCGCCATACTGATGGTGTCAGCTTGAGCGCTATAGTCCTCGCTGACGTCGATGTATTTGCCTGCAAATTCAGAAATCATTTGGCTGAGCTGGTCACGTTCGGTTTGCGGCAGCGACGAGCCCATAACTTCGATCATCATGTCCATCGAGACGAAGACCTCATCTCCGAAGAAGGACATGATGGGGTCCTGATCCTCCCCCAGGCGCAGTGCCGTTGCCGCTCCATCTAACGAACCATAGATTTGCAGATCCGAAAGGTTTGCGCCGAGCATCTCTTCGATGATCGCAGCGTCACTGGACATTGCTTCGGGCAGCACTGCCGTCATGCCCATGGCTTCTGAAGCAGCCATAGAGTCCCACATGGCGCCTTCAATTTCATCAAACGCAGGGACGTCGGAAGCTCTAGCACAGCCGGTGAGCGCCAGTCCGGCAATCGCGGCCGCAGCAATTCCTGCTCGTATGGAACGTGACATATTGGTTTTATGCTTTCTTCTTGATGTTCGTGACGAAAGATTGCCAGCATAGGGACGCCCTACGATAAGCAACAATTTTCAAGTGTAGACCGCGCGCTCTGACCGACTTCCCATAATGACGACGAGTGCCGCCCTGCACAGTGCGGCACCCGTCGTCGGTGTGAGTTCAGAAGCTTTAGGCAGTCGCAGGCTCGGTCGGCGGCTTCTTCTGTGATGAGCGGGTAGACCCCGGACTCGCCATGGGTCTCGCGGCCCGTGACTTCACTGCCGCAATCGGCCAGGATGTTCAGCCCGCGTTCCAGGACCATCGCCAGAGCTCAGCCCGAACAACCCTCGAGTGACCTGCATCATGCTGGTGCGAAAGCTTCACCGCACTTCACCTAGATTTCACCTAGTAGAGGCCGCCACGGATCTCAGCTAGCCCCAGGCGTTTACCTGCTCGTCGAATGCTGGTGAGGTTCCCACCCAAATTCATCACTCACCCCGGAGGTGACTTTCCTTGACTCGCATCTCACGCTGGCTGCCCGCGTCGACCTTAACGGTTGGACTCGCGGCCTCCAGCCTGGTGTTTCTCGCCCCAGCTCAAGCAGATCTCGAAGTTGATGCAGAACCCGAAACTCTGCTCGACGCTGATACCACTTGGCGCTACCTGGATGATGGCACTGACCCATCCAACGGCCTACCGGCCCGCACGGACTGGACCGCTCCCGAATTTGACGACTCAGACTGGTCCGAAGCTGCCGGAAGCTTTGGTGCCCTGCGCGGTGAACTCACCGAACTCAGCGGTGGTTATCTGCCAGATAACCTGCTCAACCAGTACTACGAAGACACCAGCGACAATATCGAAGCTTTCTTCTTCCGCTCCGAATTCACTGTTGACACCGAGGAAATTGACGACGAAGCCGTCATCACTGGCGCAGTTCGCTACGATGACGCAGCGATCGTTTACATCAACGGTGAGCGGGTTGATGGTTTTCATGACGATAGCCTCCCCTTCACCGAGGAAGGCGACGACCGCAACATGGTCTACGGCGGGTCCAACAGCTCCGCTCCACGCCAGGGAGAATTCGTGATTGACGAAGAACTCCTAGAAGATGGCGAAAACACGATTGCCGTCCAACTGCACCAGGGTCGGGCGGGCAGCTCAGATATCTACTTCGGGCTGGAACACCTCAGCTTGGAAATCATCGAACCAGAAGGCCAAACGGCGCAACTTTTGCAGATAGGGGCAGATCCATCCGAGCGTCGCCTGTCGTGGCTCACTGATAGCGGTGTCGAAGAATCCGTCCAGCTAGCAGCCGGTGCGCACACCACCATGCCGGACTCCGCATCCACCGTAGCCACGACCGAGCAGGCTGATAGCGCGCATACTGGCAAACAGTATGTCCACGCCACCCTGTCAGATCTGACACCGGGCACCTACAGCTACCGGGTTGGTTCCGATGAGGGCGGCTGGTCAGACATCGAACAGTTCCAGGTCTACGCCAACGATGTGGACCACACCTTCACTTTTATCGGTGACGCACAGATCGGTTCCTCGGGCAACATTGAACGCGACGGTGCCGGCTGGCAAGCAGCCCTAGATGCCAACGATGCCCTCTTCCCAGAGTCTCAATTCATTTTGTCGGCCGGGGACCAGGTTGAATCATACTCCGGTAATGCTGCCGAATACCTGGCCTTTATTGCGCCCCAGCAGATGCGCACCCAAGCCATCGCGGCAACCCTGGGTAACCACGACTTCAACCGGTCTACACCACAGGACTTCTACGGTCAGCACTACAACCAGCCAAATATGGCTGACTACGACCACACAGAAGGCAGCTACTGGTTCATTAACAACGATGTGCTCCACCTGAACATCAGCACGGAGAATCACGACTGGGACGGGCACCGTCAGTTCCTCGAATCCACCATCGCCGAGCATGGCGATGACGCACAGTGGACCATGCTGACCTTCCACCGTCCGCTCTACAGCGTGGCAAATCACTCGACCTCAGGCACCACCAATGCCATTCGTGACGGTCTTGGCCCGATCATTAACGACCTTGATATTGATGTCGTCCTGACCGGTCATGACCACTCTTACTCCCGCAGCTTCCTCATCGACTCGGAAGGCCACCAGGTTGATCCTGCAACCTCCGAGGTCATCGTCAATGCTGAGGGTGAAGTCATTGACGCGCCTGAAGCGACCGAGGGCCTCAACCTTGGCTACGAAGGCCGTGAGTCCAGCCCACGCCTCGAGGAGGATACCCATGTACGGGTGACCCCTGAGGAAGGTTCCACGCTCTTTGTGACTGCGAACTCCTCGAGCGGTTCGAAGTACTACAACCTGAAAGACGTCAGCGAGTACCGCGACGGCTTCCAGCCGCGCTTCCGTGACCAGCAGCGTGAACAAAACATCACCGGTGTGGAAATTGATCAGTGCACCGTCACCACCAACACCGTCGAACTCGACGGCACCGTTGTGGACAAGGTTGAACTACTGCGCGACCATACCGCCCCAGAGATCACCGTCTCCGGTGGGAACACTGTAGAAGTGGGCGGCGAATTTGATCCACTGGCTGACCTCGAACTGACTGATGACTGCGCGACGTTGACCCCCGACGACGTAGAAATTGACGGCGAAGTCGACACCGCCCAGGCAGGGGAATACACCCTGACCTACCGCATCGCTGATGATGCCGGCAACGAAACCGAAATCGAACGCGGCATCACCGTCGTTGAAGCCGAGGACCAGGACGACACCCCGGGTAACGGCAACGGTCCAGGTCAGAACAGTGGTAGCGGACCTGGAGAAAACAGCGGTAACGGCAATGGCTCGCATCGCAACAGCGGCAGTGCACCCGGCCACAATAGCGGCAACGGTAACGGCCCAGGCCACAACAATGGCAACGGTCCGGGTCAAAACCGCGGTAACTAAGCGGTTCGGACTCCATACCTAGCACTTCACGTCTTCTCGGCACCTCGGCTGAGAAGACAACATCGGCGGTGTGTTCCCTACGCGGGAGCGCATCGCCGATGTTCTTATGCTCACGTGCAGGATCTTAGGCGCAAGTCCAGGAGTCAGGAGAGGTCATTGTGAGTGCCGGGAATCGTCGATCGGTAGCTGCGCGACCAATCGTTCGATTCGTG
>CAZAAP010000121.1:0-5610 GCA_964482935.1 uncultured Enteractinococcus sp.
TTGCCCATAGGTCAATGGCGACTGGGCTGAACGCAAAGTAATTCAGTCAAGGAGCACTCTTCATGGGTTACCCACTTAATAGTAACGGTCAACGAAAAACAGCCGGACACGTCATTGTCGACACTCTGGTAGCGCACGGCGTAGAACGCGTTTACACAGTTCCCGGCGAATCCTACCTGGATGTCCTCGACGGACTCGCTGACTCCCCAATTCAAAACATTGTGTGCCGCCACGAGGGCGGAGCCACCTACATGGCCGAAGCCGACGGCAAACTCAACCAGACCCCAGGTGTCGCCATGGTGACCCGCGGTCCGGGTGCCGCCAACGCGCACGTCGCACTGCACACCGCATGGCAGGACTCCACCGCGATGGTGCTGTTCGTCGGGCTGATCCCCTTTGAGCATCGCGAAAAAGAAGCCTTCCAGGAATTCGATCCGCACGCATGGTTTGGAACCGGTACCAAACGCGTCATGGTGTTAGATCACCCCGAGCGCGCCTCCGAAATCGTCGCCGAAGCGATGTTCGCTGCTGCATCGGGTCGACCAGGCCCCGTCGTCGTCGGGCTGCCAGAAGACATCATTAAAGAAGAAATCGAAGCCAGCCTGCACCCGTGCATCCCGGTTGCCGGTGGTGGGATGACGGTGGACGACTGGAAAGAACTGCACGACGCGCTGTTGGAGTCCGAGAAGCCACTGTTCATTACCGGTGGTAACGACTGGACCGATGAGGCCTCAAAACAGCTCACGAGCTGGCTTGAAGATCACAAGATCGCTGGGGCTGTTGAGTGGCGGACGCAAGGGACCATCCCGTTTGACTCGCCATCTTACGTCGGCCCGATGGGCTATGGGCGTCCAAAACCGACCTACAACCTGTTAGAAGAAACTGATCTCATCGTGTTCGTGGGCACCGTGCCCGGCGACACCGTGACCGACGGTTTCACCATCCGTCAGAACTGGGATAAGAAAAACTTCCTGGTCACCATTGACCCTGCACTGCGCGGCCGCTCGGGCCCGGTCTCGCACCAGATCGTGGCCAAACCAGCAAGCTTTGTGCGCGACCTGGTTCGCATGGATCTGCCCAATAAGCCCGAGTGGGAATCCTGGACCGCCAAGATGCGCGGTCAGCAGGAAGAATTCGCCGCCCTGCCAACCGAAGGCATCAACGAGGGTCCTGCCTCGATGGACGCGATGATGGCCCACTTGGTGCCCACGCTGCCGTATGACGCGATGGTCACCTTCGGGGCCGGCGAGCACACCAACTGGGTCCACCGGTACTTCCCAACGCATCACTATGGTTCGCTTATCTCGGCGCGCAATGGTTCGATGGGATACTCGATCCCATCGGCGGTCACCGCTTCCCTGGATAACCCGGAGAAGGTAGTCGTCTCGGTCGCTGGTGACGGCGAGTTCATGATGAACGGTCAGGAACTGGCCACTGCGGCCCAGTATGGTGCCAAACCGTTCGTGATCATCATGGACAACCAGGAATACGGGACCATCCGGACCCACCAGGAACGTGACTACCCGGGCCGGGTCTCTGGTACGCAGCTGAAAAACCCGGACTTTGCGGCCATGGCTGACGCGTTTGGCGGGTGCGGCGTCCGCGTCACCGACAACTCGCAAATTCCCGCCGCGATTGAGGCCTGCTACGACGCCATCAATAACCATGGCAAATTCGCCCTGATCCATCTGATCGTCGAACAGCGTCAACAGGCCTACTAAAAATAATGATGGCGCTCGCAGCGTCGCACACCAAAACACGGCGCGGGAGCCAGCGGAATTGCTGCCTCCCGCGTGGTGTTTTGGTGCGAGGGAGTTTAGAGGTCAGCTAAGGCTGAACTCGGGTGGTGCATCGCGTCTGCGACGTTTGTTAGAAAGGCCGAGGCCGTCGCACCGTCGGTCACGCGGTGGTCGAATGACAGCGTCAGTTCGGTGACTTTGCGGACTGCAATTTCTCCGTCGACAACCCACGGCCGGTCAATGATCCTTCCGACGCCAAGGATCGCGACTTCGGGTGCGTTGATGATTGCTGCTGCACCGTCGGTGCCCAAGACCCCGTAGTTATTCAGGGTAAAGGTGCCCCGGGTGAGTTCTTCCGGTGTGCATTCGCCCTGGCGAGCCTTCTCAACCAGACGATTGATTTCTATGGTTAGTTCACGGGCCGAGAGTCGTTCGGCGTGCTCGACGGCAGGAACGACCAGACCGCGCTCGGTCTGGGCCGCCAAACCGAGGTTGATCCCATCGAAGTACACGATCTCTTGGCCGTCCTCGGAATCCAGGAGTCGGGAGTTCATAACGGGGTAACGCCGTAGAGCGGCAGTCGTAAAGCGTGCGATCAGACCTAACAGACTGGGTGCGGTCTCCGGATCCTCAATTTTTAGGCGAGCGCGCAGCTCAACGAGTTCGGTGACATCGATGTCCAGCCAGGCTGTCGCCTCCGGGATCTGCGTTCGGGAGCGCACCATTTGTTCGGCCACCATCTTGCGCACCCCTTTAACCGGGGTTCGTTCGGTGATATTCAATCCAGACCGGGCATCGTGCTGATTGGCGACAGTTGTGGTCGTCTCAGCCTTAGTTGCTGCCGGCTCGGGTTGAGATGCGGTGGTGGGTGCAAGTGTTCCCTCAATGGCGGCTTCCACATCCGCTCGCCGAATCACGCCGTTGGGTCCACTTCCGGTCAACTGGGCAATGTCGACGTCGTGGTGCTTGGCTAATTGTCGCACCAGGGGCGAAATGACTTGGGGTGCTGTCGTTGTGGCTGCGCTGACCTGGAGGCTTGAGGTGCCGTTGCCAGAGACCTGGGTAGCGCGTTTGGATTTTCGAGTGCGTCGAGTCGTTGCACCACCGGAGGTGCCATACCCGATCAACACATTGCCGGAACCCTCCTCGGGGTCGTCCTCCGAGGCCGTGATGCCGGCACGTTCTTCCTCCCGGTAATCCAGGGCGCCGGGTTGTTCAGCGCCGTCACCGGCAGCGGAGACTGTGATGAGCGGATTACCCACGTGCAACGTGTCCCCGGGGGTGCCGTGCAGGGTGGTGATCGTCCCGGCAAAGGGAGAAGGGACTTCGACGAGCGCTTTTGCTGTTTCAACCTCGGCGACGAGTTGATCAACGTCAATCGTGTCGCCTTCGGCCACGAGCCATTTGACGAGTTCAACTTCGGTGAGTCCCTCGCCGAGATCAGGCAGTTCAAATACTTGTGTCATCGCGGGCCTCCTGCGGTCACAGCCGGCAGATAGTCGACCGGGGTGTCATCCCATTGCAAGTCATCGATCGCATCCAAAATACGGTCCACATTGGGCAGATAGTATTTTTCCAGCATGGGAGGCGGATATGGAATATCGAACCCGGTGACGCGAAGTACCGGGGCGGCGAGCGAGTGGAAGCACCGCTGCTGAATGCGGGCTACGAGTTCGGAGGCCACCGATGCGAAGCCTTGCGGCTCGGCGACGACGACCGCGCGCCCGGTCTTGGTGACCGAGGCGATGATGGTTTGCTCATCGAGTGGGTTGATCGTGCGCAGGTCGATGACTTCCACACTGATGCCTTCATCAGCTGCTGCTTCGGCCGCCGAGAGGCAAGTCACCACGGACGGACCATAGGAAACGAGTGTGACATCCTCGCCTTCACGGGCAACGGCGGCGCGAGCATACGCTTCCCCGTGTTCGCGACGATCCTCGACCTGAGCCCACCGCGTGTTGAATTCCTTGCGAAGGTCTTCAAGCGAAACCTCGGCCTTGGTCCAGTAGAGCTTTTTGGGCTCCATGAACATGACCGGGTCGTCGAGTCGGATGGCGTAGCGCAGCATCAGGTAAGCATCTTCGACGGTGGCGGGCGTATAGATCTTCACCCCCGGGGTATGGGCGTAATAGGACTCGGAGGAATCGGAGTGGTGTTCGACGCCGCCGATCCCGCCACCATATGGAATGCGCACGGTAATCGGGAGCGAGACGGCACCTTTGGTCCGGTTGCGCATTTTTGCCATGTGGCTCATCATTTGCTGAAATGCCGGATATGCGAAGGCGTCGAACTGCATTTCAATCACGGGGCGGACCCCACCGAGTGCCATCCCAATCGCGGTCCCGGCGATGCCGGATTCGGCGAGGGGTGTGTCGAAGCACCGATCGTCCCCAAACTGTTGGCTCAAGCCTTCGGTAATTCGAAAGACGCCGCCCAGGGTACCCACATCCTCACCAAAGACCACAACCATGTCATCGGCGGACATCTCATCGGCCAGAGCAGCATTGAGGGCCGCGGCCAAGGTCAGGGTCGATTTTTCCTTACTCATGGCGTGCTCCTTAGGAGGTCGTCTCTTCGGTGTGGGTTTCGCGGCTGAGTTCTTCGGCCAGCTGGGCACGTTGCTCGGCCAGCTGCGGCGTTTGCACTGAATACACGTGGTCAAAGAGGTCTAACGGTTGGATATCAGGCTGCTGTCCCATGGCCTCTCGCAGGGCCGAGGCCACTTCTTCCGCATCAGCTTGATATTGCTGTTCCAACTCATCAGTTAAAGCGCCTTCGGACTCCAGGTAGGTGCGCATCCGACGGATCGGGTCACGCTTGGTCCACTCATCGACTTCTCGTTCATGCCGGTAGCGGGTGGCGTCATCAGCATTGGTGTGTGACTGGATCCGGTAGGTGTCGGCTTCGACCAAGAACGGCCCACCGCCTTCACGACACAGCTTGACGGCGCGCCCTAACACGGCGAGTAGAGCCGCAAGGTCATTGCCATCGACGAGTTCGCCGGCCATCCCATACCCCACCGCTTTATGTGCCAGCGAGGGGGCTGCGGTCTGGCGTGATAGCGGCACCGAGATCGCATATTTATTGTTCTGCACAAAGAAGATCACCGGTAGCCGGAAGACGGCGGCGAAGTTTAATGCTTCGTGGAAATCGCCTTCCGAGGTCCCACCCTCACCGACCATGCCCAGCACGACCACTTCTTCGCCCTTGATCCGGGCTGCATGCGCCATGCCGACCGCGTGTAAAAGTTGAGTCGTCAACGGGGTCGATTGGATCGAGGTGTTATGTTCATGCGGGTTATAGCCCTGGTGCCAATCTCCGCGGAAGCTGGTCATTGCTTGTAAGGGGTCTACGCCCCGCACCAATACCGCCACTGTGTCGCGATACGTGGGAAACAGCCAGTCCGTTGGCGATAAACATAAGGCGGCGGCGACTTCGGAGGCTTCTTGACCGTGAGATGAAGGGTAAACGGCCATGCGTCCTTGACGGACCAGCGCATAGTTTTGATCATTCACGCGGCGACCGATCACCAGCTGACGGTAGCCTTCGAGCAGTTCGTCGACGGTGGGCATCGGGTACTCATGGCCGGGAGTGGAACCTTGATCCTCGGAGGGTAGTAGTTCCCCCGTTTCAGAAATCATCTGAATGCGTCCGTGAGTGGGCAGGAGGTAGTCTTCGAGGCTAATTCCGAGTTTTTTGGCTTGTTCTTCTGATAATTCAGACTGCGCATGTTCCGGCATCATGACGGCGTTCCTCTCATCGGGGTGAGATTACGATAAAACCAGTATGGCCACTGCAAGCGATCAGTGGGCGGTTCTTGGAAAATCAGCGACAAATCGTCTAAAGATGCTTACACTAATGAACACATCGT
>CAZAAP010000122.1:0-5539 GCA_964482935.1 uncultured Enteractinococcus sp.
CATGTATTATCCCGCCCAAACTGCCTTGAAACCCGAACGTCAGAAGGGTGCGCTCCGCAAGAGTCGCTTCTGCGAAGTCTTCCGTTCGAGGAGAGTTCGGCAAGCTGTAGACCGGTCGTGTATCACTCGAGCGGGCGATCAGGTCTGCGGCAGATCCCAGGGCAGACGCGTGCGTGTGGGGGCGTCGGCCAAATGCTTGTCGTCATGTGGCATGTACTCAGTCTAGAAGCGTCCAGGCTCTACTTGACCGCGCCAAATTATTTGCGACAAGCGCATTGACCGCGACGCCCGTCGGGGGTCGAAGACGGCACGTTCCGAGTGCGGCGACGGATGGACATCCGGTTCAGTCAACTTCTGAGTTTGAAAGCCTGCTGAACGTGGGCATTGTGCGCGTCGTTGTCCATGTGCAACTCGTTCGCCTGCGTGGTGTCGATTGCATCTTGCGTGAGAGCGCGAGGAACATCGCCTGGTGACTTGTCGAGGGGCAGTTTCCCGTCCTTGGCGCAACGCCTTTCTAGAGTTCAGTGAGCTGCTTGGTCATGCCTCGACATATGAGGAAGGTGCGAGCAGCACTTATGCTGTCGGTCCAAACGCGTTGGGTTCTAGCACCGACGGGTCGGGCTCAACTGCTCATCCCCGATCGTCAGGCTGCTGTGCAGGTGCGCGTGAGAACGACCTGACTCCTGGTAGTCGCCGCACCAGTCGCCGCACCCAACTGGGCTGTTCGAGATCGATTGGCCAGACGACTTGGTCTAAGAACGAACTTTCATAGCAGCGGACATACCAAGTTATCCCCAAGTGGTCCGTCGCCTGAGCCATAACGGCCTGTGTGACATGGTTGAGCTTGACTACGTGGCGCATCCCCGTCGTGTTGAACACCTGCCACTCGGTCGCGAAAGGCTGGCTGAAAGTTCGCCCGCTTGAATCGAGATTTGAATCTGGAATATCCACGAAGGCGCAAGAGACAATGAATCTCCCAGACTGCAGTTTCGCTATGGTGGCTGATGACGCTGTGCGATGCCATTCGATGGGCTGCACACCTGCGAGTCCTGAGGGCCTGTAGTAGCGAACTTGCACGTCCGCGCCGCGTTGAACGGCCCGAACTAATGCCGTGATTGAGCCGCTGACCGGATTACCGTTAGAATCGTGTTGGTAAATCGTCTTCCAAGTGCAGTCGGCCATGGTCTTTCTCACTCTCCAGCGAAATAATTTCGCCCTAACTTCACGATACGTCTACCGGCGCAGTTTGTATAGCATCCGCGTTGACTCATTGACAACCTCCGCGTAGCGGTGGTCGTTGCCTCAGAACAATACCTCCGGCTACGGCGTGGTATCCGACGATGCGGCGTGACTGCAGCTTCCCATGTCTCAACGTCAAGCCGTCACGAAGAAAAAGCCCTCGCCTACAAACGCGCCAACCGAGCCAGCAAGTCCCGAATCCTCGACGAGATCGCGGACTTGACGGGCTGGCATCGAGATTATGAATTATGACCGGGCCGCCGTGCTCCATGGGTCCCATAGGCAGTGGCACGGGAGTGGGCGGTGTATGGGTCTTCGCGGATGATGCTACTGCTGGCCCAAAGCAAGGCGCAGTGACAGTTCTAGGGCCTCGGCGAAGGTGTCGGTGGTGTTGCGCTGGTAGTCGCGCACGATGTTGGTGACGCAGGTTTGGAGCCTGTTATCGTCGGCGGCGCGGTTGAGTGTTGTCATAAGACGGTCGATGATCCAGTGATTGTGGCCGACACGCGCGAAGTTCACAGCCCGGCGCTGTTCGCCGCCAGCGGGTTCGGAGAACAGAGGGAAAGCTTGGTAGAGGCCGCCGCCGGGCTGCAGGTCGGCAGTGGTCACGTCGGTGGCGGCTGTGCGGGTGAGCCAGCGGTGGGCGTCGTCGTAATGGAAAGGCGCTGTGGCGATGAAACCGGTGCAGAACGGGCAGGGACAGTCCCAGCGGAGGTTGGGATCGCGGGCCAGATTGAGTGCGATTTTGCGGGTGCGAAGCTTGAGGTGGGCGGGTTTGTCGCTGTAGATCGTGCCACCTTGTGTGGCGTCCAGGATGGGGCTGGTGGCGTCGAAGCTGATGTCCGGGGTCCGGGCTGCGGCAAGGGTCAGTACCGCGATCATAATGGGGGTGCCGACACCGAGGAAATGGAACCTGGCCGGTGCTGTTCCTGCGATTTCCTCGTAGCCTTCCCAGAACCCTGCGGCCGCGGCTACGGTGCGCGTGTAGCGTTGGGGGTAGTTGCCGTTGAAATCGATGCGCATGCGATTGCGGTAGAAATGGTCGGAGTAGTTATTGTCTGCCATGTACGCGCCGAATCCCATAGACACTCCGGGCAGGGGAGCGAACTCCCTTCCAGCGTCCTTGGCGGTATTGAATGACATAGCGGAGGCCACTGGATAGTGGGCGGCGGCCAGAGTAGGTGGCATATTCGCCTCAGCGCGCCGAGCCCGGCGGGCTACCGAGGCGTTGTACCTGCGGTAGACGCTTCGTTTCAACCCCAAGTAACGCGGTTCCAGGTCTAGTCGGAGCCAGGCTGCCATGGTGAGGTCTTCAACGCCGATCACCCCGGTCGGGCGCAGTGCCAGCTGTGCGGCGAACAGCTCTCCATCAGCCGGGACTGCCTCGCGTGCGGCCTGACGGACTCGCTGGGCGAGATCTTGGTAGGCCAGGACTAGATCGGGTGGCATTTCCCCTCGACGCACGGTGTGGCCCTGGACTTCTTCGAGCGAGTCAATCTTGCTCTTCAGCGTTTTGGCTTCGATGAGGAAGGGCCGGGTAAGGGGGCCTAACAGGGCGAAATTGCCATTATCGACGAGCAAATCGAATCCGTGGTCGCGCACATAGTGCGTCAGTTCCAGCGCCTGACCGCGTGCATTATTCGGGGCGATGAGGAATGCCGAGGGCTCTGACATGCCCGACATAGCAGCCTGAACAGCATCGGGTTTCAGATTATGGATGAACCGGACCTGTCTCACATTGATCTCTTCCTGGGTGCGGAGCGCCTCGATAGCGGGTCAGCTGGCACCCTTGGAGATGTGGTGGATCACGCAGCTGAAGGCCGCTCCGGCAGCCATTTCGAGATCTCCCTCAGCCATTTCGACCATCAGTTCCGCCTGTTCGAGGCCAGCTTCGGCATTGGAGATATCGGCCTGCCGGTCGACCTCGGAGCCTGCGATGCCGAGTCCGCCGCCTAAAAGACCGCCTAGACAAATCGCTTTCGAGAAGGGTTCGGGCAGCAGACACGCAGCAAGGATCCCCACGGCAGCGCCACCGGTGCCGAAGGTGGATCCGTCCCAGGCAGAGCGTTCTGACTCGAGGGTTTCGCGAGCGGATTCCAAGCCGTCCTGCGCCTGAGCCAGCCGATCCTGCGCCTCGTTGTAGCGGGCGAAGTCGTTGGCGCAGGCCTCCCCGGCTTCCTCAACACTGAGAAAAGTCATATCGTGCTCCTTTTATCTTCGAAGTCCCAACTCGGCGGCCGTGGTGTCGGTTCCTGCCTGCCGACCGGCGGTGATGTCCCATCCGCCCGGCCGCAGTTCGAACTGGGATCGGCCCTCCCAGATCAGCCAGTCATGGAAGCTCTCTCCGGAGGCCTGCTGCCGGGGGATGCGGGCGACCCGCACGACCGGGCCTGCGAGCCCGTCCTTGCCCAGAGGATAGGCCTCGCCGCGCACCTGGACCCACACGCCGGGCTGGATTCCAAATGAGGTGACCGCGATGAAGGGCACCAGGACATGCACCTGGGCACCACCCTCAGGCCCCAGCGTCAGCACGCTGCGCGGTGTGGGCCCGCCGACTGTAACATCCATCGTTTGGACCACCCCTGCTACTTCAACGAGATCCCCCTCTGAGGCGGCGGCGATGTCGGCTATTGACAGGCGCGGCAGATCCAGGGTGGCCGGGGACTTGCGCAGTCGGGCAGCCACGGAGGCCCTGTTCAGCGCATCGGTATTGAAGCTGGCATAGTGCCGCAGGACGGCCCACCCTCCGGATACCAGGGCCAGCAGCGTGCGCCCCGTGTCATAAGCGACCGCCCAGTCCCGTGCCACTGCTTCATCACCGTCCTGAGCAACAACCGCAGCAGCGGCCATTTGGGGGATGTGCTCCAGGATGGCCTGTTCCGCGGTTTCCACGGCCAGCCATAGCCCGGTGGCCCAAGCTATACCGGCGACCTGGTCTCGGTTGAGGACCTTCATCGAGTCCTGAGCCGAGTCCCGGAACTGCCGCATGGCCGCCTCGAGCTCGACACGCAAGGCTTTGACTTGTGTTGGCCCGTCCGTGCCCGGTGCACTGGCAGCCGCAATGGAGGCTAACACCTGGCCGTGGAGAGCCCACAACCGGTTCCGTGTGAAAGAGGCCAGCAGGCCAGCGGCATGCTGGCCTGTGATCCCTGTGACTGCCGAAGCTAAGATGTTCCGGGCGGTCACTTCTCCGCCGATTTGCTTGCCTGAGGCCGTCGCGAAACCGTCACGGGCCGCGTGCGGGATTAGCTCAGAAGGGAGGTCCAGTGCGTTCAGCTGCTGCAATTCGTTCAACGTCTCGGCGAGCCGGGTCTTCAACTCGTCGGAGCGCCGTCGGGCTGCTTGCATTGAGCTGATGATCGTACTGACGTTGAACAGCCCGTCGGTGGCTGCCCGCAGATGGGCTAATGCCTCGGCAAACTCCGTCATCCCTACTGCCGCCGACTGCTGCGCTGCAGATTCCCGCTTTGGGATCTCGGCTTGGATCGCTGTGATAGCCTGTGAGGCCACCTTGGCCAGTTGGGACCGTACCTGCCCAGCACGCACCGCTATCGCCAACTCTTCTTCGAGTTCAATTCCTGTCAATAACCGCACATCGATCACCTCATAACTAAAGCATAAGGCGATGTGACATAGATCACTAGCGTTCGATCAGTCTGATGCATATTGAACCCATCAGGAGTGTGGTGCCTCACCGATTGTGAGCGCGAATCTTTCTGTTTTATCGACGAGAAATAGGGGCACTGAACCGCACCCGGGTCAGATCCGTGGTCCTCACGCCACTCTGCTCATGATGCGGGAGCCAAGGCTAGCAGGATCGCAATGTCACACAACGGACGTGGGTGACTGGTGTTGATCTGTTGAGGCGGTCCATATATATGGACCGCTGCGTCTGTTGATGGATTGATGATGGCTGGCAGTGACCGGTGTTCCAATGGTCACTAGTGTAGCGAGGGAAGCGAACCTGATCATCGCAGCGCAGGCGCTCGAGAAAAGACCTCCGCGGCTGGGTGAAGGCGTTGAACAAGAATCCAATAACCTCTATCGAGACCAACGCTGCCGAGGATATCTTTCGAATCCATCGCCTGATACCTGAGACGAATTAACGAATTATGACACTATGCGCCCCTCAAAGTGTGAAAGAGGGGGTGTGCCGGCTTTTCATTGCATCGAGAGGGGCGCGGTGAGTAAATCATCTTGCTTCGTCACAGGGCGTGAATGGATGTAGATGCCGGGCCGCGCGAAAATCGACTTTCAGTTTTCGGCGCGGCTTCTCTATCTCTAGCCGGTGGTCGTGGAG
>CAZAAP010000123.1:0-5449 GCA_964482935.1 uncultured Enteractinococcus sp.
ACTTCCTTGAGTCGGCCCATGACTTTCTGCTTAATGTCCTGCTGGGTGGCCTCGGCATCACCGGAGGAAAAGCCCAGCGGAGCACCACCGGATGACATGTGTTCGGAACCGAGATTTGAGGTCATGATAATCACGGTATTGCGGAAGTCCACGGTCCGTCCCTGGCCATCGGTGAGGCGTCCATCGTCGAGGACCTGCAGGAGCAGGTTGAAGATGTCGGGGTGTGCCTTTTCGATTTCATCGAGCAGGATCACCGAGTATGGCCGACGACGCACCCGTTCGGTGAGCTGACCGGCCTCGTCGTAGCCCACATAGCCCGGAGGGGCCCCGACCAGACGAGACACCGTGTGGCGCTCGCCGAATTCCGACATATCGAACCGGACCATCGCCTCCTCATCATCGAACAGCGACGCGGCTAGCGCTTTGGCTAATTCGGTTTTCCCGACACCGGTTGGACCGAGGAACAAGAAGCTCCCCACCGGGCGAGAGGGATCAGCCATCCCAGTGCGCGAGCGCCGGATGGACCTGGCTATCGCGGCGACGGCATCGTCCTGACCGATGACTCGCGTATGAAGCTCGTCTTCCAGACGGGCCAAACGTGATTTTTCGGCTTCGGTCATACGTGCCGCAGGGATACCGGTGGCACGAGACACCATTTCCGCAATTTCTGCCTCGTCCACAATCGAGGAGACGACCGTCGGACGGGCTGCGGCTTCAGCCAATTGTTGACTGACCTCATTGACTTGGTCGCGGAGTTCACCGGCGCGTTCATAGTTTTCAGCGTTGACAGCAGAGTTCTTTTCCGCCTCCAACTCAGCTAGCTTTGAACGCAGGGCTTCGACGTCCAGACCACCTTCGACATCTGGATCACGCTGTAGGGAAATTCGAGCACCAGCTTGGTCGATCAGATCGATCGCCTTATCCGGTAGGAACCGGTCGGTGATATAACGATCCGACAATTCAACAGCCGCACGCAGAGCCGCATCGGTGTAAGTCACTTTGTGGTGCTCTGCATAACGATCTGCCAAGCCGTGCATGATCTGAATGGCGTCTTCAATGGATGGTTCACCGACGATGACCGGCTGGAAGCGGCGTTCCAAGGCCGAATCCTTTTCGATTGTGCGGTATTCCTTCAGCGTGGTTGCGCCCACCATGTGCAGGTCACCACGAGCCAGGCGGGGCTTCAGAATGTTTCCGGCATCCATGCCGCCGGACTCACCCGAACCACCAGCGCCGACGACAGTATGGAGTTCGTCGATGAAGACGATAGTGTTCTCATCTTCGGCCAGTTCTTCGATGGCCCCGGTCAGGCGTTCTTCGAAGTCACCGCGATAGCGGGTTCCCGCAATCATTCCGGCAAGATCCAGGCTGATGACGCGGCGACCTTTCAGTTGAGTCGGCACCTTTTCTGCGATAATGGCCTGTGCCAGACCCTCGACGATCGCCGTCTTGCCGACACCGGCCTCACCAATCAGCACCGGGTTGTTTTTGGTGCGACGGGCCAAGACCTCAATGGTTTGTTCTATCTCTTGATCGCGACCGATCACTGGATCGAGGCGACCGGCTCTTGCTTCTTCGGTCAGGTCCAGGCCATATTTCTCTAACATTGAGCCTTCAGCCTCGCCATCGTCGGCAGCATGCTGCTGTGCCTGGTGGGCGTGGGCCTGCTGAGCGCCAGCTTGGAGAGCCTGCGGCGTGACGCCGGCCTGTGCCAGCAGTCCTCCAGCTGGCGAGTCTTGGTTGAGCACGAAAGCGAAGAAGACGTGCTCAGGGTTGATATACGTTGAACCCATACCGCGGGCGACCTGATAGGCGTCAAGCAGCACTTTCTGTGCTGAACCATTGAGGCTTGCAGCGCTAGCGCCCTCTACTTCGACGGGAGCTGGCAGCTGTTCGTCAATGGCGTTGATGATCGCCTGTGGGTCCGCTCCGGCTTGGCGTGCGCCTCCGGCTGCGGGGTCTTCGTTGAGCATGACACGCAGAATGTGCAGCGCATCGACCTCGGTTTGGCCGCGATCGACGGCGAATTTTGCGGCATTTGCAATGATGTCGTGAGTGCGTTTGCTCAGTAAGCGGTTGATGTCGACGGGACTTGACTGACGACCTGCATGTTGGCCCTGCAGGAAGCGAGCGATGAAATCGTCGAAGGAACCGCCATTAGAACCGGCTGGGCCGAAAAATGCGGGCATTCTATCCTCCTATGAACTGTGCACTTGCTGTGCACAAAAGTTGAGTGCATCTAACTCAAGTAACGCATCGTTAATTGGGATTATTCCGAAAAGTTCAGAGTTTTGCAAGAAACCTGAGTGTGGTGGGCTCAAGTACAGTGCATGGCACTTTTTGGGACTTTGGCCCTAGGGATTGTATTGACACAAAGAGGCCTCAGGTAGTACGGTCATTGTATTGATACATCGAAAGGTTCGTCATGAGTATCGCTATCTGGATCGTCATAGCTTTGGTGTGCTTCGTTCTCCCTGCGACCGCCCTGACGCAGGGAGGTAATCGCAATCCGCAGCGTGGGCAACTAGTGGAGCGTGCTGAACATGTGGGACTGCCCTTACCGGACGCTATGGTGCCGGTGGTAACGGCCCGCATCAAACGACGTCAGCGCGGTATGCGGATTGGCGGTAGTGCAGGCATCGTGATCGCCACGCTGATTTACATCATGTTTTTTGACAATGGCGACGGAGCAGCTCCTGCCTTAGTGTTTTTCCTAGCCGGCGCCGGCACAGGATTGGGTGGTGCATGGACGATTGCGGCATATCGACCGAGTCCAGAAGCTGATCGTCCAACTGTAGCGCGCACGCGTTCTATTGAGTTGTCTGATTATCTCACCAAGGGTGAGCGCTTTGGCTTTTGGTTGGTTCCTGGCATCTTGGTGATTGGGTCCATTGGCGGGGTCGTCTTGGTGCAACAACTCCCCGAGATTCCCGGCGTCAACGCGTCATTTATAGGCAGTGGTATCGCCTTCGTTGCGCTGTTCACATGGGGTGTGGCTTTCTTTGCGATCCGGAAAGTGCTGGATGCACCGGCTCGCAGCGCATCAGAACTCGAGCTTGCCTGGGACGATGCCGAACGTGCCGATGGGCTGCGTCAGGTGGCGAACCTGACGGTCGTCGTAGGAGTGATTGCGTTAATATTCTGGCTCGTTTGCATTAGCGAGGCGCTCATTTTCGATGGCTTCTACCGCGAGAACGAACCTCTAGCTTGGGCCATAGCAATCATCTCGTTAGTGTTTTATGGTCTGCTGACCGCGGCCATGGCCTGGGGTCCCATAGCAGCGTGGCTTACCGGTCAACGGAAGGGATATGAACAGCGACAACTCTGGCCAACAGGGGTGTCGTCGTAACTATGCTGCGGTTAGATCCAACAGATGAACTCCCCCCATATGAGCAACTCCGACGCCAACTCGTCGAGCAGATTCAGTCTGGCCAGCTGCCTGAACAAACGCGACTCCCTGCGGTTCGTCGTCTCGCGGCAGATCTCGGGATCGCACCGGGCACAGTTGCCCGAGCCTATAAGGAGTTAGAAAGCGAAGGCTATCTCGAAACTCGGGGTCGTCACGGAACGCTCGTCGCCCAGCAAACGCTGGCAGAGCATGGGCCGAAGGCGCATCAACTGACAGCACAGTATGTCCAGAGGATGCAGCAGTTAGGGCTGACGCCAACCGAGATCGTGGCGGCAGTTCACCGAGCCTTGCCCGCTGAATGAAAAATCGTCGGGGCCTGCTGGCATCGCTACTGTGCCGTCTTGCGTGAACAGGACGTCGTCGGCGGTCTGACGAGCTACTGCAAGGTCCTGGTAGATAAAACAGGAGCGACCAAGTTCGACCTGGAGCCTATCGGGTAGGAGAAGAATCTGTTCAGGTCCTACCCGCCTCGAAATATGTACATAGCAGCTCCAGAATCGGGAGGGGACACTTGGAGAACAAGTTCCCGAAGTAATTACCCGCCCCGGAATGGATCATCTGTCAGCCTGCCACCATGCCGAGGTCTCAGACGATTTGGCACCGGCGCGGAACCGGTGACTGTCCCACAATTCTCTCGCCGGTGGAGGCTCCGGAGTGTTGGAACCGTCTCGAGGACCCAAGGCTTGCACACCGTGTGCCCTCGCGCTACGGCTATATAGCTTCTGGTACGAGGTACCCGAGATCGTAGGGATCACGTTGCTTCATGCAACATGTATCGAAGTTCAGACTATGACAAGCATCATTGACTGGAGCACAACTTCTTGACATCTTCCAGTAGTCTGACTTCATGTTCATGGTATCGGTCGTTGAAATGGTTGTCTTGGTCCTTGAGGGGCTAGGCGTGGTCACCATGATCATCGGTTTTATCATTGCGGGCTGTTTTTCGATTCGCGCTTTAGCCCAGCATAGAGGGGGACGCGCCGCGTTTCATTTGTTGCGGACCATGATAGGTTCGGCAATCTTGTTGGGCCTGGAGATCCTGGTCGCTGCTGACCTCATTCGAACTGTGATGAATCCGTCACTCGAAGAGACCATCGTGCTTGGCGTCATTGTCATCATTCGTACACTTCTGAGCTTTTCCATCCAAATTGAGATTGATGGGGTCCTACCTTGGAAAAGAGCCGTACTCAAAAATGGGGGCCACTTAATCACAGAAACTATGGGCAAAGAACTTGGCAGAGACCCTCAAGCGGAAGGGCGCGAAGCCCATTCCTAATATGACGTCTGAGCACCCAGGTCCGAGTCAATCCCAGACTGGCATTACCCCAGACGAGATCACGATGTGGTGATCTTTATGATCACAATGGAACTTCCACAGGCCAATCCCGAGAAACCGTCGCTTGCGGATCTTTACGCCGCAAGTACTGTTCAAAGCTCTCGGCCTGCGCCGCTTTCCACCGGATTTGATGATTGAAAATCGTTTCGAGCGGGACATCGAAGTGCCCCGGATATTTCGCTACTAAGGCTTGAGCTACCTGCACCGCAGCGACCGAGTCTGCCAGGGACGTGTGCGCCTGATCCAAGGTAACCCCATAGTGCTGGCTCACGGCTTCAAGCGTACGTTTGCCCTTGCGATACGTATCCACATGCTTGTCTAAGATGTACGGATCGACAAGCCCCGCGACGACGAACTCGCCCATCTGGCGTCGCGCCATCTCAGCGCTGAGCACAGTGAAGTCATACACCCCGTTATAAGCGATAATGGGCACCCGATGATACATGAAGTCCGTCAGGGTTGCGACGATTTCCCCCAGTCCCTGGGTGGCATCCATGCCGTGTTCACGGGCATATTCAGTGGTAATGCCGTGCACTGCTGCTGCCTCTTCCGGGATTTCGACCCCCGGATCCACCAGCCACTCAGCGTTGGCCCGTACGGTGCCTTCGGGGTCGAGTAACACGATGGAAGCCGTGACGATGCGCGCGGCATGGGGGTTTCGTCCGGTGGTTTCTAAATCGAACCCCAATAGGGTTCCTGAATGC
>CAZAAP010000124.1:0-5413 GCA_964482935.1 uncultured Enteractinococcus sp.
GTCCGCAAACTGGCCATGGGCCCGGAATACATCTCAGCCTTCACCGTGGGTGACCAGCTGCTGTGGGGTGCTGCAGAACCAGTACGTCGCATGCTGATGATCGCAACCGGGAACCTCTAACCACCAGCCGGTCGCACCGGCCACCAGTACTGAGCCGTCTATCGTTTCGATAGGCGGCTCAGTATTTTTAAGGGCACGCGCCTGTATGCTCGACCTCCTCAACTCGGACCAACGAGTGCAGTGCAATCCCGAAACCCCTATTTCAGGATGTCCTAGCTGCCGCATTTCGGGACTCCTTAGCCGGGCGCGGGTGTTTTAGAATGGGCGCACTGTGACCTCAACCTTGGGTTCAAGGAGCTACGCTATGCGACTGCCGAAATTCAAGATCCCGACTTACGCCTCAATGCGCATCGGTCCGAAGTTTCTTCAGCGATTCATGCGGATCTGGCCGCCCTACCTTGGGGCGGGCATCAAACCCGTCTACATAGCAGACGACGCATCCCGATCTATTGTCACGCATAAACCCAATATCTTCACTCGTAACCTCGTGGGCACTGCATTCGGTGGCACGATGCTGTCCATGACCGACCCCTTCTTTATGTTTGCCGGGGTCTATGGGCTCGGCAAAGAATATCTTGTCTGGGATGTCGGTGTTGAAGCAAAATTCCTCAAACCGGGCAGAGGAAAGATCACTGCGGATATCAAGGTTTCTGACGAAACCTGGGACCTCATCGAATCCAAAACAGCCAACGGAGATAAATACCTACACTGGTTTGAAGTCGACATTACCGACGAACAGGGAGACACCGTTGCGACCATCCGTCGGCAGGTGTATTTCCGAAAGAAGCCACAGTTCGTGAAACCCACCGACTCCTCAACGACCAACTCTTGGAATGCACGGTAGAAACCGCAACTATCACCGTGTTATAGCCGCCCGTTAGCTAGCGGGCGGGACTTAACTTGCTCCAATCGTGGAAGAAAGGGCTTTTACAGGACTGGCTAACCCATCAGAATAATTTTCAAATAATCAACGGAAAGCCTTGCGCATTGCTGAGCTAACAACTAGATTGCTATATCAGCAACTAAACGTGCTGCGCATCACATGGCCTGGAGACTGCCCTCACTTGAGGTACGGGCAATCTTGAGATCGAGTAGCGCAGGCACGAGCAAATCAATACGCAGTCCATCCGGATAAGCATCCCAAAGCGTCACTGTCTCACCCAGGAGATGGGCACTGTCACAGCGCGTTTCTTTCCGATACGCTTGGACGTTTTGTGCACCCGACCAGCCAGAAATGGAGCCCTCCTTGACCACTGCAGATCCTACTGCTCATGAAGCACCCACTCCCACGTCACAAGTCTCGACCAAGACACTACGCCAGGTAACCTTCGCCGGTTTCGCCGGCACGGTCGTGGAATGGTTCGACTTCGCGGTCTACGGGTTCATGGCAACCATAATCGCTACCGTATTCTTTCCAGATTCCACCGGCGCCGTCGCCCTACTGCAGACATTTGCCATTTTCGCCGTAGCCTTCGCTCTTCGCCCGCTGGGCGGGGCATTCTTTGGCATGCTGGGCGACCGCATTGGTCGTAAGAACATCTTGATCACGACCGTCTTGCTGATGTCCGGCTCCACAGCAGCAATTGGCCTACTGCCAAGCTATGACCAAATCGGCATCTGGGCGGCCATCTTGCTCACTGTCGCACGGTGTCTGCAAGGTTTATCGGCCGGAGGCGAGTATGCAGGTGCGGTCACCTACGTTATTGAACACTCCCCGCCACACCAACGCGCACGCTGGGGATCGGCTATGCCAACAGCAACCTTTACCGCATTTGCTGCCGCCGCCCTGCTGTCCTTCGCGTTGACCACGGGTCTTGGCGATGCAGCAATGCACGAATGGGGCTGGCGCATTCCGTTCCTCGTGGCTGCTCCCCTCGGTCTGATTGCTTTCTGGATCCGTCGCAAACTCGGTGAATCACCCATGTTTCAGGAGGCTGACGAAGACGATACGACCGAGCACGCTCCGCTGCGCGCGACGATTAAAACCCAAGCACGCCCCATGATGATCCTGGCGGGATACATCTCCTTGACCGCGCTGAGCTTCTATATCTTTTCGACCTACATGACGACGTTCTTGCGCGAAGTCGTCCAGCTTGACGCGGTGCCGGTCCTGGCTTCCAACGTTATTGCGTTGACCCTTGCGGCATGTACCGCTCCGTTTGTCGGGCGTCTATGCGACCGTGTCGGGCGTCGTAAGACCATGTTCGCGTCCGCTATCCTGCTGGGCGGGACCGCCATCCCGGGCTACATCATTGCCTCGGGCGGATCTTTTGGCACAGCATTACTCGGGCAATTACTGATCATGTTCGGTACTGTCACCGCCAATGTGGTCACCGCAGTCCTACTCACCGAGGTCTTCCCGACCAAGGTCCGCTACACAGCCTCAGGTGTGACCTACAACGTCGCCTACGCGCTGTTTGGTGGTACCGCCCCGTATATTGCCACGTGGCTGATTGATACTACCGGCAACCCCATCTCTCCGGCGATCTATTTGACGGTGGTTGCAGCCGGCGCCTTCCTCGCAACCACGCTGATGCCTGAGACCGCAGGCCGCCAGTTGGGTGTAGGCCTGGATGACGAACCGATCACCTCAACGGTGCCGGTCCTTCCTGCAAACAGCACAGTAAAACCCTCGAAACAAAAATCGACCAAGGTAAAGACCTCCGTCTAACCGACTACTGGAAGCCAATTTCAGGGGCGTGACTTCTTAGAAGTCACGCCCCTGAATGTTTTCCGTTCACTGAGGATGCGATGCTTCAGCTGGGAGGGAAGTTCAGTATCCCGAGACGATGCGTTGAGTGTCTAGCAACCTTCCGTTTACGTATCTCGCGAAAAGTACGCAAGACACCTACACCAGGTGTACGAAACTCACACCTTGATGGAAGGACTACTTTTCGTGTCACGTAAACTTCTTGCCCTGTCCGCGGCAGCAGCCACCGCTCTGGGCCTAGCTGCCTGTGGCAGTGCAGATGCCGATGAGTCATCCGACGGCGCGAATACTGCAGTTGCCGGCGAAGCCGGAGTGTGTGCAGACTTCGAACCGTTGCGCTTCTCGGATACCGGGGTCGAAGGGCTTGAAACCCTCGTATTGGAATTCGAAGACTTCCGAGTAGCCTTAGAGGAAGCCACCGGTCTAGCCGTCGAGTTTGAACCGATGGCTTCGCGCACCGCAGCTGCCACCGCGCTGGAATATGACGACCTTGATGTACTCCTTACTGGACCGGCCGAATACGTCGTGCTGAAAGAAGAAGCGGACGCGATCCCATTGGTCGGTGTGACACGCGATAACTACAAGGCCGCGATCTTCAAACGCGCCGACTCGGATCTTGAAACTGTCGAAGATCTAGCGGGCAAACAAGTCATTACCAAAGAGGTTGGGTCTACCTCCGGTCACCTTGGGCCATTGGAAATGCTCGATTCGGCCGGTCTTGACCCAAATGTCGGAGACGTTGAGGTCATTCCTCTGTCGGATACTCACATTGAAGCCTTTGTCACCGGTGACGGTGATGCGCTCGGTACCGGCATTTCGGATTATGAAACCGTGCAAGAAGCCATGGGGGACGAGACTGTAGATATCCTTGCTGAAGGTCCCGCTCTGCCAAATGATCTGTTCATTGCTCGCACCGGTCTCGGCGAAGACTGCGCGGCCTACCTCTCTGACACCCTTGAAAAGAATCAAGATGTCCTGCTCGAAGCAATCGTGCAGACCGGCGAGAACGATAAATACCTCGGTTCAGAGTTCGTCAATGCCAAAGATAGCGACTACGACCCTACGCGTCGCGCATTCGAAGCAGCAGGCTTTGACCAGTATGCGGATCTGCCAGATGAGGACGAGCAGTAATGCCACGCTCCGCTTCGCCACAAGATGACGTCATCCAAGTACGTGGTCTTCATAAGGTGTACAGCAATGGGACACAAGCACTGCACAACATTGATTTCGCTGCTCAAAAGGGTGAAAGGGTTGTGTTATTAGGTGCCAATGGTTCTGGGAAGTCAACGCTTCAGAAATGCCTCAATGGGCTAGTCGCTGCCACCAGTGGTTCTGTCAACGTGCTCGGCACAGAAGTTACGGCCGCGAACAAACGCCAGCTCACGCACGTGCGTCGACAAGTGGGCATGGTGCATCAACGTATCAACCTGGTCCGTGAGCTCTCCGTATTAACCAATGTGATCCATGGCAGTCTGGGCAGAGCCCCCAGTCCGCGGAATTGGTTGGGTGCCACAGCGAAGAAAGCTCAGCGTGAAGAGGCGATGGAGGCTTTGAACCGCGTTGGAATGGCCCATGTGGCCGGTCAGCGCGCCGAGCAGCTGTCGGGCGGTCAACAACAGCGTGTTGCGATTGCTCGCATGTTAATGCAGCGTCCAAAGATCGTGTTGGCTGATGAACCCGTCGCTGCACTTGACCCGCACGCTGGCCGTGTCGTCATGGACATGCTATGGGAGATCACTGCAGAGAATAATCTGACCTTGCTCTGCACCCTGCATCAGTTAGAACTGGCACGGGACTATGGCAGTCGAATTGTCGCATTGCGCAACGGCAGGCTTGATATCGATGCTCATATTGCTGGTCTGGCTGATCACCAGCTCCGCGGGCTGTATACCAGCGACGACGACGCGCATACCGAGCAGTCTTCGCGTATGTGGGGTGCAGCCTGATGTCGCATGTTAAACCCGCTGATCCGACCCCACGGACGAGCACAGATGAGTCCGGTCTCCCGCCACGGTTCGGTTTACCAAAATGGACGTCGATTGCCATTGCTGTATTGCTGGTGGCGCTCGGCATCAACGGGCTGATTCGGATGGATATATCCTGGGCTCGGATTGGTGAAGGACCAGCAAATATCTGGAACTTCATTATCGGTGCCTTTCCACCGAACCTGGAGCGTGCCCCGAACCTGGCAGAGGCCATGCTCGAGACCCTGGAAATGGCGATTATCGGGACCGGACTTGGCGTAGTACTGAGTGTGCCAGTGGCGATACTGGCCGCGCAGAACACCACACCATATGCACCCATCGGTTATGCGATGCGGTTTGTTCTGACCGTGCTGCGCTCTATTCCCGAGCTCGTGTGGGCTTTGATCTTTGTAATGGCCGTGGGCCTTGGCCCGTTAGCCGGGATCCTTGCGCTGACGGTAGATGTGCTCGGGTTCGCAGGACGGTTCTTTGCGGAACGTATTGAAGAGGTAGAGCGCGGACCGATAGATGCGTTGCGATCTACGGGTGCAAGTGGCATAGCCATCGTGGCTGCCGCGGTCCTCCCGACATCGTTTGCGTCATTTACCGCGACCGGTCTGTATACACTTGAAAAATCTATTCGCGGTGCAACCATTCTGGGTATGGTCGGGGCCGGCGG
>CAZAAP010000125.1:0-5378 GCA_964482935.1 uncultured Enteractinococcus sp.
AATATGCTATAGCCTGAAGGGCTCTGCCCCTCAATGAGGAGGAGGTACACCATGAATTGGCATCCAGAAATTCTGCTCTATACCCGGCTGCGCAAATCCCCGTATTTTCACGCATCAGGGCGTCACGGAGTGGAAGCGTACAGCGTCGTCAATCACCAGTATCATCCGCGCCGATACGGCGACCCAGTTGAAGAATACTGGGCGCTAGTCAACGACGTCACCCTATGGGACGTCGGTGCGGAACGACAAGTGGAAATCACCGGGCCGGACGCCTGGGAATTCTCCAACATGTTGACCATGCGCGATCTCAGTGACCTGAAGGTGGACCAATGTAAGTATGCTCTCGTGACCAAGGCCGACGGCGGGATTGTGTCGGATCCAGTGCTGCTTCGTGTCGATGATCAACGTTTCTGGTTCTCTACTGCTGAATCGACGCTTCTTGTCTGGGCCTATGCCTGTGCGCATTGGTCGGGCATGAACGTTCAGGTTCAAGAAGCAGACGTCAGTCCAGTACAAGTTCAAGGGCACAAAGCGTTAGAGGTCATGGTGGATTTGTTCGACGATTCCATTCGAGACATGCGCCGTTATTGGTCCAAACGCTACGAGCTCGAGGGCATGGACGTGGTGGTCTCGCGAACTGGTTTTACCAATGTAGCCGGTTATGAAATTTACCTCGAAAACGCCAGCCAGCACGCCGACAAACTGTGGGAAACTGTTTTCGAAGCAGGCCAGCCACACGGTATGCGGGTCACCGGACCGGTTCATATCAGCCGCATCGAGGGCGGCATCCTTTCCTACGACGCGGACATGGACCTGAATACGAATCCTTTTGAGGTGCTGTTCCACTATTCCTGGCTTGATGAGATTGATCAGCAAGCGTCATTTATTGGTCAACCGGCGCTCAAAGAAATCCGCGACAAAGGAGTCGATCGGAAACTCGTGGGGGTTGAGATAAGCGGCCAGCCGGTCGGATCATATACTGACGGTTCCATGCCGGAAGTTTTCCCAGTCCATCATGATGGAACAGAAATCGGGTATGTCAGCTCAGCCTGCTATTCGCCACGACTAGAAAAAAATATCGGCTTCGCCATGGTTCCGGTGGAATATTCCGATAATGACACCACCTTGCAAGTCGAAACCCGCCACGGAGTGGAAACCGCCACCGTTGTGGAGAAACCATTCCTGGGATACCAAGGCTAATTCCGTTACTGTCCCCGCAAGCTGCCCTCGGGTTATAGCGCTGCCAGCGATGCTATTGCCCGAGGGCAGATCTACAGGACCATATCTTCAAAACCTCTCGATGGGCTAGCCTATTCGTTGTGACTGCCCAACAACGCCGCGATACCCGATCACCATGGATCGCCTTTGCCGTAACCGCCTCGGTGGCGGTCTTGACGATTCTTGACGTGGTGAAAGTCAATGTCGTGTTGACTCCCCTCGAAGAAACGCTCAAGGCCACACCGACCCAAACTTCTCTGGTAGTTGCCGGCTATGTGTTGGCTTTTGGTATCGCGCTGGTACCCTCCGGGCGCCTCGGGGATCAATGGAACCGCAAAGCGATGTTTATGATCGGGCTGATTATCTTTGCAGTCGCATCGCTCGGAGCTGCTTTGGCGCCTACCGCCAGTCTGCTCGTCACAGCCCGAATTTTACAAGGCGTTGCCGCCGGTATCCTCATGCCTCAAGTGCTCGGGATGGTTCAAACTTTGTTCCAGGAAGAAGCTCGAGGCCAAGCTTTTGGGATCTTCGGCGCTGCCATCGGGTTGGGGACGGCATTTGGTCCCACCATTGGCGGACTGTTCCTGGGAAGTTTCGGGTCCGAGCTTGGCTGGCGCTGGACGTTTGGAATGAACGTGCCACTAGTGCTGCTTCTCATTCCACTTGCACTCTGGCTCATTCCTGCTGCCCAACCGCGTGAAGGGCGAGCCGACCTGGATTTTGTCGGCGTGATGCTTTTGGCCTTGAGCGTCTTATTCGTCATGCTGCCCTTTGTACTTACGACTGGATCCGATGATCAACCTCTCAGGTGGGTATTCCTTGGACTCGGCGCCCTCACCGTCGTACTTTTTGTGCGCTGGGAAATCCGCTACCGGGCAGCCGGAAAAAGTCCGGTCTTAGATTTCACGCTGTTTAGCTTCTCCTCCTACCGCAACGGCGTGATTATCACGACCCTATGGTTCGCAGCCATGCCGGCCATGTTTTTAGTTATGACGTTATTTACCCAACAGGGTCTTGGCCATGATCCAGTGATCGTGGGCCTCATCACTGTGCCCTATGCTTTCGTCTCGGCTATCATCGCCGCCGTAGTCGGCAAATACACTTTCCGGCACGCAACCAGCCTCATTGTCTGGGGCTTTATCATCTTCATTGCAGCACTCATCGCGCTGGTAGCTGTCTCAGTTCTTGTGCCACCGGAACATAACCCACTCGCCATGGCTATCGTGTTAGGAATTGCTGGCATTGGACCCGGTTTTATCATGGCAGCCAACCAAATGCGGACGCTGATGGATGTCCCGATCACCCAGGGCGGGGTCGCAGGCTCCTTCCAGCAAGTCGGCCAGCGAGTGGGCAACGCCATCGGTGTGGCTATTGGATCCGCCATCTTCTACACCTTGGTGGTCTCCGTTCCACGTGACGCTTCTGGTCTCCCAGATCCCACGGATCCCTCCAGTATCGAGGCTTATGCTTTCGCCTTCCAGATGGCCATGTCGGTGCTGATTCTCTTCTCCCTGGTCGCCCTCATCTTTGCGGGAATCGACCATCGCGCTCGCAGTAAGCAACTTGCCGAACAAGCCACAGACAGAGTCGCTGCATAGTCCCCTTTCATTGCTCCCTGGTGTCGACTCGTCCGTGGAGTTATCCACAAAGCGCACCGAGACTTGGTGTGTCGATCTGTGGTCTTCCATAGTCTCGAACTCACATCAGACTGCGCTATGCAGTCCAACTGAGTTGAGGAGACACCTTGCATCACACGATCTTGGCAACATTGGCGGCCGTCACCCTGGGTACGAATACGTTGGGGAGCCTTGAGGCTATTGAAGCTGAACCCAACCATGAAACAGAACGGCTCACGACTGCTGTCATGGGGCCCGAACTGGACTATCAACAGGGACTCACTGTCAACGATGTGGCTCCGACACTGCGCTCAGTCGTGGTCAATGGCGAGACCATCCTTGCCTACTGCATCGAATACTGGGTACGTGCCGCTGCACCAGATCATCAAGCGGCGGTTACCAGCTGGGATGGTTTCACCGGAGATAACCATTTCAAAACCGACCCGCAGGTCCGTGAAGCTGTCGCATGGATCTTGAGAAACTCTTATCCTGCCCTGTCCCTGCAAGAACTGAGCGAACGAACCGACACGTCCACGCTGACGGCACCCGAAGCGATCGCAGCAACGCAGGCAGCCATCTGGTTCTACACTGACGACTTTGTCTCCGACGGAGAGTTGACCGTCGAAGCAGCGCCCGATGATGAGGCCAGTATGGCGGATAGTTCAGCTGAAAATGTCCAATATATCTTCGACTACCTCACCGGGGACGCCAACGTTGGACTCACGGAAGAAGAAGTCCAAGCGAGTGTCACGCTCAGTGACGCAAGTAGCGCGGAGATAAGCGCTCCCGAACCTATTCTCGAGTCGGTGGAAACCGAAGACGACCACCTCCTCGGGCCGGTAATAATCAACAGCTCCTCAGCGCAGGTCGATCTGCACCTTGAATCAACCGATCCCGCCGTCTCGACTGACGAGATCACCCTCTTTGATGTACAAGGCCAGGTACTTGACCCCCTCACCCCTGTTGAAGTGCCGGAACTGTGGGTGCACGTGCCCGCTGAGACAGCATCGGGCGAGTTACACATCGCCGCAGAATCGACCGAACACAGCTATACCGGCAAACTCATCATCCCCGAGCCCGCCCCAGACCGCCGCTTCCAGACCATCGTCGTAGTGGAACAAACCCCGAACATTGCCTCAACAGAACTACTGATGTCGTGGGAGAAAACTGAAGCCACAGAGCCGCCGGCTAAAGAGCCAATACCTGAACCCCCATCGGTTGACGAGGAGACACCCGAAGAGATTCCACCGAACGACGAGCCGACTCTCCAAGTACCACCCGTGGAGGACCGCCCCTCACCAGAGGGACACACCAGCGACCCCACGCCTCAACCTACTGAAATAAAACCAAGTGAGAAACCATTAGAAATCCAGCAAGAAGTGATCGAACCTCAAAACGAAGAACTCGTGGTCCGAACAGAAGATGAGACCACAGAGGAACTCGCCGAAACTGGAGCTCATCAGACAAGAAATGTCCTAGTGGCGCTTGCAACGCTAGCAACCGGAGCTATCCTGCTTCTGGTCAACCGACTGAGGCGGCGATACACCTAACCTGGCTGGGGTGATTTTGAGGGTGAAGTCGACGAGAAACCGCAAGAAGTCAGAATTTTAACCTTAATGTAATAAGCAATCACTGATCGGAAGCCTGCAGCCGTCTTGGTGAAGTTTCCAAATCTGAATGCTAACGACAACGAGGATCTGGAAAACCTAAATACTCCGACTTACAGATCCTCAAACGAAAGCCTGCAGGGACAGCTAGAAGGGACATGGTTTTGACTACAGCACATGAAATTGATGAGCGCGAGCATACTGCCTCACTCTGGACCTCAGAAGAATTAGAATTCTGGCATCGGGTCGTCGCGGTCTACATGGGAGTGCTTCCTGAACTTGAACGCGATTTACAAAAAGCCGGGAGACTCAGTTTCTTTGAGTTCCAAGTACTGGAACATCTCTCCTCGATTGATGGCCCCATGAGCATGACTCAGCTGGCTACGCGGTGTAACTCATCCTTATCACGCCTATCTCATGTCGCCCGGAAGCTTGAAGGTCGCCATTTACTGACGCGTCGTTTGTCTGATGAAGATAAACGCGTCACCGTTGCGGAATTGACTAAAAAAGGCAGGGACCTCGTTTGTGGCATCCGCGAGACCTATCGCCAGTCCGTCGAAACGCGCGTACTACAGTCACTGTCACCTGAAGAGCTACGACAAGTCACCGACCTGCTCGACAGCATGCTGCGCAAAAACGAGCCAAATCACTGGCTCTTCTCTGTATAAAAACGAGTCGAGTTCGACCGCCACCTCATTGGAACATAACCCTGCAGTTCTAGTTTGATTAAATAATCTGCGCATACTAGACTGTGGGGTTGTTGTCCGCACTGTGCCTAATCTGGTCCGACCATGACCAGAGGCCGGCAACGGAGCTGTGCGACAATCGAAATATGGCTCTCTTTTGGATCGCAAGTGACAAAAGAGACTCACCGTCTTCACCCTAGCGATGAAAAGGGCACTTCGGTTGGTTCTCACCCAGCCTGGTATTCCTTCGA
>CAZAAP010000126.1:0-2004 GCA_964482935.1 uncultured Enteractinococcus sp.
GCCAGCGGTTCGCCCATGCCCATAAAGACGACGTTGGTGACGCGTTCGATGTCGCGGGCACCGTCGGGTTTACCAAGTTGACCTTCGGCAATGAGGCGGTTGGCCGCAATGATTTGCTCGACGATTTCGGCGGTCGACAGGTTGCGAGTAAGCCCGGCTTGTCCGGTCGCACAGAATGGACAGTTCATGCCGCATCCGGCCTGCGATGACACGCACAGCGTAATGCGGTTTTGGTAGCGCATCAATACCGATTCGACGAGAACGCCGTCGAAGAGTTTCCACAAGAATTTGATGGTCTGGCGATCTTCGGTTTCGATCCGGCGGACCTCGGTCAGCAGGTTCGGGAAGAAGGTTTCGGCCAGTTCATCACGCTTGGCGGCTGGCAGGTCGGTCATCTCAGCCGGATCGGTCGTGTAATGCGTGAAGTAGTGGGTCGATAGCTGCCGGGCACGGAAAGCTGGCAGACCAAGTTCTTTGACCTTTGCCTCGCGGTCTTCCATCGACAGATCAGCCAGGTGTTGGGCCGGCTGGGTAACGCGCGGTTGCTTGAACTCTAGCTTTGGACGACCCTCCGCGTCAGTGCGCTGCTTCCAGCCCTCGGTACGAGGTTGGACCTGCGGGCGCGGCCGCTCCATGGAGGGGCGAACACCGTGCTGAGCCAGGCGGGCTCGCTCATCGACGAGCTGCTCTACCTCGGGGTCTAAGAATTGTTTGCGCGGCGGATTCAGCTTCAGACGACCGGCGCGGTCTTTCTGAGGCTTCATCGGGCGAGTGCCAGGTTTCCGAGGGGTATAATTCTGTGCCATTTGCCATATTGTCTCACACGAGATCGTCCTGCAGTAACGCACATCGACTACTTCACTCACGGCATGAGCGCACCCTTCACATGACCACCGTGAATACCACTATCACGCCAGCACATCGCGCTAATGTGACCTATTGCACACTCCACATTTGCTGGGTAGCGTCAATGATGCGGCTTGATTTGTCTTGTCGCATCTCAACGAACGGCCCCGAAAGGTCAAGTATTTTTCGTACATGAAGGGATGAACGTTGATGAAGACTCCACAAACCATTGAAGACTTTTATCCAACACGCATCGGTGAGCAAGTCGAAGTATTCGACCGTCGCGGCCCCGTAGTACATGGCACGCCGGAAGATGGGCCCATGGACCGCCAAACGCTGGATCACTTCGAACACAAGGGCTACATAGTCATTGATCAGCTCATCACCCCGGAGGAACTGGAGGAGCTTCGCACCGAGCTCCAGCGGCTCTCGGCCGACCCCGGCGTCAAGGCAGACGAGCGCACCGTCGTAGAACCAAAATCCGACGAAGTCCGCTCAATTTTCGAAGTCCACCGCACCAATGAGATCATCAAACGCATCGCCAACGACCCCCGCATCGTCCAACGTGCCGAACAGCTCCTGGGCTCCCCGGTCTACATTCACCAAAGCCGAATCAACTACAAACCCGGATTCGTTGGCAAAGAATTCTCGTGGCACTCCGACTTTGAAAGTTGGCACGCCGAGGATGGCATGCCAGAACCGCGAGCGCTGAGCATCTCCATCCTGCTGACTGACAATTATTCGTTCAACGGTCCGTTGATGATCATGCCCGGGTCGCATAAGAAGTACATTTCGTGTGTGGGCGAGACCCCTGAGGATCACTATAAGCAGTCTTTGGTCATGCAAAACATCGGGTCACCTGATCCAGAGACTCTCACGGAATTTGCCGATGAATATGGCATCGATGTGCTCGAGGGCAAGGCTGGTGATGCGATCATGTTCGATTCGAACTGTATGCACGCCTCCAATAGCAACATCACCCCGTATGCTCGGTCGAATATCTTCATCGTTTACAACTCGGTCGACAACGCAAGCGTCGATCCCTTCGCAGCGTCGAAGCGGCGTCCAGAGTTCATCGCAAGCACTGATTTCACCCCGGCAGGTCCCAAGTTCTAACCGGTCGGTGGAACGCAAGACCCATCGGCAAAGCGTGCATCT
>CAZAAP010000126.1:2104-5378 GCA_964482935.1 uncultured Enteractinococcus sp.
TTGAGGGTCGCCGGTCGTCTTGATCGGCGACCCTTCTGCGTGCAGTCGCACTGATCGTCGGGTGGAGGCGTTCTGCAAGCGACATCACAAAACACCTAGCCAGTACTCCCTGGGATGGCTAGCCTTAGAACTAGGTGTCCCAGCCTGCAACCGCACAGGTAACAAGGAGAGGACCGACGATGGCACAAAATGTCACGCAAAAACTTATCACCTCACATTTAGTGAGCGGGACCCCCGAACCGGGCCATGAGATCGGGTTATCGATCGATCAGACGCTGACCCAAGATGCGACCGGCACCATGGTGATGCTCGAGCTCGAAGCGCTCGACTTGACCAGAGTGAAAACTGAATTATCGGTGCAGTATGTTGATCACAACCTGTTGCAGACCGATGAAAAGAACCCCGAAGACCATCATTTCCTACAATCCGCCGCCGCCCGCTATGGCCTCTGGTTTTCCAAACCAGGCAACGGGGTCTCCCACCCGGTACACCAAGCCAGGTTCGGCCGTCCGGGCACCACCATGATCGGCTCCGATTCCCACACCTGTGCAGCTGGGGCGATCGGCATGCTGGCGATGGGCGTAGGTGGCCTAGAAATCGCGGTGGCGATGGCCGGTGATCCGGTCTATGTGCAAATGCCCGAAGTCTGGGGTGTCGAACTCACCGGGAAACTACCCGACTGGGTGTCGGCCAAAGACGTGATCCTCGAGATGCTGCGTCGTCACGGCGTCAAAGGTGGCGTGGGTCGGATTGTTGAGTATCACGGTGAAGGCCTCAACGATCTGACAGCCATGGACCGGCACGTGATAGCCAACATGGGTGCCGAACTGGGGGCCACGACGACGGTCTTTCCAGCCGACGACGCCGTTCGTGAATTCTTTCACGCTGTGGGCCGACCCGAGGATTTCACCGAGTTATTACCGGATGGCGGCGCCACGTATGACGTCGAAGAACACATTGACCTGTCCACTCTAGAACCGCTGATCGCCAAGCCCTCGTCCCCCGGCAATGTTGTGCCGGTCCGCGAAGTTGCTGGTGAAGACGTTTTTCAGGTGGTCGTGGGGTCTTCTGCCAATCCGGGACTGCGTGACTTCGCCGTCGTCGCCGAGATCCTGAAAGGCAAACAAGCCCATGAGCAAGTGTCGTTAGATATCAATCCAACGTCACGTGAGATTCTGATGGATCTTACGAAGGGCGGTTGGACGTTCGACCTGCTGAGCTCGGGCGCTCGCCTGCATCAATCGGGTTGTATGGGGTGCATCGGGATGGGCCAAGCACCGGCGGTGGGCAAAAACAGTTTGCGCACGATGCCGCGCAACTTCCCTGGTCGCTCGGGGACTGATGAGGATGCGGTGTGGTTATGTTCTCCAGAAACTGCCGCCGCAGCGGCCATTACCGGCAAGATCACTGATCCGCGTGATCTCGACATGGAGTACCCGACCGTCCAGTTGCCAGATACGTATAGCGTGAGCACCGATATGTTGCTCCCACCGCTCAACGAGGCGGAGGCTCTGAATGTCGAACTGGTAAAAGGCACGAACATCAAGTCCCTGCCCGAGTTCGATGATCTACCCGATGAGATGGATGTGCCGGTGTTGTTGCAGGTGGGCGATAACATTTCGACAGACGAGATCATGCCGGCCGGTTCACGAGTGCTGCCGTATCGTAGCAACATCCCTAAGATGGCCGAATTCGTTTACATCCAAGTGGACGACACCTACCCAACCCGGGCCGCAGAAACTCCAGAGGGACACGCGATTGTCGGCGGTGACAACTATGGGCAAGGTTCGTCCCGGGAACACGCGGTCATCGCACCTCGATATTTGGGGTTGCGCGTAGTGATTGCTAAATCATTTGCTCGGATCCACTGGCAGAACCTAGCAAACTTCGGCGTTTTACCCTTACAGTTTGCTAATCCTGAGGACTACGACAGGATTTCGCCCAACGATGTGCTCAGCTTCACCGGTCTGCGTGAGGCGCTGCGGAACGGCAAAACGGTGACCGCACAACTCAATGGCGAACCACTGGAATTGCGGCATACGCTCTCTGATCGTCAGGTTGAGATGGTGTTAATCGGTGGCCGCATCCCACAACGGGCAGCACAGGACGCTGGTAGAACCAGCCAAGCCACGGAACCACGCGAGGAAGTCAAACCTCCACCACCCGAAGGATAAGAACTGGGAGTACTCCTTAAACCAGACCAGGTGGGACGCTGATGATCCATCAGCGTCCCACGGGCTTAACCCCTTGTGTCTAGGAGGGTGCAATGTCATCGTCATCATCAATGGGAACGTCAATATTTTGATCGACCCAGTCAGCCTCATTGACCGTAATCGGTTTAGCGCTTTGCGGTAGGACGGGCTGATCTTCGTCGTCATCATCGACGAAGCGCTCGAGGAGTTCTTCTTCCGGAATTTCAACCTGCGGTTTCTTGTGATTGGCTGGCATGACAATCTACTCCTTTCGCTGGGCTCTTAGCTTTGCATTCTCATCCTGGAGTTTCAAGACCATATCGACCCCGGCCAGGTTCAAACCATCCTCCAACAGGGCGGTAATGCGTTGCAAGCGTTCAATGTCCTCGTTGCTGTACCGGCGCGTACCACCCGGGGTGCGCTCGGGGTCAACCAGCCCTCGAGTTTCATAGAGGCGGAGGGTTTGGACACCGGCGCCCACCAGTTCGGCCGCCACGGAGATGGTGTACACCCCCTTGGAGTCGTTGGCATCCGCTGAAGCTTCCGATTCACTCATCTAGCCCTACTCCCCCCTTGCGTTTATGTACATATTATGGTATATCAAATCTATAGCAGGGGCTACAGATTACCTCTGTTATAAGTGAATCAAACAGTCGAATGAAAGGAGTACGTTCCGTGCTGATGCGCAGTGATCCATTCCGTGAGCTCGACCGTCTGACTCAACAACTCCTGGGCACCACCGGTACCAGGACGCGCCCAACCATGATGCTGATGGATGCGTGGCGGGAAGGTGACACCTTCCACGTTGAATTCGACCTACCCGGCGTCGATCCAGACAGCATCGACTTGGACGTCGAACGCAATGTCATCACGGTCGAAGCCGAACGTGCCTCACTCTCAGATAACGTCGAACGCCTCGCTGCTGAACGCCCTCGCGGCCACTTCAGCCGGCAACTGGTGCTTGGCGATAACCTGGATACGGCCAATATTTCGGCTCACTACGATGCCGGCGTGCTCGCTCTGGAAATCCCAGTCGCAGAGACCGCCAAACCACGCAAGATCGAAATCAGCCGTGGCGGCGA
>CAZAAP010000127.1:0-5367 GCA_964482935.1 uncultured Enteractinococcus sp.
TGGTCTAACCACACGATCCGGTCCAGGTTCTCGGCCGGGACCGTGCCGTTGATGAATGCTTCAGCCAGTTCGGGGAGCTTGGGTTGGTGCACGCCCATGGTGGGATCGTGCCCCGGATTCCAGGTTACGTATGGCATCCGCGCATGGATCTTTCTAGTGCTTTGGCCCGAAAACCGTAAGACCTCTTTGAAATACGCTGTGCTGTCTTTGAACGCAGTTACACCTTCGGGTGTGCCGAGGTACTCTGGTTGTTTGAAGAACACCGGTTGCAACTGCCGTGCGAAAGACGTGATGACTGCGTCTTGTGCGTGTTGGATGCGGCGGAGCATCTCTGCAAGCTTCGGAATCGCATCGTACTCGTACTCGGGAGGGGTCGGCAGTGGCCGCGCAGAAATCAATGGAGTCCCGTCTTGATTGACCGGGTCGGCCTCGCCGCTAACGTTTGTTTGCTGGGGTGCGGGGTTGTCGTAATGCTCCGCCGCTAAGAGCGGAGGCTCATGGCCGGACCAGTCTGTACCTGAAGCACGTCGATATTGGGCGATCTCATTGGCGGTAGCGGGATTGGCCATTCGCTGAGACAGCTTGGTGCTGGATATTAGATTGAGATAAGCCAGCTGTCCGACACTCAAATCATCGAGAGCCTCAAGATCAATCCCGGGCAAGGACACCGGGACACCAATATCCGGTAATGCGCTGCTGCTGGTATCCATGGTCACGTCCTCTCACGAGTGGGGTGAGCTTTAGGTAGCAGAAAACATCAGAGAATCGAGAGCAAAAATAAGAGAATCTAACAGGAAATCGGTGAATGGATATTGTCTCCATTCTACCTGTGACAGGGTACTTGAGCAATACCTTTGATGGTCTTTTCTAATATATAGACAGCATTGAGTGTTGTATATCCTAGATCTGAATATTTGAACAGGTGTGTTGCTCATATTGTGGATAGAGCACTCGCCGCTTCGAAGTTTTCCACATTCGTGATGACGCGGTTGCGCATTCCCGGGCGAAGGGGTTCTTCCTTGCCTTATCGATTCTTGGTTAGAGGTGGGCTGAGGACCGTTCTGGTTCTGCATACTGCAGAGACCCCACAGCAATGCTCGAACATAGAGAGCTTTATGGTGACCTCGAGAGCGTGCCGGCCGAGGGGGCTGAGTCCGATACGTGGCTAGTGACAAGTGTTGTGTACATGACTAGGCTGTGTTGCAAAATCACTCACGCTAAAGGGGTACTGACATGCAATCACTGATGATGGCTGTGATTGGCATCTTGATGATGGTGCTTGGTTACTTTTTGTATTCCAAGTTCCTGTCAAAAAAGGTGTACCAGCTTCAAGAAAGCTATGTAACTCCGGCGCATAAATACGAAGATGGCATCGACTATGTCCCTTCAAATAAATGGGTTCTGTGGGGCCACCACTTCACATCGGTCGCTGGTGCAGCCCCGATCGTTGGTCCTGCAGTCGCCGTTATCTGGGGATGGCTGCCAGCATTCCTTTGGGTGACCCTCGGCACTGTATTCTTCGCTGGCATGCATGACATGGGCGCGCTGTGGGCTTCGGCTCGGCATAAGGGCCGTTCAATAGGTACGCTCTCCGGACGCTACATCGGCGGCTCGGGCCGTATCCTCTTCTTGGTTGTAATTTTCTTCCTGCTGCTGATGGTCAACGCGGTGTTCGCCGTCGTCATTGCCGACCTACTCATTTCGACGCCGACTGCAGTCATCCCGACGTGGGGTGCCATTGCGGTGGCACTACTCATTGGGCAGGCCATTTACCGTTTGAAGTGGAACCTGCCGATCGTGTCGATTGTTGGCGTAGCAGCGCTCTATGGGCTGATTATTCTTGGAGACCGCTTCCCGGTTGTGTTGCCCGAGACCATCATGGGCATCTCCTCGGCCGCGTTCTGGATTATCGTGCTGTTCCTTTACGCGGGCATCGCATCCATGTTGCCCGTTTGGATGCTCCTGCAGCCGCGTGACTATATTAACGGCCTACAACTCTTCATTGGTCTGGGATTGTTGTACGTGGCGGTCCTTATCTCCAATCCAACCGTTGTTGCACCAGCCATCAATCAGAATGTTCCAGAAGGCACCCCCGGCATCATGCCGCTACTGTTCGTTACTGTGGCTTGTGGGGCGATTTCTGGGTTCCACGGAATCGTTTCCTCGGGTACATCTTCGAAGCAACTCAACAAAGAACCCGATACCAGACTGGTTGGTTATTTCGGCGCGGTTGGAGAAGGTCTCTTAGCGCTGGGAACGATTATCGCGACCACCTCCGGGTTCGCCGCCCTAGCAGATTGGGAGGAAGTCTACTCAGAGTTCGGTGAGGGTGGCGCAGCCGCTTTCGTCTCAGCCGGCGGTGGCATTATCAACGCTGGGCTTGCGATACCCCAGAGCTTATCGGCCACAATCCTGGCAACCATGGCGGTACTTTTCGCTGCGACGACCATGGATACGGGGGTCCGACTGCAACGCTTCGTGACCGCAGAAATCTTCGAACTCTTCGGGGTGAAACTCAATGTCTTCATGGCCACGGTCATTGTGTTGATCACTGGCTTCGGTCTGGCATTCTCGGCAGGCGGGGACGGTCGTGGCGGTATGATTATTTGGCCGCTGTTCGGTACCACCAACCAGCTGCTCGCAGCCCTGACCATGTCAATCGTGGCGATCATTCTGTTGCGGGCCAAACGTCCAGCATGGCCGGTCTTGATTCCGTTGGTCTTCGTCTTCTTCGTCTCGATGTACGCAGCAATCATTCAGCTGGGCCAGTTCATCGCGGCAGGCAACTGGTTGCTGGTCGTCATTGACGCTATCATTCTGATCGCAGCGGTATGGGTCGTCCTGGCTGCGGCCAATAGTATGATCCGAACCCGCAACCAGCCGCTCGATTTGGACGCGGAGATGGAAGACATCACCACGGGAACTTCCGTATGACAAAGCCACAGCACGCCACCGATTCCATGAGGGAGCGGTGGCGTGCCCGGCTGCAAGCCTTCACTGCAGGACTCACCGAATATTATGCGGGCCCCTACCGCCAAACTTTTGCCCGTGCTGCCCGAGACGAAGAAGACCTGTTTATGATGATGGTCTTCTCAGAAGCGCTCGGCGTGCCCAACCCCGCGGCCTATTACACCGCCGAACTCATGCCGGTCATGTACGAACGGTTCCACGAATGGCACACGCGCATGGGCATGGAACGATCCCCGCTAGATTCGCTGTCATGTTGCTAGATCGCCAATTACTCTTTTTCGGTGGCAAAGGAGGCGTCGGTAAAACGACCATGGCCAATGCCGTGGGCTTGGCGCTTGCGCGCCACGGCCGAAAAGTCCTCGTGGTCTCGACCGACCCTGCCCACAGCCTCGGACACCTATGGGAACGTCCCATCGGCGACGACATCACCTACGTTTTCGAAGATCGGTTAGCCGCGCTCGAAATCGATCCGGAACAAACCGCCAAAGCGCACTTCGCCGAGGTGGCCGGAGTGGTTCGCGAGATGATGCCAGAGCATCTCCACGCCGAGGTCAAACGCTACTTTCGACAGGCGATGGATGCACCCGGAGCGCACGAAGCAGCCCTGCTCGAACGGATCGCTCAGCTGTGTCTCAATGGGCTCGACGACTGGGATACGATCATATTCGATACCGCCCCGACGGGGCACACCATCAGGCTGCTCGAAATGCCACACATGCTCTCCGTATGGGCCGAAGGCATGATGGGACGAGCTCGGAAAACCGCACAATTCCATGAAGCTTTAGAAGCACTCCCGGGGAGCTCCAGTACGGCTGACCCCGGCCCAATTGCCCAGCGCAATGCGCGGATCCGTCAGATCCTCTCTCGCCGAATGGAACTGTTCTCGGCATTCCAGCAACTTCTGACCTCAAAGACGACGACGGGGTTTGTGATGGTCACGCTTGCTGAACGAATGCCAGTCGCCGAAACCCTGGAATTGCAAGAGCAACTCACCGCAGCCAAGATCCCGATCGCAGGAATCATCGTCAATCGCCGCTCACCAGAACACGCAGGACACATCCTGGCCAAGCGACGGATCATTGAAGACGAACATCTCGGCCACCTAAAACAACGGCTGAAGAAGATCCCGCTGATGGAAGTTGACCTCCACGAACAAGAACTCACCGGAGTAACCGCACTGCAGACCCTGGCGGAACAGCTTGTGCCCGTCAGTTCTTAGAGTGGACGGGAGGTCGTCCCTAGCTGACATTTTTCCTATACCTCACGACAGCTCCCAGGTAGAGTTGACCTGAGAGCTGGCCTGCGCCAAGGCGACCAGCACTACCCGAGGGGGAACCATGGCAAAGACCGCAAAAGACATGGTAACGGAAGCAAAGAGCCAGATCGAGAATCTCGATCCAGCTCAGGTGGCGCAGGAGCAAGAGCGTGGGGCGGTCATTGTTGACCTTCGCGACGACCCCGAAATTCGGCAAAACGGGAAAATTCCGGGATCATTGCATATCCCGCGCGGAATGCTTGAATTCCGGGCGGATCCCACCAGCCCGTACCACGACCCGTCCCTGAATCCAGATCAGCGCGTGATCCTGCACTGCGCAAGCGGTGGGCGTTCCGCACTCGGTGCCGTAACGCTCCAAGAGATGGGTTACACGCATGTCGCCCATCTCGACGGTGGATTCAAGAGCTGGGTAGAACAAGAGCAACCCGTCGAACAGGGCTAGTATCCCGGCGGGGGGCAAATACGACGACTGGCATGATTTTGGTATTTGTCCGGTAAGGCGTGCCATGTTACTGACAGTTAGGCTCACTTAAGCGTGAAACAAGCGGTATCCATCGGTGGATACCGCTTGTCCTTCGGGCAGCGTATAGCGCCGAGCTTTATATACGATGAATATCGTATGGATTGGTCGCTGACCTGCCGGAGCGGTTTCGATGCGAAGCGACCAAGGCCAGAGCAATCAGTGCTGCTCCAACCACCCAAGAAGTCATCATCGCGGTACGTTCCTCCACTTGTGCGTTGAAAAGGGCCGAGAGGAAGACCACGGCGCCGAGCACCACTTTCACGAACTCAGCCAGAGTTGAGGATGCTGTGCTCCCTGCCCACACGGATGCAGCGATGACCAAGACACCTAGCGTCACGAACAGGCCGACAGGTGCGCTCGGGGTCCATAGCGGTGCTAAGACTAAGTAGACGCCGAGTGCAACGCTGATCCAATCCTGCCACGCTGCCCAGCGCCGTCTCTTTCCAATAGTCGCCTCGCGGACTAACGGATGTTTGATCACACTAGGGGAGCTAGGGGATCTATGGGAGCCTGTTTTCTGCACCGTGAAGGTGGTTTTCGATTGAGCGGGTGAGTTAGCAAGTTTCTTCGCCATCAGGTTCGCCTCCAAAATCTACAT
>CAZAAP010000128.1:0-5265 GCA_964482935.1 uncultured Enteractinococcus sp.
CAAAAATGGCCCCAAAGAAAAAGGTCGCCGGTCTGATCAAACTCCAGATCGAAGCAGGTGCAGCGTCACCCGCTCCACCAGTTGGCCCAGCACTTGGTCAACACGGTGTGAACATGATGGAGTTCGTCAAGGCCTACAACGCTGAGACCGAATCCATGCGCGGTAACATCGTTCCGGTAGAAATTACCGTGTACGAAGACCGCTCGTTCACCTTCATTACCAAAACCCCACCAGCATCCCAGCTCATCAAAAAGGCTGCCGGCATTGCCAAGGGTTCAGGTACTCCCCACACCACCAAAGTTGGCAAAATCACCACGGCTCAGGCACAAGAAATCGCCGAAACCAAAATGCGTGACCTCAACGCCAACGACCTCGACGCGGCAACCAAGATCATTGCCGGAACTGCCCGCTCCATGGGTATCACCGTCGAAGGTTAACACCCAACATTTCTCAAAATTCGTGGTAGGGCCGAGCGCGGCCCGTAGAGACCACAACTGCATAAGGAGAATAAGCAGATGGCAAAGCGCAGCAAAGCATATAAGGCAGCCGCAGCGAAGATTGAAGATCGCTTCTACGCGCCAGCTGAAGCACTTGCTTTAGTAAAAGAAACTAACCCGTCCCAGCGCGACACCACCGTTGAAGTCGCTATGCGCCTGTCGGTTGACCCGCGTAAAGCTGACCAGATGGTCCGCGGTACCGCCAAACTGCCACATGGCACAGGTAAAACCGCGCGCGTGGTCGTTTTCGCAACCGGCGACAACGCCGCAGCAGCTGAAGCAGCCGGTGCTGACTACGTAGGGTCGGACGACCTAGTAGAACGCATCCAGGGTGGCTGGACCGATTTCGATGCAGCCGTTGCATCGCCAGACATGATGGGCCTCGTTGGTCGCCTCGGTAAAATCCTGGGCCCACGTAACCTCATGCCAAACCCACGTACCGGTACGGTGACCCCGAACGTTGCCCAAGCAGTTCAGGACATCAAGGGCGGTAAAATCGACTTCCGTGTCGATCGCCACGCAAACCTGCACTTCATTATCGGCAACACCAGCTTCAGCGCTGAACAGCTCACCGAAAACTTCGCTACCGCACTTGACGAAGTCATCCGTCTGAAACCATCCGCAGCCAAAGGCCGCTACATCACCAAATCGACTGTAGCCACCACTTTCGGCCCTGGGATCCAGATCGATCCAAACGTCACTCGCGTACTCGCAGAAGAAAACTAAGCTGCCGCCCAACACGATTGGGTAGACAGTCTTCAAGCAGGCCAGGGATTCATTTTCCTGGCCTGCTTTTATATACGCACTGCAGCCAATCAGTTGCGGAGCGGCTCAAAGGATGAAACACCCAAAAGCGCGTCCAAACCCCACAAAGGACTTGGACGCGCTCAGCTGCAACTAAGGGGCATTACTACTGGACTGCGATAAAGACCGCCTCCCCAAACAGGCCAGGTGACACCCGCAATGTGCCATCTGCGACGTCCGCTTCGGGAACTTCCAGAGCAATGTTGCCGGTAGCAGATGCACCCTCATAAAGTGTTTCCAGCGAGTCGAAGCTATTGGGTGCCACCACCAGAGAATCATGGCTTGCAAAGGAATTACCGCCGGGTGACACATACTCCACGGTGACCAAGGGTGTCTCGCCTTCAGAGTCATTCCCCGTGTACGTCGCGCTTACTTCAGCCATGATGTAAACATTGCCATCTGCAGGCTCGTCATTGAACGGGTTTTCCGCCAGGATAGTGTCGGTCGCATCTAGATCCACGCTATTGACTGTGACCTCCCAGTCCGAGTCACTCATTGTAGTGCCCAGAGCTAACGGGTCGGCCCGTGTGCCTTCCTCGGCATCCGGTGCCTCTGCTGGTTCTGCGGCCTCTTCCTCGGCTGTGTCCCCTCCGAGTTCTTCCACTTCATCATCGTCGGTAGGGGACTGAACCTGAGTCTCTTCATTGAAGGCCTCATCGACAGCGGTACCCACGACGCCGATGAAGACAAGCAAGCCTATGAGCGTACCTACGATCGAAACAATCAGCGCAGCAATGCCTTGACTGCGCTTTTGGTTTTTCATAAACAGCGAGACAATAGACAAGATAAATGCAATAGGTAACAACAGCCAGCCAATGATCATCGCACCTGGGATTATCGCAAATACCGCACCGATAATCGCAGTCACCAAGGCAATAATTCCAACCATATTGCGAGTTCTCGGCGCCTGATGGGGCTGTGATGTACGAAATTCTGTATCGGTTGTCATAAGAACCTTCTCGTTGACGTGAGGATTAATTACATCACTAACGCTATGGGTGGTCTGGATCCTGTCACACCGCTTACCGGGTACATCTTGATACCTGATCGGGTATGTGCCACTGCCCGAAAGTAGGAGCGTTTGATGTGGGAATGTGGCTAAACTGGCTCAACATGACAACTATGACGAGGAAGAACCATTGGTGGCCAATTGTGGCCCAGGTTTTGGCTATCGCCAGCATGATGCTTATCGGGTTCCTGGTAAGCACGCTGGCTATCCTCACAACCCCAGAAAACTTCCTCGACGACAGCCAGCAAGAAATCTCCAACCTGGGAGCGGTCCGCTTCATGCTGGCCGCAGTGTTACTGCTGCTCATCCCGTGGTTTCGCAAAATCCCGCTGGTCCTCATCGTCGCCGGGGGATTCTACGCGGTGGTCATCCAAGGCGACCCTTTCGTCTTGGCGGTGGGTCTCACCGTGTGGACTGTGCGGGCTGACAAGCGCTGGGAATGGATAGTCGCGGGCGCTGGCCTGCTGGCGATACTGTTGAATATCGGCTGGCATATTCTGGCCATCCTCAGAATGCCAGACGCATCTGAAGCTGAAGCGTGGATCGTTGCTGTTCTCACGATTGGTTTCATGATGATTGGAAGCGTCTTGGCCATATCTCTTCTGACGCGACAGCGCCGACGCATCAAACAGGCCGCCCAGACAGTTGAAGCAGTCGAATACGACCGGGATAATATCACCACCCAGATGACCCGTCAGACGGAACGGGAATACCTCGCTCGGGAAGTCCATGACACTCTGGCCCAACGCCTTACGGCTCTATCATTACAAACCGGCCAGATGCAGAAGCGACTGACCGAACATGACGATCTCGAGCTATCTAGCGAACTGCAGGCTACAAAACACTATTCTGACCAAGCGTTAAAGGATCTGCGCAATCTGGTCAGCACTTTGCGTCAACACGGAGAAAAAGAATCCAAGACCCCCTCCGTTGCGCCCGGTGGGTTTCATGATTTGAAAAGCCTCTTTGATGACGCATCTGACCAGGGTCTCACGATCTACCCGCTCATCGTGCTTAACGGTTACGACACTGCACCGGATGAGTTACAACGTGGCGTGTTGCGCATTACTCAAGAAGCGTTGACGAACGTCATGCGCCACAGCACGGATCAAACGGTGCAGCTGCGCTTTGAAGGACAACCAGGGAAGGGACTCCTGATGGAATTTATGAATCGAAGAAGTCCCCACCATCAGTTCGCTGGGGGTAGCGGCACGGGACTATTAGGTATTACTGAACGGGCTGAGCTATTAGGAGGAAGTGCTCAGACCGAATTTTTAACCGAGCATTTCCGTCTGACGGTTCATCTGCCATGGAGCCATGAGTCGCCCGACCCCTAACCTGTCCCACCTGCGGTGCTAAGCTTTCCGTGTGGCAATAAAGGTATTGGTTGTGGACGATGAAACGATGACGTTACGAAATCTCGTGGCGATCGTCGAATCAGACCCCGGATTAACGGTTGCTGGCACAGCCACCAACGGGATTGAGGCCATCCAACAGATCCGCGAAGTTCGCCCCGATGTAGTCCTAATGGATCTTTACCTGCCTGGAGAGTTCGATGGTGTTGAAGCGATCCGGCGGATCCAAAACCTCTTCTCCCCGCCCAGAGTCATTGCAGCCACGAGCTTCGATCTGGAGTCTTACACGCGTGGTGCGCTTGAAGCCGGTGCTGTGGGTTTCATTCTAAAAAACGACGCCGAAACTCTCCTGACACCAGCCATCCACGCTGCCGCCGCGGGCGATCCCGTTGTTTCACCGCAAACCACAAGTCGCCTCATCCGAAGTTTCCTCAAACCCACGACCGCCCCAGAAATCGTTCAAGCACGTCAACGCATCTCACCGCTGTCAGAACGGGAACTCCAAGTTGCATACCTGATTGGTCACGGCAAGGCATATAAGAAGATCGCCGCTGAGCTTAACATAGCGCCTGATACGGTCAAGTCAACAGTTACCAGAGCGATGCAGAAAACCGGTGCCGATAACGGTGCTCAGCTAGCATTTCTCGTGGGACAAGCCCGGTTAGATATAGACGGCACAAGCTAACGGAACTCAGGTTCCTCCTCACCCACCGTGTTCGACCTGTGCGAGATTTGCGGATTTGCAAATCCAGAATGTCTCTGTGTAAAGTGTTCTTTACCGAAGACCGCCGGTCGTACCCACTTGTGTTAAATGGGTGAGACTATAAAAGCTCAGTCCTTGAGCGGCCCGCGCAGGTGAACATGAGAGCATCGACCGACTGCGTCATAAAGCAGTAAATGAATCCTTGCGCCCTGTGCACCTGCACGGGGCGTTTTTGTGTTTGAGCGGCCGGCATATCCACAAAGGAAGGAGTGCCATGGCGAATGCTGAAAAAACTGCAGCTGTGGAAGAGCTGACGGAACTGTTCCGTAACTCATCTGCCGCAGTCGTCACAGAATACCGTGGTCTCACCGTTCAGGAGGTTACGGCACTGCGCCGTGCTCTGGGTGAGAGCGCTACTTACGCCGTGGCGAAGAACACGTTGACTGCCATTGCGGCAGAACAGGCCGGAGTGACAGCCCTCGAAGGCAAACTCACCGGCCCTACCGCAATCGCATTCGTCTCGGGTGAAACCGTAGATGTTGCAAAGGTCATTCGTGATTTCGCCAAAGCCCACGACAAACTGGTTATCAAGGGCGGCTACATGGATGGCCAGCCCCTTGACCAAGCCGATGTTATGCAGCTGGCAAACCTCGAATCTCGCGAGGCTTTGCTATCGATGATGGCTGGTGCAATGAAAGGCTCCCTGTCCAAGGCTGCCGCTACATTCCAGGCCCCAATCGAAAAGGCTGTTCGCCTCGCAGAAGCGCTGCGCGAAAAGCAAGAACAAGCCGCATAAACCCTGGCACCTTGCGTGCCGCTTAATCCCCACAAGACTTTCATCGCAAAGGAGCCAATATCATGGCAAAACTGTCCACCGAAGAACTGTTGGATGCTTTC
>CAZAAP010000129.1:0-5260 GCA_964482935.1 uncultured Enteractinococcus sp.
ACATTTTCTTCGGTCTCGGCATATACGTTCCCGGCTCCGGTGGAGAAATTGACCATGCCAAGCATGGGTTTGAAGTTCACCGAGGGGCCGCTGAAGCCCACGAGTTCGAGTTCTACGCGTTCCCGCTCGGATAATTGTCCGGCTAATATTTCAGCGTTGGAATACCATGCCACGGCATTGGGTGCCTGATCAGTTTGCAGACGGAAGGTATTGCCCAATGCTTGCGGTTGTGATTCATCGTCACGGATTATCCCGGCAACAAACAGTTGTGCGGGTCCCTCGTCCGGTTCGACAACCACGGCGGCGCGGGTACCTTCCGGCGAGATGCGCAGCGCCAGAATCTCGGTGTCGCGCCCCGCCCACGGGTGCATGATCTCTAACACTTGTCCCGTCTGGTTTGTATTGGCTGCAATCAGAGTATTGGCCTGGGTCACGGTGAACACCCAACCGTGGATATCCATACTCGGTGCGATGAGGTCCTTACCGGTAGCAATCTCGAACGCTTGGGAGGAACTATTGGCGACATACAAGGTGTCTCGGTCCGCATTGAGAAACGCTGCGACATCGCCGTCGCGGTTAATTGTCGGTTCTATCGGCTCCAGGTTCGCCACGTTGGGGAACCCTGGCAGGCTGGACATATTATCGGCTTCATAGCCCACCAGTTGATTGGTCTCGGGGTGAATTCCGACTTGCGAATTGCCAGGGGTCACCGTGGTTGAGGCGGGTACGAAACCGGCTGGTGGTGCATCGAAGTCCAGTGCAGCTCGCTCTCGGGTCATCGTGACTTCCGAGATGCCTGGATACCGCTGCAGGGTCAGTTCCAATTGTTGATGCATTCGGTGGCGTGCTAATTCGGACATGTCGCGGAAGGTTTCGTCTGTGAAGTCGACCTGCGCGATCCCGCTGGAGACGGGAACAGCGTCACGATACATCTCTGCATCAGACGGAATGGCTGTGACCACCGCACCCTCTAAGTAACCTGCCGGTCCTTGGATCAGTGCGTCGACGATCGTGGTGGTCTGGTCGGCTGTGTTGAGCATCCAGCGCACATCTGGCACTGCATAGGCAAAAGTCGTGTCATAGAAATACAGGGTTTGGGTGTTGAACAGGGCGCGGAACTGGGCGGCGTCGAGATTGATTCCGTTAGGCAGCTGGTTGATACGCCACTGGCCATCGACCTGAACCAAACTGAACTGGGCACTGGTTGTGGTGCCCTCATCGGCAAGTTGCAGCACTCCGGCGTCGTCTAGTGAGCCTACGGTGACTAGGTCGACCGTGTACTCCTGATCCCCGGTGGCATCCACGATGGGACGTCCGGTGTAGATCGTAGTTTGGGCATAAGGGTCCCAGTTATGAGCTGCGGAATCGGTGAGGAACTCTCGAGCGGTCGAAAAATCCCCCTGAATCCCCGTGGCAGCCAGAATAAATCCGTTGATAATCGAAGTCGGAGTGGCATCGTCGGTGGGGCCGGCCGGGTTGAACGTGTAGGCGACGTCGCGGTTGATATCAGCTTGTTGATCAGACTCGCCAACCTGGCTCGATTGTGGAAGGCTTGCACAACCGGCCAGCACAATGACCGCTAGTCCCACCACGAGCAGTTTGTACAACCCGGACAGCCTCATGGCAGCTCATTTTTGGGTTGGTGCAGGTGCTGTTCGGTGAGGCGATTAAAGACATCTGAGTTGTCCACGGTGTCATCGGAGACATCTACATCACGCGGTGCTATGCGCTGGGCACGGTCATATTCCGGAGGTAAACCAAGCGGCGGTTCCCCGGAGAGGACGGTGCCCGAGATCCGCGGCAGAGTTAGGCGGAAGGCTGAGCCCTGGTCGGGTCTGCCCCAGGCATCCAGGGTGCCGTGGTGCAATCGGGTGTCTTCGACGGCGATGGCAAGCCCGAGTCCGGACCCGCCCGTGGTGCGAGTTCGAGCCGGGTCAGCGCGCCAGAAGCGATCAAAGACGTGTTCGAGATGTTCTTCGGTCATGCCCATGCCGTGGTCACGCACAACAATTGAGACCGACGTGTCATCGCCTTCTAAGATGACGTCGACCGGATTCGATTCGCCGTGTTCGATCGCGTTATTCACCAGGTTACGCAGGATGCGTTCGATGCGGCGGGAATCGACGTCGGCTGTGAAGTTGTCACCTTTGGCCACAATAGAAAGCTGCGTACTCGTTTTATCCGCAAGCGGTTGTGCGGTGAGCGCCACGTCGGCGGCCAGATGTAAGAGATCAGTTTTTTCGACGGCGACTTCTGCGGCCCCAGCGTCAAAGCGTGAGATTTCGAGCAGGTCCTCTAATAGTGCTTGGAAGCGTTCGACCTGGTGGTGCATCAGCTCGGTGGAACGTCGGAGGACAGGATCTAGGTCATTGCGTGACTCGTAAAGCACTTCTGAGGCCATGGCAACGGTGGTCAAAGGGGTGCGTAATTCGTGGGAGACGTCGGAGACGAAACGCTGCTGGATTTGGGACAGGTCAGCCAGCTGGGTGATTTGGTCTTGAATGTTGTCGGCCATCTTATTGAACGATTCCGACAGGGAGCCGATCTCGTCGGTGCGTTGGACATCCATCCGCACCGATAGGTCGCCCGACGACAGCCACTCTGCGGTTTGGGCTGCCTGCTGGATTGGTTTTCCGACTGAGCGCGTCACCCATAGCGCAATGCCGATGTTCATAAATACCAAGACCACCCCGGCAACCAGCAGGACGTTCATGAGGTAATCGATCGTGGCCTGGACGTCGGCTAGATCATAAATAAAATATAGCGCGTAGTAGTTTCCTGGCGGCAAGACCACCTGGGTGCCAAAGGCTAACCCGGGTTGAGTCGAACCGGCGTCGGGCAATGCAATGGACTGATAATAAATGCCGTTGCCAGACGCCACCTGATCGGCGAGCTCTGGGGTAATGAGTTGTTCGGTTGCACCACCTGAACTCATCGACCCGACATACAGGCTGTCGTCTTCTTCCAGTGGCACCAGAAGGAAGTCACGCGCAAATGCTGTGTCATCGGTCGTTAGTTGACGCAGCGTGTCAGCGACCAGCGAGGTGGTCGACTCCTCATCGGCGGTCGCTGCGTTTTCAAAAACCTGGCGAGTTTGCTGCAGCGCGTGGTTAGCCTCGGCCTGGACCTGATTGAAACGCGATTGGAACAGTCCGGAGGTGATCTGCTGGGTCAAAAAGAACGCTAGAAATAACGAGCCGATGATTGTTGCCGCTGCCGCGATGACCGCGGTGCGCAGGGCCATTGACGAATCCCATTGTCTGATGAAGCGGCGTCGGGCCCGATCAAACATTCCAAGAATCCGCTTGGACCAGGTCTGCCTGGGCTGCTCTTGCGGGATCTCGGCGGGGGGTGCGGCGTCTGTGGACATAACCTAGCCGGCTTTGTATCCAACCCCGCGTACGGTGAGAATTACTTCGGGATTATCGGGATCTTTTTCAACTTTGGCGCGCAACCGCTGAACGTGCACGTTGACCAACCGGGCGTCACCTTGATGACGGTAGCCCCAAATCTCTTCGAGAAGTTCTTCGCGGGTCAGCACTTGGCCTGGACGGCGTGCCAGTTCAACGAGCAGGTCGAACTCCAGCGGGGTCAAATTCAGGTTTACGCCATCACGGGTCACTTCATGACCGGCTACATTGATCGTCAAGTCGGCAATGTGTAAGGTCTCAGAGTCCTTGGTATCGGTTTCCCGCAGCCGCGCGCGCACTCGGGCGACCAATTCAGCCGGTTTGAAGGGCTTTGGCACGTAGTCATCGGCGCCAGCTTCGAGACCCCGAACGACGTCGGCGGTTTCTGATTTTGCGGTCAACATGACGACGGGCGTATCAGAGTCTCTGCGAAGCTCCCGCAAAATTTCGATGCCGTCTTTGCCGGGTAGCATGAGGTCTAACAGCACCAGGTCGGGACGAACGCTACGATACATATCGTTTGCCTGGGCACCGTCGTAACAGAAATAGGTTTCAAACCCATCGTTACTCAGCACGATCCCGATCATTTCGGCCAACGCTTCGTCGTCGTCAACCACTAGAATTTTGGTTTTCAACCCGCTTCCTTCCCGCGCTACTAGCGTATCAATTACCCGTCTAAAGCATACCGGACAAGATCCCAGAACCTGTTCTATATTGGGGATTCGCCCAATCGCGTCAAAAATGATCACCGTTGTCGGTCAAGCGTGGTTAGAATCTGTTGTAATCACCGGCTGACGATTACTGTCCCTGCCCGCCCGGTCTATTCGACACTACGAGGAACCCATGTCATATCAAGGACCATCCCAACCGCCACCCGAAGAACCGGGCTTTCGCCAGCCGGGGTCTTATGGTTGGAACCCGCAGGGAGGCTCCCCGTACGGGGGCGCGCCCCAACCCTCGCCCTATCCCCCTTACGGCAGCCCCGGCGCATATACTCCGGTTGCACAACCGGGCACCCTCCCACTGCGGCCGCTGACGCTTGGAGATTATTTTTCGGGCATGTTCGCCACCATCCGCAAATCTCCAGGGTTGTTCTTCGGCGCGGCACTGATCTTTGGTTCTATCGCAGCGATTGTAGCGGCGACCGGTGAGTTCTTCATACTGCGGGCCTTTGGATCCACCGTGGCAGACCCGTATGCGACCCTGGACCAATTTTTCTCGGGTGCGTCTATCGGGTTCTTTGGCTCGATCCTGCTTTCCCAACTGGTCCTACTGGTGGGACAAACGTTCAATTGGGGCATGTATTCGTTCATGGTGGGTCGCGGTGCGGTCGATATGAAGACCTCACTGAGTCAAGGATTCCGAATGTTACGCGGCCAATGGGGCAAACTCGTTGGACTATTGGCGCTGCTGGTGCTGGCCACTCTGGTGGTCTACCTTGTAATGGCCGTGTTGGTGTTTGTTGTCGGGGCCATGGCCTTTGCCGGCGGCGAGCCTGAAAGCGGTGGGGCAATTGCGGCCACTATTTTCGGTATGCTCTTGGCCGTCTTGGTCCCCGCAGCCGTGGTGTTGTTCTTAGCGATCCGTTGGCATTTAGTCATCCCGTCCATGGTGGTCGAAAACATCGGTTTATTCGCCGCTCTGCGCCGTTCCTGGGGCCTGACCCGGGGTTACTTCTGGCGAACGCTGGGTATCGTGCTGCTCTTTGCGCTGATCCTGGGTATCGTGTCAGCCGTGATTACCAGTCCCTTGGCGTTCATTTCAAGTTTCGTGCTGATGTCGGCTGGCACCGAGGGGCAACTGTCCGGCTCAATGCTGGTCATTAACCTGTTACTCACCGCGGTCTCATC
>CAZAAP010000130.1:0-5107 GCA_964482935.1 uncultured Enteractinococcus sp.
GCTATCCACTCTTCGCCAGCGGCCCGCACAAAGCCCACAGCTGCCACCGCCCAGTAGTACGCTAGATTCTTCCGGCCTGGATCTGCTTGGTCGTGCTTGTAGTGCGGATACACATTCTCCACCGCACGCTGGAGAAATCTCGCCATATTTTCACGGAAAATATTCATCCCCGTAGGGATAGCGGTCGAAAAGTTATAGACATTGGGGGATGAGTCCGCCAACTGTAAATACACCAGGACCATGGTGTATAACCCATCGCGAGCACTCGGCGCGGATTTTCCGGCTTTTTTCAATTCAGCTTCCATGAAATCAATTGAGGCCTGCGCTACGGCTTGCTGTAGGCCCTGCTTATCACTGAAGTAGCGGTAGAAGACAGATTTCGAGGTTCCAGCGTGAGTGGCGATTTCTTCCATCGACACATCGGGTCCAATACTGTGGACAGCAGCACGTGCCGATCGAATCAGATCATTTCGACGTTGACGACGGTGCGCTTCCCAGCGTGTATTACGACCGTCCGGAATTGGTGTTACAGACATCTTCACGATACTGAGAGTATCAGGTAAAGTGAGTGTTCGTAAACACACTGACGCGAACCTCAATTACGGGAAAGAGAATCCTGCATGACCTCTACATCTAATGCCGCAATCGCCGGTGGTCCGCTCCGTCCAGCAGTTGTCCTCGGCGGGAATCGTATCCCCTTTGCTCGGGCCCATGGAGCCTATGCCGGTGCGTCGAATCAGGACATGCTGACCTCGGCTCTTGAAGGACTGGTCGCCCGCTTCGGCCTCCAAGGCGAATCCCTGGGTGAAGTTGTTGGCGGAGCAGTAATGAAGCATTCCGTGGACTTTAATCTCACCCGGGAAGCCGTTTTAGGGACCTCATTGGACGCCCACACTCCGGCTCATGACGTTCAAACTGCATGTGCAACAGGGATCGAAACCGTAGGCGGTGTAGCCAATAAGATTCGATTGGGTCAGATTGATTCTGGCATCGGTGGTGGTGTGGACACGATTTCTGACGCACCACTGGCCTTCAATGCTGAAGCCCGCGAACTGTTCATGCAGTTCAATCGTGCACGAACCACGCAGGACAAGATCAAAATCGCCATGAAGCTGCGCCCGAAGCACTTCTCACCATTGGCACCACAGGCCGGGGAAGTACGCACCGGACTCTCCATGGGAGAACACCAAGCACTCACGACTCATCATTGGGGCGTTACCCGCGAAGCCCAAGACGAGCTGGCCATGCAGTCACATAACAATATGGCAGCGGCTTACGAGGACGGATTCTTCAATGATCTCATCACTCCGTTTCGCGGCCTAGACCGTGATAACAACATGCGTCCCGGTTCATCCATGGAAACCCTGGCGAAACTTCGGATTACTTTTGGGAAACAATTCGGTGAAGAAGCCACCATGAGCGCCGGAAACTCCACCCCCATGACTGACGGAGCGGCCACGGCATTACTATCTTCCGAAGATTGGGCCGCCGAACACAACCTGCCCGTTCTGGCCGAGTTTCTGGACTTTGAAGTAGCAGCCGTGGATTTCGTCAATGGTAAAGAAGGCCTCCTAATGGCCCCGACCTTCGCGATTCCACGGATCCTGGACCGTCACGGTCTGACCCTGGACGATATTGATTTTTTCGAAATCCACGAGGCTTTTGCGGGAACCGTACTTGCCACTATCGAGGCGCTCGGAGACGAAGACTACAACAAGAATGTCCTCGGAAGAGACCAGGCCCTAGGCCACATCGATCGGTCCAAGCTCAACATTAAAGGCTCCTCGCTGGCCGCCGGTCACCCGTTTGCTGCCACCGGGCCACGTATCGTAGCTTCGCTTGCCAAGATGCTCCATGAGAAAGGGGAGGGATCCCTCGGGCTGATTTCAGTATGTGCCGCTGGTGGTCAAGGTGCGGTTGCGCTCATGCGCGGACGCTAAGTCACAAATCCGCAAAAATATGCTGAAAGGACAGTTATAAACATGACACACACAGATGGCTACACCCGCTTCGTGAATCGACCCCTAGGCAAGCAAATCGCAAAATCCGTCGGACTGCCCCAACCGGTGCCGCTTCGGCGCCATGCCAAAGGCGACCGACTTGTGGCCGGGCCCATTCTCGTCATCGGTGATACCGAGGCTGCCAATGCCATCGCCAAGCAACTCTGGGCCGAGACCTACGATGTACGCAGAGATCCGGGGTTGAAGCAAAGCTTCGCGGCTATCATCGTGGCTCTGGATGATGCAGTGCATCCAGAAGACTTATCCCAACGCGTGCTGCAAGTTAGTCCCGCACTACGCGGTTTGGAACCGAATGGCCGGGTCATAACTGTCTTTCGAGACCCACAGCAACCAACCGTGGCTGACGACGCCAATACGGTCGCCGCACGGCACGGCATCGAAGGCTTTACGCGATCCTTGGCGAAGGAAATGCGCTATGGCGCAACAACCAACGGCATCGTGTTACAAACAGACGTGACCATGACGACTCCCGCAGCACAAGCGGCACTGCGGTTCTTATTATCGGGTCGATCCGCTTATGTGTCTGGCCAGTTCCTCAAGATCTCATCGACAGCGGGATCGGTCCCGGCTGATTGGGATGTTCCGTTAGGCGACAAAACCATCGTCGTCACCGGCGCTGCGCGCGGTATCGGCGAGGCGATTAGCGAAACACTAGCCCGCGACGGTGCCACCGTCATCGGCGTGGATATGCCATCCGCCGGTGAAGCACTAACAAAGGTCATGAATCGCATCGGTGGCGTTGCTGTACAGATGGACATTACTACTGAAAACGCAGGCAAAGAGTTGCTCCAATTTGCGTCAGAACGGTTTGGGCGACTTGATGGCATCGTTCATAACGCCGGGATAACCCGCGATAAACTGCTAGCCAACATGGACGAGGATCGCTGGGATTCGCTGATTGCAGTGAATGTCACCGCTCCGTTACGGATCAATGAGCAGCTGCTAGCGGCGCTCGGAGAAGGTGTTGTGGCCGATAATTTTCGCATCACCTCGCTCGCATCGACATCCGGGATTGCTGGGAACCGCGGTCAAACGAACTACGCGGCAGCAAAAGCCGGCCTCATCGGCATGACCCAAGCGCTTGCAGAGCGACTGGCGAAAACTGGCGGCTCTATCAACGCGGTGGCACCCGGGTTTATTGAAACTGCGATGACTGATGCGATGCCCACCGCCACACGCGAGGTCGCGCGTCGAATGAACTCGTTACAACAGGGCGGTCGACCGGTAGATGTGGCCGAGGCGGTCGCGTTGTTCCACTCTGATGCAGCCGCAGGCATCAACGGCACAACGCTTCGAGTATGTGGCCAATCGATGGTGGGGAAATGATGGTTGATCTCAACATCGTAGATTCCACTCCAAATCCGGAGCACCGGCGCCCAATTCAGATCGCTGAGATTCCGTCGCTAACGTCATCCTATAGGAAGGTAGCGGCTGGAGTCCTGCGTGGGAAGCAATCGGTAGCCTACACTTTGCCGGACACCAGGTGGGAAACCAGTGCTGTGGTGTCACGCAAGCTAGTCGACGACTATAACTCGCTCTTACATGCCTCTGGTGTGGTTGGACAGAACTCGGCCCCCTCCGTCACCGTTCACATCACGGCCTTTGCCCTATCAACTGCCATGATGGCTGAACGGCGCTTCCCCTTGCCCCTAATGGGTCTGGTCCATGTGCAGCACAAGGTGTGGCACATGTCGGATGTGCCGATCGATCAACCGGTCCGCATCTCAACCTGGGCCCAAAACATAATGCCTCATCACGCGGGCACGACCGTGGAGATCTGGGTCCAAATCCATGACACTAGGACGGATAAGCTGCTGTGGCAGTCGATGGCCATCTATTTGTCAAAGGCCGTAGTGATCCCGGGAGCTCAGAAGCCCGACCGGCCCGCCCGTGAGCCGTTCCTACCGCCCATGATGACCGGCCAATGGGATTTGCCTCGAGATATTGGCCGGCGTTACGGCGCGATTTCTGGGGATCGCAATCCGATCCATTTATCGAATTTGACTGCCAAAGCCCTGGGGATGCCGGGCGCCATTGCTCACGGTATGTATGCCGCCGGCAAGATGCTGGCAGGCCGTGAAACATTAGCACCATACACCTGGGCTATTGAATTTGCATCTCCGATGCGGCTACCCTCAAAAGTTGCGGTGAACTATCGTCAGGACGGGGATCGCCAAGTGGTGACCGGCTGGAATGCCAAACACGTAAAGCTCCACTTTATAGGAGAAATCCGGCAGTTCTAACCGCTATCGAATATTCGACCGGTCATCCGATGACAAGGATGGTCGGTCGAGACGTTTAATACTGTTTGAGCGCCCGGCGATATATCTCCATCATTCGGTCGGCCATCGCCGACCAAGAAAATGCGGCAGCGTGATCAATACCGGCCCTACCAAATTCCTGCCACGTTGCAGGCCTCTGAACTAAAGATGTTAGGGCCTCAGCCCACGCACGAGGATCCAATGAACTCACCAGGCGACCGGTGCGACCGTCAACCACAGCCGTGGTGAGGCCTCCTGACCGATGCGCGATGACCGGTGTCCCACAGGATTGAGCTTCGAGTGCGACTAAACCGAAAGACTCGGACACTGACGGCATCGCGACGACATCTGCGGCTCTCATAATACTAGCTAGTGTGCCGGGGGAGACCGGTGGCGAAAATGAGCAGTACTGAGCGATCCCGAGCAGATGCGCCCTGGCTCGTAAGTCATAAGTTCCGCTTCCAGAGTTCGCTCCCGTGAAGTGCACGACCGGTACGTTACGAGACCCTTGGTTTCGAATCTCAGCCAGCGCGTCTAACAACACATGTGGGCCTTTAAACTGTTGGAAACGACCCGCAAATAAGACTTTTGGTGACCCGGAGCTCGTCCGGCCCGGCCAGTAGGCAGGGCCGGACGGAGCGAATACCTGATGATCCACGCCAGGGTGGACGATGGCTACCTTCGCACCAGGAACACCGGTATGAGTCATCAAGTCACGTTTCTCGACAGCGGTATTGGCGGTCAATACATCAGCCTTTGCACAGATGAAAGTTTCTCGCTCAAGCCGATACGACGGTTCGGTCCCGGGGGCAGAGGCATTTTTTG
>CAZAAP010000131.1:0-5073 GCA_964482935.1 uncultured Enteractinococcus sp.
TGGGTTTTGACTAACCGACCGTATTCATCGGTTTGCAGGGTCAGGTGTTCGAAGGCATTGCGGATGGTGGCAATATTGGCATCCGACGAGCGGGTGATGTCGGTGCGCACGCCGGTCGGGTCGACCACGGTGGTCAGTTCGCCGGTGACGTCGTAATCATAGCTCCAGGTCGCACCGGCCGGATCGGTGATTTCGCGCAGTCGCGACAGCGCGTCGTGGGTATAGGCCCAGCGGGCGCCGTCGGGCAGGGTGACGGTGCTGAGGTTGCCCAATTCGTCATAGTCCTGGTGCGTGACGCGGCCCAGTGGATCGGTGATCGTGGCGATTTCGCCGTTGCTGCCGTGGGTAAGTTCCGTGCGGTGGCCTTCCGGGTCGATCATCGCGGTGAGTCGACCTCCTGCACCGGATTCGAAGCGCCAGATCGCGCCGTCGGGATCTTGGCGGCTCAGCAGTTGGCCGGTGTCCGAGTAAGTCAACACGGTGGTGTGGCCGGAGGGGCTGAGCGCTTCGATGATGCGACCGCTGGCATCACGGACAAAGCGCGCGGTGTCGCCGTTGGCGTTCGTGACGGCGATGAGGTCGCCATAGGTGTCGTATGCCAGCGAGACCGTGACGCCCTCGGGGTCCACAGCTCGCGTCAGCAGCCCGTTGTCCCAGGTCAGCTCGCTGCGGCCGCCGGTCGGATCGATGATGACCGACGGGTTACGATCAATAATGCTCGCGTATTCGTATTCGATGACCCCACCGGATGCGGTGACCACGGTCGTGACCCGATCGTAGTCATCGTAACCGTAGGTGATGTCAGCGCCATCGGGGGTCACCGTGCGGAGTTTCCGACCGCGCTGATCGTAGGCGTGGACGGTCACTTTGCCGTCGCGCTCGGTCGAAGACACCACATTGCCGTGCGGATCATAGGCCATCGATTGGCGGTTGCCGTTGGCGTCGATAATGCCGACGACGCGGCCTTTCCGATCCGCAATCCAGGTGTTCGCGCCGGTGCCATCGTCGGTCGATACCGAGGTGACCCGGCCGCGCAAATACGCAAAACGCACGCTGCGGCCATACGGGGTCAGCTGGCGAGTGACCCGGCCGTGGTCGTCATACGTATTAACCACTTCGACCACGCCATCAGCGGCGATGACCTGGTCGATCAGCCCGGCGTCATTCCAGCGGTAGGTGCGGGTCCCGGTTGAACTCGTCACGCCGGTTAGACGGCGCTGTTCGTCATAGAGATATTCAACCCGGCGGCCGTCGGAGGCGCTGATGCTAGCGACCCGGTCGGTCACGTATTCGACGTCAATATACCGGCCACGCTCATGAGCCAGGCGGGTGATCTGGCCGGTTGCGTCGCGCACCACGGTCACAGTTGCGCCGGGGCCCTGACCTGCCGCGAGCCACACGCCGGCGGGGGTGAAGACCCACCAAGCGCCGTCGTTATCGGTCACGGTCAGCACGCGTTCGGGCAGCCCCGCAACGTAGGTGAGCCGTTCCGGGAGGGTGCCGGTCAGCCAATAGTTTTCGCCCACTCCGCGCTCCCAGCCGTCGCCGGCGCGCGGGAAGGTGATCTGGCGGCCGTCGTCCATAATGAACCGGGCGCCTTCATCATCAAGCTCAAGTCGGACGTCGAGCACCGAGGACCAGCCGTAACCAAACACCCCGGTGCGGTCGTCTTGGGAGTTATACATCCGGGAAAAGCGCAAGGAACCCGCGGCCCCAGAGTAGAGCAGGTCGTGTTCGGGTTCTAAGAAGTTGCCGGTGGAGGTGTTGACCGGGTCATCGGCGAAGCCGGTGGTCGGTGGGGAGCCGATGGCGGAAAACGGCTCGATTGTCAGGTCATCGCGGTGGGAATCCACGCCAGCGTTGGCAAGAGCTGCGGCAATTGCGGCGTCGGACATGGTCAGGCGACCTTCACCACCGGCGGCTTCAAAGGCTTCGGCAACGCGTCCTGCCCAGTCGGCATCCCCGGCGTTATCCTCCAGCCAGGACGTGATCGCAGTCAACACCGGTTGGCCGTTGAGGTAACCCCACGCACTATTACAGCCTGCTTGGTAGTCACCCAGCGCACTTCGCAGCTCTGCAACCGCAGTAGCTAATTCGTCATTGAGTTCACCGGTGCGCGTTTGGAAGTGTCGTAGGTCGTCCGGCACAGCCGATGAAGTGCTGGAAGTACCGGCCCGAGACGGGATGTCGCGGGCGGTGATGGTCACGGCTTCGCTGACGAAGTTCGGTGGATCTGCCGGCGGAGGCGGTTGCGGGTCATCGCCCAAACCAATCCAGGAGCCGACTTCGTGCACCGCCCCGTAAAACAGGTTTTCTTCACGACGACGCTGCCGTTCCGCCCAGGCGTTGGCTTGTTCACGACGGCGATCTTCAGCTTCAGCGGCTGCTTTGAGCTCCATGACCGCGGTGGACAATTGACCAAGGCGATCGGCGATCGTCGTGCGCCCTTCCGAGGCAATCCCGGCGTTGCGATCAAAAATTTCAGAGTAATGACCGCGGAATTCACGCATCGCATGCCACACCGCTGACGCCCGGGGGCCGTGTTGGCCGTGGAGTTTGCCCTGTAAGGTATCGGCCTTGGCTTTGAGTGTGTCAGCTGCTGCGTAGTTATAACCCGTTGGTTCATTGCCGCCGATAGCCATGGAGATGCTCGCCTTCTAAAATTCCAATTACCGCACAAGAGTTTCCGACGCCGTCGTGGCGCAGGGAAGAAAAGGAACCGGTGTGCCAATACCGCGACGGGCATCAGCACACCGGTGAGGATCGTGGCTGTTAGTTGCCGCCACCTGCAGTGAAAATGTCCTGAGAAATGCGATCCAGCTGATTACGCAGTTCTTCGAGCTGTTCCTTGGCGGTATCTAGCGCCGATTTGGTCTCTGGCCAGGTGGCGTTGCGGAATGTCTGCGCGAGTGGACCGTCCCAGACGTTCGGGTCAGACAGCACGCGACCCTGGGTGTCGAGCTGGGTGATTTGTTCGGTGAATCCGCCATTAATGATGGACTGGATCTGACGGATCGCGGTTTTGGCTTCTTCGGTCGATAGTACGCGTGCACCACTCATAGGAACGCTCCTCAAGATGAGACAACAAAAATGACGCCCAGAAAAATTGGGCACCCCATTAGAAAAGCAAACATTTTCAACCAATATCCTTGCGTGTCACAACATGACGCTTAGCAATTCACGATGATAAAAATGGTTCAAATATGAAGAAACTATGCTCTTTGGGAGATTTCCAGAACCATCGGCGTCCTGACTGGGCAAGATAGAGGCTCACAGCAGGTTCCCGCTCAAAAACAGTCACGCACCCGGTGCCATGGTGCCGTATTGGTACGATGCAACAGTTCAGTTATCCCCCGTATTGATCAGGAAGAGGCGTGTCATGTCGATACCGCAACCCGGTGACGCACTTGGCGCTTCGTATCGACTCGTCAAGCACATTGGATCAGGCGCCGCAGGGGATGTATGGCTTGCGGAATCCACCCGCGACGAGGCAACGTATGCTGCCAAGATCCTGAAGGCCGAACACGCCAACGAGACGGACCTTGTTGAACGTTTCATTCGCGAGCGCTCGGTGCTCATTGGCTTGCGACACCCCAATATTGTCGCGGTACGTGACCTCGTGGTTGAAGGCACCACCCTAGCGATTGTCATGGACTACATCGCCGGCGGCACGCTGCGCGATCTGCTGGCTGTTCGGAAAACGCTACCCGCCGCCGAAGCCTTAGACTTGGCGGCACAAATTTTTGATGGTCTGACCGAAGCCCACCGGCTGCACGTAACCCACCGCGATATCAAGCCCGACAATATTTTACTGTCCGAGCCTTCGGATTCCGGCCAGACTGACACCGTCCGGGTCACCGACTTCGGTATCGCCTCGGTGGTCAGCGCACGGCAGCGCCAAACCTCAGGGATGCTGGGCACCCCACAGTATATGGCACCGGAAATCATCAGCCACGGCCACTCCACCTCGGCCGCCGATATCTACTCGACCGGTGTGCTGCTCTACGAACTGCTCTCAGGACGCACACCGTTCGATGGGCCGGGCACCGATTTCACGATCGCCTACCGCCACGTCACCGCACTGCCTCCAGAACTAGATATTCCGCGTGAGCTGTGGCGTGCCATCAACGACCTGCTCGCCAAAGATCCACGCGATCGTCCAAGTGCCGCCGAAGCCGCAGCCACGATGCGACGGTTGGCACCCAAATACGCCGACCTCGCCGCGCTACAACCCGCACCCGTCACAGAAGATTTCGTCGAGGCCGAGCGCCCACGCACTATGCTGCGCAGCGATCTGCTTCACGAAACCAACCTGACCGGCGACGTCGAGTCGTCCGTCCCGCAAGAAGCCCCGGAGTTGGGTTCGGCGCCGCAGCATACCGTGTTGCGCCCGGTGCCCGTGAAACGTCCCCCCGAACCGCCAGAGCCAACGGACCCCGAGGCTGCAGCAGATGAACAACAAACCTGGTTCACGAAAAAGAATATTCTGCTGGGGCTGTCCGGTCTGGTGCTGTTGGCAGCGCTCGTCGTCGGTGGTATCTGGCTTTTCACCGGGGAGGCCGACGACGCTCAAACCGCCTCCGAGACTGCACTGCAGGCCAGCCAGCAAGATCCCCCCTTGCCCACCGGGCTGTCGGTGTCTCGTCAAGCATCCTTTGATCCGGACGCTGAACACATCACCGTCGACATCACCTACACGACACAGCGCGCTCCCCTGTCGGGACAGTTCTTAGAGGTCTTACCCGCCCCAGACGCCGAAGCGGATGCCTGCCCAGCGGTGAGCTGGGAGGGTGTGACCGCTAAGCACCACCAGTCCTCCAACACCGGCCTGCGGGTCGAATGTGGATGGCAACTGGACGGCGTCGAAATCCCCGCCAATGATCAGCTCACCGTGACCGCCACCTTGCCCGGTAGCATCGCCGATCAGGAAGAGCTCAACGCCTGGCTCGATACAGCCGCGCAGGCGACGAACGAGGCCCTTGCCAATCCGGATGCGTCGTCGACCGCCTATCCGGTGCAACGACTTCAAGATATCCGGGTCGAAACCCCTTCGCGCACCGTCTCCCAAACCCC
>CAZAAP010000132.1:0-5063 GCA_964482935.1 uncultured Enteractinococcus sp.
TGGCGATCATCGGGGCCGCCGTTGTCACCGCGTTGGTCATTGCCGACCGAAAGCTAAGCCGACGTGCACCCCAACCCGTCCATTAACGTCTCCGCCGTTGTCCTCACCAACGACGACGGCCAAATCGCCCTGGTCCGCAAACACGGGACTACCGCGTTTATCTTTCCGGGTGGCAAACCTGAAGCTGGCGAGTCCGGACGGGAAGCCGCGGTCCGAGAGGTCGCCGAAGAACTCGGCGTCGTCGTGCTGCCTAAAGATCTCTATCACCTGGGGGACTTCGCCACGCCGGCTGCCAATGAAGCCGATACCGAGTTATTCTCGCAGGTCTACGCGACCCAGGTTCCAGCCGGTGCGCAGGTGCGTGCACAAGCCGAAATTGCCGAACTTCTTTGGGTCACGCCTGGTGACGTCGTCCTCGACGATGAGCACCGGCTTGCCCCGCTAAGCTCACACATACTCCTCGCGTTGGCTAATGAACAACTGACCGCTACACCGCCACTGCAGATGAGTCTGGAAGACTTTGAGCTACTGGTCGGCGAGGAGCTCGATGCTCTGGATGATGAGGTTGTGGGCGGCCTAGAAAACCTGGTCTTCGCCGTCGAAGATCGACCCGAAGACGGGTCGCTGGATCTGCTGGGAATCTATGAAGGCCACGACCTGCCAGGCCGCTCGGACTACGGTTATCTGCAACTACCCGACCGGATTGTCTTGTTTCGCGAACCCCTGTTAGCGATCAGTACTAGTGAGGCGCACCTGCGTGAAGAAGTTCGCGTGACGCTGGTCCACGAGATCGCGCATTACTACGGCATCGATGATGCACACTTGCATGAACTCGGATGGGCGTAAGTTCTGCTGCTCCTGAGCTGCCGATAAGACTGTGCCGCTGATTGAGCTTAGATTACTCGTTCGATGGCGGCGGCGCTGGGATGGGGTGGTTGTGAATTTGGATTGCTCCTGAAGGGCATAAATATTCTGCTTGGGAGACATGAGCCCACTCTGACTCTGGCGGGTTGGCATCTAGGAGCTTCACGAAACCATCACGGCTTTTCGGGTTGCTAAAGACGTTGGGGGCTACGAAACCGCAGTTGCCCGAGGCTACGCAAATTGCTTGGTGTACGGTGATTTTCATAGTCTCTCCTGTCCTAGGTTCCTTTACATTCAGGCTTCCGTGTCAAGTAGTTGCTTTCACGCTCCACGGGCTATGTTCGGAAGCGTTGCACTAATGGGCAGATAAACGGGTCTCGATGTTTGGTCCCGACCTGGTTTAGGTACGCCAATACCGTGCGAGAGGCCTCGGCTACGTCTCGTTGGACATACGGGATGGCGTAGCGCGCACAGTATTTGTAGACCAGCTGTTGTATGGCGGGCAGATTAGGTCGAGGTGCTGCAGGGAACAAGTGATGTTCGATTTGGTATTGCAATCCACCCATGAAAAATCTCACGACTGGGCCGTCGGTGATATTTCGTGACATGATGATCTGGCGACGTAGAAAATCCACACGGGTACCGGCAGCGACAGTGGGCATGCCAATGTGATTGAGCGCGAAGACCCCACCCAGCAGCAGGCCGAAGGTTCCAACTTGGAGGCCAACGAAGGCAAAGGCCATCCCCACGGGGAAGATGAGAAATAACAGAGCCAGATATACGGCGTGTCGGAGCAGCAGAAACGCTAACTCTGTAAAGCGGTGCGGTACTTTGGTCGTGCTTAACAGCCGCCTGACGGACTGGACATGTAAGTTGAGTCCTTCAAGCAGCAAGAGCGGGATGAAAAACCACCCCTGATGTTTTGCTAACCTCGCGCGCACCCCGCGCCGCTGTTCAGCAGCTTCCGGGGTGAAAGCCAACGTATTGGAAATAACGTCTGGATCCTTGCCCACCTGATTGGGGTGGCCATGGTGGGTATTGTGCTTGGCCACCCACCAGCCATAGCTAAGTCCCACAAACAGGCACGCTAAAATTCGAGCTACCCATTCATTCCAGGCACGAGAGGCAAAGAGTTGTCGATGTGCGGCTTCATGCGACAAAAGCCCTAGTTGGGCCATAATGACGCTGAAGCCGGCAGCCACTACGAGCTGCCACCATGTTGGGCCTAACCACACTAACAAGCCAATAAGAACCGCTAACGCGGCCACGAGGCCAAGCATCATCGACCAGGTGAATCCATATCGTCGACGGATGAGGCCAGCGTCGTGAACCTCTTGGCTCAGCTCGCGATACGCCTGGGTGTAGTTTGTGGCGGTCGACATGAGAACTCCCGGTGCCTCGGACTCTTAGCGGCGCTGGAGGAGGTACTCATCTCGCGCACTTGTGACTTATGCCACTGTAACGCGTGCCGTAGGCGTGGTATTCCCCAGCGCAGCATTGAATATGACAAAGCGCTTCCTCAGGAAATCGTGGCATTTACGGCTGCCTTGAACACGTCCTATGGAGGATTGTGCGCTGGGTGGGATTGAACCGTCCTGACTAGCCTGCATGCCCCAGGTCTCCTTGACGTGATGACTTGTCACCTGAGTCCAGGAAGGGCAGAAAAGCGTGTTCAACGATCAGTCTGGCTTCTCGTCATCAGGCGCGACTCCTTATTCAGTTTTATCCGTTTTTTTGGCTGCCTTGACGGCCTTGCGTTCCTGTTTGAGTTTGCTGAGTTCGTGCTCGCGTTCGTCACTCACTCCCCGAATCTGTTCTTCCGCTCGAGCCACAGGATGCACCAGCAGTGGTTCCTCTCGTCCGGTCCATACCTTGATGACACTCCAGGCGGCTGCCACCAGTGGTACTGCCAGCACCGCTCCAACAATTCCTGCTAGCACGGTACCCGCAGTCAACGCCATCAACACCACCAGCGGGTGAAGGCTCAGGGTCCGGGCCATCACCACCGGCTCCAGGAAGTTACCTTCCAGCTGGTTGACCAGGATCACTACAGCTAACACGATCAATGCGACCAACGGCCCGTTGGCCACCAGCGCGATCAGCGTAGCTAGAATTCCAGCAATAGTCGCACCGACCAGAGGGATAAAGGCGCCAAGAAAAACGATGACCCCCAGGGGAAGGGCCAGGGGCACCTGCAGGACGAGCAGGGCGATCGTAATAATAATGGCATCCACGGCCGCAATGATGGCCGTGCCCCGGATGTATCCTCCAAACGTGTGCTGGGCTCGGTCGCCTGAAGCGATCCATTTGGCTCGAAAATGTTCTGGCGTCCAGGAAGTGAAGAATGCCCAGATTCGGTCCCCGTCCTTGAGTAAGAAGAACAGGAACACCAACAGTAAAACCAAACTGGTGATGAAGGTTCCGGCAGCACTCACGGTGGTCATCGCACCGGCTCCAAACTCCGCTGAGGTCAAGAAGCTTGTCACGCTATCGATGGTCGAATCAATCTGTTCCTGATCAATCGCGATCCCCCCGTCCCCGAGAAGCTGTTCTACCCAGCCGCGTAACTGATTAAACCCTTGCATCGCCTGGTCGATGAGCGTAGGCCACTCGTTGATCACGGAAAAGACCAGTCCCGTTCCAATCCCGCCCAGCACCAGTAAGGATCCTAAGAACACGGTCCAGGCGGCCAGCATGTTGGACATGACCCTGCGGCACAAGCGCACCAGTGGCCACAGCGCACACGCCAAGATAATGGCAATCAGCATCGGGATGACGACCACCGTGAGATTCAGCATGACCATGACAAGAAGAGCGACGACGGTCCCGAGGAGCAGCAGCTGTAACGCGCGGGTGGCCATGCGACCCAGCGTGTCGGTCCATAACTGAGACACCGTGAATTTGGGTGGCCGATCTTGTGACTCTTGCAGGTTACTCAATGTATTTGCCACTCGGTGCCTCCAGGGCTCATCTAACCGGCGTATCAGTTTCAGAATACTCTCGTACTTCACCAGCCGGAAGGCGTCCCTGAGTTCATCAGGTCGAGACGCCTTTAGACCTGTACCAAACTCTGAAAGAACAGAAGTCGTAGAACGGTAGGACGAGGGAATGGGGTTAGAGAACGCCAAAGGTAAGTCAGGCTATCTCATTGGCCGGGGGCCATAAGGGGAGCCAGAGCTGTTCACCGTGGGGAGTGTGTGCGGTGTGAGCTGCCATACCTCGGCATTGCCTAAGCATTGATGGCTTCAGTTGTTTCCTGAGGAAACGGGAGTCCCTAACCGAGCGAAGCGAGATCCATACCTGCTAGCTCAGGTCCCTGCGGAATCCTAGGGTCCTGGCAAAATTATTTACTGAGGATGTATGTCCCTGTCACACAGGAAGACTGGCTGGGATGCAACAGTGTTGCAAAAAAACTGGGCTTGCTAAGAGTTCAGATGCCGTGTACAGTCTCATAAACCCTGTGAACCAGGTCACAAAAAATTGGTGAAGTACCGTTTGCACCGCATAATTCCCCCAGCGCCCCTGATCACCAAGGGGACTCGATGACCACTCGAGCAGCTGGCCTGGAGCAACAACCTATGCGATGACCGGAAAAAGGAGCATCATGACACCGATTACCAATACGCCACAGGATAACGCAACAACCATGACGATCGTGCACCACCCCTGGTACGGGTGGGAATACGTGGACAACACCCCAGCCCAGTAATAGCCACCATCAGGCTGGAACCGTCCCGTGCACCAGGCAACCATGCTGGTTGCCCCACCGGTAGCCGAACGTACTAAAGCGTCCTCGTTTTTGTTCAGCATATGACCCAGGCTCAGGCTCTGAGCCTGGGTCATATGCTTGCTGACTTTGATCTCAGTCGGGCTCTGGTAGAGGGATGGTCAGCGGTATCATCGTCGAATTCAACGACTGAGTGGGCCTACGTGTCGAGAAAGTCCCATTCGCTACCAAGGGCCCATCGCAGCGCGGAGAGTTTCCCGTGCAGCATGCCAAGTTCAAAGTCCGAATACGGGCCAAGCTCTTCAGGTTGTGTGTACCTCGCCTCGACACGGGTTCGCCCAGGCCTGGCGATTGTATGCAAATGCTTGATCTCAGCGTCGTCACCAGCGTCCTCCAGCTGGTACTGGTGTTGCAGCCACCGGTGATACCAAATGCGATCGAACAGTTGCTGCTCAGCGTCTTGGATTTCGTC
>CAZAAP010000133.1:0-5001 GCA_964482935.1 uncultured Enteractinococcus sp.
TTCGTTAAAGTACGCTTTTTGTAAGTCAACCAGTAGAAGTGCATCACTATAGCGAGTCATAAAGACATTGTAACGGTTCAGTACCCGTCATAGTTTTCAGCTGGTAGTTACAACTTTGAAATAAACTTACCTCGCTCCTGGTTTTTGAGGTGAAATGGGAAAAGTGCGGTCGGCTGCAGCAGGGTCGGCTCAGCAAAACCTTTAATAATTACAAGGAGCAACCAGTCTATGAAGATCGGTATCATCAACGGTTCAATCCGTGGAACACGTAACACCGAGCCTGTGTCCAAATACGCGCACGAGATTGCAGCCAAGCGCGGCGGCGATTTCGAATACGAATACGTTGACCTCGCAGAGTATAACGTACCGCTGTTGACCACAGATGTGCATCCTATGGTCGCCAACAAAGATCACGAGGATCCGAACGTTCAAAAGTGGTCGGATAAAATCGATTCGCTGGATGCTTTTATCTTTGTCACTCCTGAATACAACCATGGGGTGCCTGGTGGCTTCAAAAACGCCTTCGATGTGCTGGGTCCTGAGTGGGTAGGTAAACCAGTAGCTTTCATCGGCCACGGTGCCGTTGGCGGTGTCCGTGCCATTGAACAGTGGCGTCAGATCGTTGCGAACTTCTCAATGCCAGTGGTCCGTGCCGAGTTGAACTTCAACTTGTTCTTCGATTGGGTAGACGGCGAATTCTCACCTGCTGATCGTCACCCAGAAGAAATCAACGGGATGCTGGATCAGCTTGAACAGCTTGTCACAACACACCGTGCAAGCGTAACTGTCTAGTACGCAAAAAGCCGCGTGTATCCGATCAGGGATCGGGTGCACGCGGCTTTTTCATGCCCTCACACGACTAGTCGTGGTCTTGATCCTCGGAGTCAATCGCAATGACCCCGTCTACTTCACTCAGTTTGCGAAATAACGACTCGGGAGGTCGCTGCTTCCCGTGAGTAAATTCAATACGAGCAAGCACGGTGTAACCCTTTTCGCCGCGTTCTCGTTTGGTCTCCGAGAGCGACATGCCATAGCCCGCATCGGAAGCGACTTGCAAAATGTCTCGGAGTACTCCCTGCCCATCGTGATAGCGCACCGAATATAGTTCGGTGCGCCGTTGCGTGGGGAGGCGACGAATCAGAGCAGTCAGCGCGGTCACCGCGAAAAGATATAGCGCCACGGTCAGCGCTGCAATGACGGGCATCCCAGCCCCGCAGGCCATACCGACCGCAGCTGTCACCCACACGGAGGCCGCGGTCGTCAGACCGGAGACGATGTTTCTGCGCACAAAGATAACGCCGGCACCAAGAAAACCAATACCCGTGACAATTTGGGCTGCGATACGGGATGGATCTAGGACCACGTCGTCACCCAGTACGTGGGTAAAGCCATACGCCGACACCAACGTGAACAGTGCAGATCCCATACCGACTAAAATGTGGGTTCGCGCGCCCGCTGATTTCTGGCGAAGTTCACGCTCTAGTCCGATGATCCCGGACAGGACGAACGAGCACGCCAATAAGATGGCCTCGGTCGTGAACGTATCGGAAACCAGAAGAATGTCCATGGGGATCAGGATACGCTGCTCATCACAAAGTGCCGAGCTTTAGGGTGCACGACGCTAGACCGTGCACTGCTGTAGGGGTGGTTTAGGCTGCAGTTTTTTGTAGCTTCGCGTTCTGGGAGGCTCGCATGGCCACTACGATCATCAATCCACCTGCCAGCAGTGAGCCAATCGCAAAGGCAATGAAGTTGGAGTTAGTACCCAATCCCATCGCTAACAAGAGGCCGCCGAGCTGAGGTGCGGCAACCGCCCCGATACGGCCGATGCCTAGAGCCCAACCAAGTGCTGTGCCACGCAGATGGTCCGGGTAGTGGTTTGCCACGGCAGCAATGATCAGACACTGGGTGCCGTGGGTTCCGACGCCGGCCAGGACTAGCACAACATAGACAACCCATACGGGTGGCGAAAGCACCAGCGCCAGCAGGGCAACACCAGCAAGACTTGCCGCTACTGCACCCGCCCGGACCGGGCCGAAGCGGTCACCCGCCCAAGCGGTTGCTACTGAGCCGAGCACAGCGCCCAAGTTCAGTGACAGGGCAAAGGTGAGCGCGGAACCGAGATCATAGCCTGCGCGTTCCATCAGGTTTGGCAGCCAGGTGCCTAATCCATACCACGCAAACAGGGTGCACAAGGTAATGAGGGCAAAGAGGAGCGACATTCCGACGTACGGAGCGCGAAGAAGTGAACCGAACCCGGCTGAGTTGGAGTTGGTTTTGGATGTGTCATCGGTGTCCGGGGCAGTTTGTTGGGACGTTTGGTCCTGGGAGGGCAATGTTTCTGGAAGGTATTTGAAACCCAGCGGAACCACAATGAAGAGGGCAACTGCAGCTACGAGGAACATCGCAGGCCAGCCAAAGGCCGGTATGATTGGGATGCCGAGCAGGGCTGCAAGCGAGCCACCAATCGGGACACCGGACATCATCAAGGTGGCAATGGATGAGCGCCACTTGCGCGGTACCAGTTCGGCAACCATCGCATTAGCGGACGGAACTAACCCGCCAAGCCCAATGCCGGCCAGAAGACGCAGAGCGCCAAAGACCCATGCGTTGGGTGCGAATGCACACGCGATGGTCAGAACAGAGAAACCAATAGCGCATGCCAAGATGGTGCGACGACGACCTAGAGCATCTGAAATTCTCCCGGCGAGTAGCGCACCTATCATCATGCCGATAAAGGCCATGGAACCCACTGTGCCAAGCGATGCAGGATTCAAACCCCACCCTGGTTCGGCAAGGAGAGAGGATTGGACGGTGCCGTACACAATGAGATCGTAGCCATCAAAAACCACAAGGAGCCAGCACACGAGTACGGCCATGATGGCTTGACGGCGAGATACGGGGGCGCCTGCCGTCTCGCGAGCAGCATCGCGCGCGGCAGGGGTTGATGATGCGGTCTGGGTCATAGACTCATTGTGATAGCCACAACATAAGTATGCAAAAATGTTCTGGTATGCAGAAACATAAGTCTTTTCGCGAACCGCCGCAATATCCTGTTGAGTCCGTTGATCACGCCTTAGCGTTGCTGGAAATGGTGCGTGATTTTGGTCGGGTCCGGATCAGTGTCGCAGCCGATTTGTTAGGGATATCAGCTTCCACGGCTCACCGGTTGATGGCTATGTTGGTGTACCGAGGTTACGTGGAACAGGATGCTTCTCGACGTTATGTGCCAGGTCCTGCAATGGGACTGACCCCTGCTGGACTGTCCTGGACGGCGGAGCTGCGCCACCGAGCGAGAACGCATCTAGAAAAGTTGAGTCATCGAGTTGGCGAGACCTCGAATTTGGTTGTGCTGTCCGGGGAGACGGTGCGGTTTTTATTGTCTGTTGAGCCGGCGGTTGGTGGGAATTCATCAACCGTCCCAGAGCGCCTCGCACAGGTTCAGGGTACGACAATTGGTGACCGGCGCGGGGTGGTTCTTCCTGCCGCGAAAGCTTCGGGTGGCAAGGCTCTCCTGGCTGAGATGACGCGAGAACAAGTGACTGCCATCTACCAACAGGCGGCTCAACGACGCAAGACTCGCTTGGAACCTGCATGGTTGGCGTCGTTGTTGAATGAGCTTTCGGTCATTCGTGCCCGCGGTTTCGCCACGAATTTTGAAGGGACTGAAAGTGGAGTCAGCGCCGTCGGTGTAGCGGTGCATGATGGCAACGGGGAAGCCGTCGCCGGCCTGAGCGTTTCGATCCCGCAAGAGCGATTCAGTGCAGCGATAGACGCTGGCCTGATCGATGAGGTGCAGCGCACGGCGCGAGAACTCGAAGAGCACCTGCATGATTTCCAGGTCAGCGCAGGGCCACTTTCTGACTGACAGAATGTCCGACCTAGTGGTGGTGGTATGGGGCGTGGCTTGGCTTCCATCCCAATAACGGGCCCAGTCGGGTAGCAATATCGGTCAGTATCTGGACATAGTCCTGGTACCCAAAACTAAATGGGAGAGCGAATGCGACCTCCTCTACCTGCTGGAAGCCTGCGTGATGTTCGAGTTGCTCGGCGAGTTCCTCGCTGGAACCGATCAGGTCTGGAGCGAATAACATATTGTGTGGCCCTTGAGGTTTGAGTGTACGTGGGGTGCGTTCGTCCACATATGCGTGGTAGCGGGCTTTTTGATCCGAGGTTGCTGAATCAGTTGGAATCACCACCAGGCCCTGGGACACTCGAGCTGGACTACCGGGCGCAGTCTCGGCTGCTGCCCGGCGGTAGGCCTGAATCTGGCGAGCTTGCACGGATGCGAAATCCGGGTCTTCGTCGTCATGAGGAAACACCACGCTACTCGTTAATAGATTCATGCCGTGTTCACCAGCCCACACCGCCGAACCCATGCTGCCAGCTCCATACCAAAGACGGTCACGCAGCCCGGGCGAATGGGGCTCAACCCGATCAGAGTATTCTTCTACAACCCCGTGTTTGCCTGAGAACTCTCGAACCGATTCACCTGCGACGAGTCGACTAAAAAGTTCAACACGAGCCTTCGTGAAATCCTCGACGTCGGCGCTGTTCGGGTACAACACCTGTTTGACGGTGTCATACTCCATTGGAGGTCCCACGCTGACTCCGGGATTGATCCGTCCCTTGGATAAAATATCGACCGTGGCCATATCCTCGGCTAAACGTAGCGGGTTCTCCCAACCCAATGGAGTCACAGCGGTGCCCAATTCGATCCGGTGGGTGCGTTGGCTGGCCGCAGCCATCACCGCAACGGGGGAGGAGATCCCGAATTGCAAATGTCGATGTCGCAACCAGGCGCTATCGAAACCAAGCCGTTCACCCAGCTCAATCATCTCAAGAGTGGACTCATGCCCCTCAGCCGGGTGCTCTGGATCAAATAGCCCGATGGTGAGAAATCCGAGGCGGCGTAGTGATCGTGCATGGTGCGACATGGAGACACCTTCAAACTAGGCAGTTGCTGCGTCAATAGTGGACTGCCTCCAGTCTAATACTGCA
>CAZAAP010000134.1:0-4965 GCA_964482935.1 uncultured Enteractinococcus sp.
ACTTAAACCACTCAGCGGAGGTCGGTTCCCAGTTGGGAATCGACCTCCGCTGTTTAATGAAGGATCTGTGTGGAGTTAACCTACACGGTGCAGCCAGCGCACGTTTGCGCCATCGGCTGCCTGCCGGAACGGTTCTAATTCTTCATCCCAGGCCTCGCCCAGGGCCAGAGAGAGTTCGTGATACACAGCCGATGGATCACCATTCGCCTGCTCATAGGCGTATCGAATTCGGTCTTCAGAGACCATAATATTGCCAGTCACATCAGTCGTGGCATGGAAGATGCCTAACTCAGGTGTATGTGACCAGCGGGACCCGTCCGAACCGAGGGACGCTTCTTCGGTAATTTCGTAGCGCAAGTGCGCCCACCCACGAAGTGAAGACGCCAATTTAGCCCCACTACCCTGGGTGGCAATCCAGTTTATCTCGGCGCGGTAAGTTCCTGGGGCGGCCGGTTGAGGCTCCCATTCCAATTTTTCTTGGGCGCCCAAAGCAGCCCCTACTGCCCACTCAATGTGTGGGCAGAGGGCTGCAGGGGCAGAGTGTACGTAAAGTACACCTCTTGCTTCGATGTCAGACATTCCGATCCTCCATTGCTAGCGGTACGTCTTCCCCTACGACCACTAAAACGAGGATCTAAAATGAACTGACAGCAACCATTATGCCCGATGAGAATCAATATAGCCACCGCGAAATACTAAATGACGAAACGTTGCAAAAATACACTACAAACAGTATTCCGTCACGTTAACAACGTGATCCTCATAGGCTAGGGCAGTGGTGTTTTACGCACGCGGATGGGCTTGTTTATACCCCTGCCGCAATCGCTCTATCGACACGTGAGTATAGAGCTGGGTCGTTTGCAGCGACTCGTGACCCAAGAGTTCTTGAACAGTACGAAGATCAGCCCCTCCATCTAATAAATGCGTCGCAGTGGTGTGCCTAAGGACGTGTACCCCAGATGCTGATGTATCACCTAATCTTTGCAGCATATCGTTGACGACTTCTCGAATCTGGCGCACTCCAATGCGTCGGCCTCTAGCTCCTAAAAATACTGCGGGTGTGGATTGCTTAGTCGCTAACACCGCTGGCCGCCCAGTGTTCAACCAGTGTTGTAAGGCTGTGACGGCGGGAGCGGTTAGCGGCACCATGCGCTGCTTGTTTCCCTTACCCGTAACCTTGACCATCGAACGTGAGAAGTCCAGGTCGTCGATATCGAGACCTTCCAGCTCTGCTACGCGAATGCCCGTCGAGTACAACACTTCGACCATCGCTAAATCGCGCAGGGCTAGGGGCTGCGAGGTTTGGTCGTGGCTTGTGTTTGCTTTGGCATGGAGTTCATCCAGAGCTTGTCGAATTTGCGACTGAGACAAGGTGTCTGGAAGTCGGGATGACTGTTTAGAAGCAACCAGTCGTGCAGCGGGGTTATCCTCACGAATGTTTTGGCGCACCAGCCAGGACATGAACTGGCGGACCGTTGTGATTTTCCGTGCCATCGTCGTTCGGTTCATCCCGTACTGTGTGAGCTGCGCTAGCCAGGCTCGCAAATCTTCCAGCGTAACTTGACGAAAAACCTCTAAGGTCTCGTTCTGTTCAACCACACCCTCGGCATTTTGAGAAAGGTCTGAAGCTAATCCGATCAAATCGGAGCGATACGACTTGATTGTATGCGCAGCCCGATTCATCTGGTGTTCGAGGTAATGACAGTATTCGTCGATTAGTACAGCATCTTGTGCTGAAACATGGCTCTTCATATTTTTACCTTCGCACGGATCACTTGAATGGACAAAGTACTACGTTTCCGTGTTTCGCTGCTTGCGCCACTGACTCGTTTCCTGTTCAGCGAGTCCGCAGCGCTCCAATCTGCTCAAGATACCGGTGATCACTGGTATGGACAGACCGGTTATACCGCGGAGGTGTTCAATAGTCGTCCTACTTCGAACTGGTAGTGCCTCGAATACCAGAAGTTCTTCTACCGTCAATGAGTCATGTCGACGTGGTTCGGTTACGGCTTCGGAGCGACTGGCGTTAGGACGCAGGGCTCCATAGAGCGTTTCAAGATCCGCTGGGTCATCAACCAGCATGGTGGGTGTTTCTTTGATGAGACGGTGACAACCTGCTGAGCTTGGCGTGTGAATGGGCCCCGGAACTGCACCTACGATGCGATCAAGGTCGTGAGCATGATTTGCCGTGTTCAGCGCACCTGAACGATAGCGGGCTTCAACTACGATGGTCGCTACCGACAGCGCAGCTATGACGCGGTTCCGGTTCAAAAAGCGATAGCGATTGGGCCGCATTCCCGGAGGCATCTCGCTGATAATAGCGCCCTCTTTAGTGATTCTGCGGAGAAGATCAGCATTACCCGCAGGATAGAAACGATCTAGCCCTCCCGCTAGGACACCTATCGTAGGAATTCCCTCACCCTCGACCTCCAAGGCATGTCTGTGGGCTTGAGCGTCGATACCATAGGCGCCCCCTGATAATACTGTGATGCCCATTTGGCGTGCCTTCGTTGCTAACATCTTGGTAGCCATTTCGCCGTATGGCGTGGCATCCCGTGATCCGACTAGTCCTAAGGTGCGATGCGCGCCTGGGATCTTCGCATGACCTAGGGTCCACAAACCTAGCGGTTCGGTGACTTCTAAATCTGCGAGCGCACTGGGCCAGCAGTCATCTTCTGGAGTAATAAATCGTCCACCGAGCCTGGTTATATACTCCAACGCTTGATCGGGGTGTAGATATGTGATGCGTCTGCGCCAACGCTCGATGGCTTTCCCGAGGTGACGTTGGATCTTATTTGCAAGCTCTCCGTTGCCGTGAGCGGTTAATGTTGTCCAGTCCTGTTGGCTGGGTGTTGCTCCCTCGATGATCTCAAGCAAGCGGATTGGCCCCCATGCTTGCGCGCTGACAACGCCGAGCGCGTCTGCTGGTTCAATTACCTGTGTGAGTCCGGCGCGTGCCCGACGTAGATCATGGTCAGCCATGACGCTCTCCTATCTGGTTGAGGCGTAGATACAGTGCCATGTCCATATGCTCGGCTGTGGGTTGATCTGCCTGCAAGAGATCTGCAATGGTCCAAGCCACGCGCATTACACGCCCATACCCGCGCGCAGTGATATCACCGGCATCAAGTGCGCGTTCCAAGATCTTTCTGGCGTCACCACTCACCTGCAGGGCTGATTCTTGGAATAATGGCAGGGGAACTTGATGATTTCGAGTGAGTCGAAACGGTGCGAGCCTTTGTTCACTACGCCTGATTGCATCTTTGACACGCCTCGCGACCGTTTGAGAAGACTCAGCGGGTCCCGTTGAGGTGAGATGTTCAGACGTTACCGGGTGAACCGTGACTTGGAGATCAATACGATCTATAAGCGGACCGGATAGCTTGCTGGCATACCTGCGCCGTTGCAGTGAGGTGCAGCGGCATTGTTTGCCCGTCCCATAACCATATCCACATGGGCACGGGTTAGTAGCCAGCACTAGCTGAAACTGTGCTGGGAACTCCACTGTGTGCCGGGCTCTATGCAGCTTCACCCTGCCAGTTTCCAAGGGTTGCCGGAGCATATCGAGTACATCTCGGCTGAACTCGCCGGCTTCGTCGAGAAACAGTACCCCTCCGTGTGCTCTCGATACTGCGCCAGGACGAATCATGCCCGAGCCACCACCAATTAGCGCTGTTGCAGTAGCAGAGTGATGTGGTGCCTGGAATGGCGGACGGGTTGGTAACTGCAAGGGGGAATCTTCGCCATCGCCCAGTGTGTGGATCGCTGCGTTTTCCAGAGCAATCTGGGGGTCCATGTTTGTCATGATGGTCGGCAGGCGCTGGGCCAGCATGGTTTTCCCTGCACCCGGTGGCCCTTGAAGAAGTAGGTGGTGGCCACCAGCTGCGGCGATCTCTAATGCCCAGCGCGCTTCATGCTGTCCGCGGATCTCGTCTAGATCCATTCGTTGTTCTTCCACTGCCAGTTTGGTCTGGGCAGTTAAAGCGACCGGACTACTCTTTGGTTCTACGGGTGCTCCAAAAGCGTGTGCTACCTCGGAAAGATGGCTGAAGGCTCGGACTTGTGCACCAGGGACCATCCGGGCCTGGCCTTCAGCTGCGGCTGCCACAATGACTTCAGAATGACCGGCTTGGACTGCCGCCATAACTGCTGGCAAGATCCCTGGTGCCGTTTGAAGCGTGCCGTCTAGGCCAAGGGCGGCGAGAAAAACGGGTCCGGTTTCGTGCTGTATGGCATAATCTGCGCCTAAGGCGGCCATGATAATTGCTAGATCAAAGTGGGAGCCTCGCTTATGCAACGAAGCGGGTGTCAGGTTGACCGTCAAGTGCCGTCGAGTTAGATGCAGGCCAGAGTTCCGGGCTGCAGCGCGAATACGGTCCTTTGCCTCATGGAGCGATTGGTCCGGGAGACCTAGGAGTGTAAATCCAGGAAGTGCGTTGCCTATATCTGCCTCAACAGTGACGAGTTGGCCTTTCATCCCGGTTAGCGCGACACTGTAAGTGTTACCTATCCTGGTTGGTGAACTGACGTTGAGTACCACGGGGGTTTGTGCAGCGGGATCCATCTAGCCCACGTCCTGTAACAACTCTGCGATGCTCTCTCCATTGACATCAACAAGAATGCCGACCACATCAACGCGTATCGGACTGTGGGCAAAGTTCGGGTAGACCGACCGCTTGTAATCCAGCAGACCCCGCTGGATGCGACGCAATTGCGTCGCTGTAACCGACCCTAACGGATCGCCAAAACCCACTCCGAGGCGTGTTTTAACCTCGACCGCCACGAGTTGTTGGCGATGGTATGCAATGATGTCGACTTCGCCTGCTGTCGCTTGCCACTTTTGTTCCAGGATGCGGTAACCAGCATCAGCTAACGCTTGAGCAGCGACCTCTTCGCCGTAGTCGCCTAGCGTGGTGGGATCGTATTGTGAGGGGTTGATTGTCATATTGCCTCACCTCCACCCTC
>CAZAAP010000135.1:0-4956 GCA_964482935.1 uncultured Enteractinococcus sp.
CAATATTCGACGGGTCCTTCGGATCTGGCGCCCAGAAGCACATTTCGACGTTGCGATACGACTCCTGGATGACCTCTTCGGCGAACCCAAACGCCTGGAAGGTCTCCACCGAGCGGGCCTGAATCCCATCGGCCTGACCGACTTCCAGCCGTCCGGGGCGTTTTTCAATCGCACGCACGTTGACGGACGGGAAGCGGGAGAGCTGTGCCAGCACAACGGCTGCCGCAGGTCCGGTGCCCACAATCAGCACATCCATCGCATCTGGAATCTGGTCCTGACGGTCCACACCGTAACCGGCGGCTGGTTTGATACGTGGGTCATGAGAGTCGTAACCCCGGTAATGAAATTGCACGTTGTTCTCCTTGCGAACACAGCTGCGGTGGCCTGTAGTCGTAAAAGGCTTGCACCGAACCCTGCGAGTCTCTATAGTTGAGACATCATTCTATTTATAGATACAAGACTAGTCCTGTGGCGCGAGCCGCGCAACATTTTCCCAAGGATGACAGTATGTCGAGCACAACGAAACAGGTCAGCGGCGGTTCACAAACACTGGCCCGCGGACTCCACGCCCTGGCACTGATTGGTGAATCCAATGCCCCCATGACAGTGCCCGAATTAGCCGAACAGTTAGGCATCCACCGGTCCATGGCCTACCGGTTGGTGCGCACGCTGGAAGAATTCGGCTTTGTTGAACGCGACACCACCGGGCGCTTGGAAATCGGCGTTCGGATGGCCACCCTGACGCGCAGTATCGCCCGCGATCTGCAAGCCGCCGCCAACCCCGAGCTGGTCTCGTTAGCCAATACGCTGGGCATGACCGCATTTATTGTGGCCTACGACGGCGAAGAGGCCGTCACGCTGCTGACTGTTGAGCCACAGCACGCCGTCACGACGGTTGCCCAGCGCCCCGGTAGCCGGCACCCCATTGATCACGGTGCTCCCGGTCGCGTCATCCGATCGCAACTCAAGCCCGAGGAATTTCCGGCGAACCGCTACGAATTCAGCCAGGATGAAGTCTTCACCGGATTATCGTCCGTTGCGGTCCCGCTACGCACCGCCGATGAACGCCCAGCGTCACTGGCGATCCTGTATGTCATGAGTGATCTCAAGGTTGACGATGTCGCAGAAACACTCCTGGAGTCTGCCCGTCGGATCGAAAGTCTGCTGACAACCCACTAGGCCGCGTCGTCGACATTGGCCAACAGATCGGCCTGGATCAGTGGTCATTGACCGAAACCCGGCGGGTTGATGCTCACACGTGATGCCATGCTGCCCCTCTACTGGTGGCCGGACCGCAGCTCAACGAAGAGTGCATCCGCCTCGGCGCACAGCGTTTCACCGTGGAACAGTTCGGCGGTGATAAACCGTTTGCGCCCCTCGATTGAGGCAACCCGGGCCCGCAGCTCCAACCGCTCCCCGATCGGTGCCACACTGCGATACTGCGTGTTCAGATACGCCGTCCGGCAGGCCGGTCCATCGAGTCCCAGCGCCATCCGGCCCATCACGGTGTCGAAAATCGCTGAAATCACCCCGCCGTGCATCACCTGGTTCGTGCCCATCGCAAAAGGCCCAGCGGTAAAGTGTGCGCGGAGTTCTTCGTCGTCGAGAAAGTCTAGGGTCAGCGGCGGCAACAGCGCCTGGGAAATCGAACCGCCCATCTCCCCGACCCCATAGAGCTGCTCGTGCTCAGACACCGCAAGACCCTGCACCAGCTCGGTAACCTCGGCCAGCTTGGCGGCAATGGCCTGGGACTCGGCGACCTCGGGTTTTGCGGCCACCAGCGCGTTCTGCAACTGCCGGACCTGGTCCATCATGTCCAAATACGCCGTTGCCTGGGGTGTCTCAGGGAACGGACGACGACGGTACCGGGTCATTTCGATGGCGTCCATGCGCTGGGAGGTGGTCATTGCCCCAGGATAGCAAGCCCAGCCTGGCGCGTATTGAGCTGCGTCACAGCGTGGAGGACTACGCTGCGTAGTGAACGCTAACTGCGATAACCCGAGGAGTTTGGTTATGAAAATCGATGCCTATGTCGTCGAAGAAATCAACGCACCGTTCGTCCGCGAAACGCTAGAACTAGACGAACCCGGCCCCGGCGAAGTGCTCGTCAAAGTCAAGGCCGTGGGTGTGTGTCACACCGATTTGAACACCCAATCCGGTGACATGCCGCTGCCCCTGCCGGGAGTTTTCGGCCATGAAGGTGCCGGTATCGTCGAACAGGTGGGCGAAGGCGTCACCGAAGTCGAAGTCGGCGATCATGTCATCCTCGGGTGGCCCTACTGCGGGACGTGTCGCAATTGTCGCCGCGGCGAACACCGCTACTGCGAGCACATTGGCGAAGGCCTGCTGGCCGGCCACCGCCTGATCGGGCCGAAAGCCGGTGCGTCAGGCTATCGCCGTGAAGACGGCACACCTCTTTCGGGACATTTCTTTGGCCAGTCCTCCTTTGCGAACTACTCGCTGACGTTTGCGTCCATGGTCATCAAGGTCGACCGGGACATTCCGTTCGAGCTACTCGGCCCGCTAGCATGCGGTGTCACGACCGGAGCTGGTGCAGTATTCAATGCCGCCCAACCCAACCCGGGTGACTCGGTGGTCATCTATGGCGCCGGTGCCGTGGGTCTTGCTGCCATCATGGCCGCTACAAATACCCCGGCCACCGAAATCATTGCGATCGATCTGCATGACTCCCGCCTTGAACTTGCACTGGAACTTGGCGCAACACATGTCATTAACTCCAAATACACCGATGCACCCACCGAAATTCGGCGCATCCTGGGACGAACCGCGGACTTTGCGATCGATTGCACCGGGGTCATTGCGGTGATCGAAGAAGCCGCCGATGTCGTGGGGATGCTCGGCACGCTCATTCTGGTGGGTGGTGCACCCGCTGAGGCCCGGTTCTCGGTTGACCATATGCGCACCCTGTTTGGTAAGCGCATTGTCGGCACCCTGGGCGGCTCGGGGAACTCTCAGGATCTCATTCCCGCCCTGCTGGGATTGTATAAACAGGGCCGCTTCCCTTTCGATCGACTTGTGAAAACCTATGACTTCGGTCAACTCGACACCGCCATTGCTGAAGCCGCCTCCGGGGATACGATCAAGGCTGTCCTAACCCTCAACGATTAGCACTCTGCTCCACTCACAGGACCTTCAAAAAAGTATTCAGATATTTCGAATCTGTAACACTATACGAACCTTGAGGTCACAGCTATGCTGTAGCACACGGAATGTTTCTAGCGGCAAAGCGCCGGTTTAGTGCGGTTGAGTGGTGTATGCAATACCCGGGCCATGATGAGGACGACCTACCCACCCAAGACGAACTTGCCCAGTTCGTTCAAGAAGTGGAAACGCTCCTTGCTGGCGAAGACTACCGCGGTGCCGCCAAACTCATCGAAGAAAACATCGCTGCGGCTTGGTATGGCTTCCATCCTGCTCGCTCGGCAGAAATCCTGGACATCTTGATACACGAAGTAGGCGAAGCATTCCCCTTGGTCATGGCTGCGTACAAGATTCTGGCAGCCTCGAATGCTGGTCACGCTAATACGCAGGCTATCCAAGACGCGATTGATGCTGATGATCCCAAGCAAATGTTCGTGTTGGCCATGTTCCGTATGGCTGATTACCGAATGCACGGAAGAATCCACCGGGCACTTGAGCAAGCAGACACCATCGAATCATACTTAGCTCAAATGCAACCGGAATTGACGCCACGAAGCGGCTGGCTCCTCCAAGCCCCAGTACAAATTGGGATCACGGCGATGCTCGCCGGGGACTTACCGCGCGCCTTAACCGCGTTCATGCAGGCGCATTTGCGCCCTGCACAATCGCGGTTTGTGTTTCTAGAGCGCGAGGCACTGATTAAAACAGCCTTGATTCATGCCGCGTTCGGTAATACTGCCACAGCGAACGGCCTCCTGACCCGTGCCAGGACAGTGCCCCGGACATCGAGCTGGGTTGAAAGTCATCTCGATGTGCAAGCAGAGTTCATCAGCATTTTGGCGTTTGAAGAGGACCTCGAGGAGGCAATCGATCGACTGGAGGCTATCAGTCTCCACGAGGTTGGCGAGATGTGGCCGTTTTACGTCGTCGCGCTGCACCGGGTTTTGGAAGCAGCTGACCATCACGACGAGCTCGAACACCGCCTGGAGATGCTAGATGACCTCCCCCTGCCACGAGTCGATGGCGAGGGATTCACCGGAAGTGTTATTCCCCTCAAGCGCGCCTTGGTGGCGCTCAGTGTAGGACGAGGTTCAGAAGCTGTGAAGCTACTGGAGCGTGCCGATCATTCATTGACCTACACCAAACTTGTTAGCGCTGCTGCTGATCTTTACGTTGGGCGATTGCAACACGCTGCAGACCAAGCCCACGACTTACACACCGAGACACGCGGCTTTCGACTCTTAGAAATCCGTAGGCTCTCAGTCCTAGCCGCCGCCCACCACCTCCTCGGCAATACGACCGAGAGCATCAAAGCCCTCACCTCGGCTGCCCAGATGCCCAGGGGGCTGAATTTCCAAGAAATGCTGCTCTTTGGTCAAGAGATCCAAGAGTTTGCCGAAAAGCATGTACCCTCGTGGCCGGAACATGTTGCGGGTAAACCGATTTTTATCGCCGAGTTGCCGAAGCGAGGACATTCGCTCACTGATCGAGAGATCGAAGTTCTTGAGCATCTGGCTCAGGGAATGACGCGCGCAAAGATAGCTGAGAAACTCTATATCAGTCTGAGTACCGTCAAGACTCAGGTGCAGTCGATCTATCGGAAGCTCGAAGTCTCTTCGGCCGCAGAGGCAATCTTTGAAGGCGAGCGTCGCGGCATTCTCTAAAAATACCTGCCCAGGACTGCGAACCGATGGTCCCAATGGAAAAGGCCCGTCCTGCTGGACGGGCCTTTCAAATCCGCGACCCTGACGGGACTTGAACCCGCGACCTCCGCCGTGACAGGGCGGCGCGCTA
>CAZAAP010000136.1:0-4936 GCA_964482935.1 uncultured Enteractinococcus sp.
TATCCTCGGCCGGTTAGACGTGCGAAACGACCAAAACCGCGCGCCGGAGTCAGGGCATCAGGACCCTTATGCCCACCCTGAGGTGACGTCGGTTGTGTTGATGCCACGAACCTTCTCCCTTGCCACGAAATTGCATGTAGTGACCTAGTTTAGTGCGTTCCCCACAATAGGTGAGAATTATTTGCTGGATTCGAAGAGTTCACCTTAAAACGCTGTGTCCTGTAGCCTTCGGGTAAAGCTCCAGGACACCAGCTAATGCTTATCAAGCCTACGACGTCATAGACGTTGAAGTCTCGGTGATGGCATCGTCAGTTGCTTGAGAACTCCGTCGCCGAAGAATTTTCGCATCACGTTCTTGGATGGCGGCTTCGTTTCGACGCATGAGCGCGTATAGCGGAGCTTGTATGAACAGGGTGGCCACGGTGCCGACAATGATGCCAACAAAAATTGATAGCGATATATCGCGCAGTGTTCCTGCCCCCAGTAAGCCTGCGCCGATAAACAGAATCGAACCAACCGGCAAGATTCCCACAACTGAGGTAGTGATCGACCTGACCAATGTTTGGTTGACGGCTAGGTTGACCAGCTCATCGAAGGTTCGTCTCCGATCCTCAGCCAAGTTCTGTGTGTTCTCACGTATCTTGTCAAATACCACTACCGTGTCGTAGAGGGAGTATGACAAGATCAGCAAGAACCCAATAATGGCTGCTGGGGTGACTTCGAATCCCACCGCACCGTAAATGCCCACCGTCAATGCCACGACGTAAATGAGGCCAAGGATTGCTGCAGCCGACATTTTCCACGTGCGGAAATATACCGCTAGGTATAGCGCGACTAAGACCAGGAAGATCACCAAGCCGATCAGCATCTGTTGCGATACGGCAGCGCCCCACGTGGGCCCCACAAAGTTGGATGTTACTTGTTCTGCAGCAACTCCGTATCCGTCTTGCAAATTGCTTGCTACCTGCAGAGTCTGCTCATCAGACAACTGAGCAGTTTGCACACGAACCGTTCCGGGCGCAATGTTTGTCGCCGTAGCTTCCACATCTGGAAGAACTTCGGTCACAGCTTGTTCACCAATGAGCGGATCTGTATTCTCTACATCCGAAACCGTGAACTCAGAACCACCACGGAATTCAATGCCGAGATTAAAACCACCGCGCAGTGCAGTCAGTCCACCAGCAATCACCAGGACGATGAATGCGATAATAAACCAGGTTTTCCATTTGTGAATAAACGGGTACGATTTTTTGCCCGCGTAGAGTTCATTCCCCCAGGTTGCTAAGCGACTCATGAGTCCTCCCGTGCAGGCTCGTTATCTGACGATCTGGATGATTGCAAAGCCGCTGCCCGCTCAGCTGCGCGGCGTTCTGCGATAGTTTGTCGCCGTTCTGCTTCTTTACTAGAGCGCTTGTTCTTTTTCGAGCGGACCTCTGCCACCTCTTGCTCAGGTCGAAATTCGCGAATGCGTCCGGCCCCTTGGTACAACGGTTTCTGGCCCAGGAGAGATGGGTCCATGCCTGACATTGGGTGCCCGGAGCCAAAGAACCGCGTCTTCGCGAGCAACTGCATGACCGGGTGGGTAAACATGAACACCACAATCAGGTCAGCAATCGAGGTGAGCCCCAGAGTGAACGCGAATCCTCGAACGTTCCCCACTGCGACGAAGAACAGCACCACAGCGGCGAGAATATTGACGAGCTTTGAGACCGTAATGGTGCGTTTGGCTCGTTCCCACCCGTAGTTCACGGCCGACTCGAACGGCCGACCATTGCGCATTTCGTCTTTAATGCGTTCGAAGTACACAATAAATGAGTCCGCTGTGAGACCGATCGACACAATGATGCCTGCGATCCCTGCTAGCGATAGACGATAGTTATCGGACCAGCCCAGCAAGACAATTGCTTGATAGGTCAGCAGACCCATGATCACAATCGATGAAAGAGTTACCAGTCCCAGGGCCCGATATTGGAAGAACTGATAAACCGCGACCAAACCTAGACCAATGAGGCCTGCGATGAGTCCCCAGAAGAGTTGGTCTTGACCAAGGGTGGCCGATATTTGTTGTTCTGATTCGACTTCGAAGGAAATGGGCAGTGAACCATACTCTAATTGTTCAGCAAGCTGTGCTGCACTTTCTTCATCGAAGTTCCCAGAAATTTGTGCTTGGCCATCGAGAATAACGGCCTGTGAGGTAGGCGCGGAGACAATCTGTCCATCCAATAAGATGGCGAACTGGTTCTGTGGAGCGCTCATACCGGTCAGGCGCTGGGTAATCTCACGAAAGGCCTCGGCCCCTTCGTCTTCGAAGCTGATGTTTACGACCCATTGGTTTGCAGACACACCAGTCGGGGTCTGAGCCATACCGTGGTCGGCTGAGTCGATCTGGTCTCCCGAAATTTCCAGAGGTCCCAAAATGTATTTGGCCCCCATGTCGAAATCACATGCCACGACCGCTTCGTCTTCTGGCAGGTTATCGCGGATTTGAGAGGCCTCCGGTGCCGAGCAGTCGGTGCGCTGGAACTCATCGTAGACTTCTGGAGTGATCCAATTCGGATCGGAGCCATGCTCCGGAGTCGCTTCAGGCTCGGGGATCTCTGAGATATCGAGCCGTTCTTCTTCCGGAGTCGCCTGGAATGAACCCGAGGTAAGGACGGAACGGAATTCCATGTTGGCTGAGGCCTGGATCAGTTCCCGCGTCTGCGGGTCGGGAGTACCGGGCATTGAGACAACAACGTTATTGTCTCCCTGCGTATTAATTTCAGCTTCTGAAACACCCGAACCATCAACGCGTTGACGAATAATCTCAACGGCCTGATTCATTTGTTCTGGAGTAACAGCTTCACCGGTTGCCGTTTCTGGGGACAAAACCATTTGGGTCCCGCCCTCGAGATCTAATGCTAGTAAGGGCACACCATCGGAATTATTGGTGGCAATTCCAATGCCCATAATGACACCTAGGCCAACAATGATAGCTGTCAACCATGCTAGCGATCGTCGAGCACGGGACTGTGGGTTTTTAGACGCCATGAATGTAACGGGCCTTCAATATATTTGTCCGACAAGGAAGCGGAGGGTGGCGGGTTTAGCGGTCGCGATCGTCACGTGGGTCTTTGTACTCAGACCCGTATTCACTACCCGGTGTATCGGGGGACGCTTGTTCTGGATAGTCCGGAATATCATCGACTGATATGCCCGATTCAGGGAGATCTTCAGTCTCAGTTTCTTCGACGACTTGACCAACTGCCTGCAGGTGCACGGTCGCAAAGTGCCCCGGAGACAGCTCCATGACGGCTTTATTTTCGTTGTGGTCAATGTCCGTAATGGTTCCGTACAGACCAAACGTCGTCATGACTTGCATGCCGGGTTCGAGCGACGCGCGCTGCTCCTGCTGAGTTTTCATGGCTTTCCGGCTGCGACGGATCATCATAAAGAACAGCAGACCAAGCACTGCCAGCATCAAGAGCATAAACATGCTCGAACCGCCCGCTTGGCCCCCTTCGGCTTGCGCAATAACGGTGGCTAGTTCAGCGTTGTGGGTCATTAATCATCTACCAACTATCTTGTTCAAACTTGTGCATGGCAATGCACTTACGGAAAACTGCCGGGTTGACGGCACTTTACACACAATGTCTGAGCCTATCCTAATGGCCTGACTTCAATAGCGTGAATCCGGTGCGCGCATGAGCCTGGAGTTATGGGTCCTCCGATGTTCAGTCACGGTCGTCAAAGAACAGCATGCCTTCGATATCTTCTTGGGGCACTGAGCTTCGTTGCAGGTCATCTTGTGCACCTTCCGGCCCACCCTTCGTGGGTCGCTCTTGCAACAGCGACCATAGGCCCTCAGACGCGGGATCTTCGGGCGGCTTAAGCCCGAGGTGCTCCCAGGCAGCAGGCATGGCGATTCTGCCGCGAGGTGTGCGCCCCAGCAGCCCTTCTCGGACCAGATACGGTTCGGCAACGGTTTCAACGGTTTCTATTTCTTCGCCCACCGCAATAGCCAACGTGGATAGACCCACCGGTCCCCCCTTGAACTTCGTGCATAACGCATCAAGTACAGCGCGATCGAGACGATCAAGTCCACGGGAATCAACTTCGTACATTTCCAGGGCGGAAGCGGCAGCTCGAGCGTCCACCGCTGGGAGGTTGTTAACCAAGGCCCAGTCACGCACCCGACGCAGCAGTCGGTTGGCGATTCTTGGCGTGCCACGAGAACGAGAAGCGATCTCAGTGAACGACTCACTGCTCAAGTTCATATCCAGCATGGCAGCCGATCGGCGAAGTACCATCTCCAGTTCCTCGGTCGCATAAAAGTCCAGGTGGCCGGTGAAGCCAAACCGATCACGCAACGGACCAGGCAGAAGACCTGCCCTGGTCGTCGCCCCGACAATCGTAAACGGTGGCAATTCCAGCGGGATTGATGTGGCACCCGCTCCTTTACCGACCACAATGTCAACTCTAAAGTCTTCCATTGCCATATACAGCATTTCTTCGGCGGGCCTAGACATACGGTGGATCTCGTCGAGGAATAGTACTTCGCCCTCGGTTAGAGATGACAAGATGGCGGCTAGATCCCCGGAGTGTTGGATCGCCGGGCCGGATGAGATGCGCAGGGGTGCGCCCATTTCTTCGGCGACGATCATGGAGAGAGTCGTTTTACCTAATCCTGGAGGTCCCGACAACAGGATGTGATCAGCTGTGGCCCCGCGAAGCTTTGCGGCTTCTAAAACCAAAGAAAGTTGTTTTCTGACTCGGTGCTGGCCCACGAACTCCGTAAGATTCTTGGGCCGTAGGGCGGCTTCGACTTCGCGTTCTTCGCTGGATGCGCCTTCGGTGACGATCCGATCGTCGTGATGAGGGTGAAAACTTGAGTCAGTCATAAATTAGAGCCGTTGCCTTCTTTGGCCTTCGCCAAGATTTTGTAGGGTTGCGCGCA
>CAZAAP010000137.1:0-4914 GCA_964482935.1 uncultured Enteractinococcus sp.
GATCATCATCTACCTTGAGCGTTCGCACAGTCTGGACATGAAAAAACCACCGAACGACGCCGACGAGGGCCCTTCATGATCTTGGCGCTTGGCGAAGTGTTCAACCACCCTGACCCCCGAAGCCGGGCTTTGTTAGAGTCAACTTGAGAGTGAATTTAACCGTTATGAAAGGAGTTTCAATGACGGAATATGTACCTCAAGCTGATCCCGGTGGATCCTCGTACACCACGATTCTCGAAACCACCGACTATCTCGAAGGCCAACGCGCAGTCGATCGTCTGTCTGATGCGGGTTTTCCTGTTGAAGGCGTCAAGATTGTCGGCCACGATATGAAATCAGTTGAACTCGTCACCGGCCGGATGACCACCGGAAAAGCTGCCGGAGTCGGTGCGCTCAGCGGGTTGTGGTTTGGCCTGTTTGTCGGGCTGCTCTTTGCTATCTTCGCGCTCGTTGGATGGTTCAGCATCGTACTGACGGCGCTGATTCTCGGCGCCATTTTCGGGGCGATCGCCGGAGCGGTGGGGCATGCGATGACGCGTGGCAAACGCGACTTCTCATCCTCCCAAGCTCTCCAAGCCGGCCGGTACGAAGTCCTGGTCCCAAGCCAGCGTGCCGCCGAAGCTCAAGCCATTTTGAGCCAACCCACCACGGGCACTACTTCGTAGGACCCGCCCCACGGATTAAACCAATGGTGGCTGCGAATCGCCTGATTCGCAGCCACCATTGGTTATTTACCAGTCAGAAACTAGTTATTTTGTTCTTGCCATTTGCCGGCACACGCAATCCCGGCATCCAGCGGATTGTCTTCTGATTCGTAGCGCTCGTACGCTGCAACGTATTCTTCGAGGTAGGCGTCAGCATCATTGAAGTTATAATCTTCCATGATCTGAAGCCAGGCCTGCTGGGCTTCCTCGCCCGCTTCATCGATCCATTTCTGGGTCTCTTCTTCCGGCCAGGACTCAAAGTTCTCTACATCCGGGGAGTCCAACATGCCCTGACAGATGTTTTCTAATTCGCCGTTGGAAATCTCGATGATCCGACCCTCGTTGAATTCTCGAGTGACGTCGTCCACGATTCCTTGCAATTCCGGGGTCAAGGAGTCGTAAGAATCCTTATTCCACCACATGCCGTAGGCGGTGTACTGGCCAACGCCGGGGTCTGCCCAGTAGGGCAGCTGTTCTGTCACGGCGTAGTTGACCGCGAAGTCTAGGGAGGCAGCAACCGAGTTAATCACACCGCGCTGGAGCGATTCGTAGGTTTCAGCCGCAGTAATCGCGTTGACATTGACGCCGGCGGTCTCCAGAGTGCGCTGGGTGACCGGCCCGGCAGCACGTGCCGAGAGTCCGCGGAGGTCTTCGTAACTATCGATCGGTTCTTTGGCACCGATCAACAGTACGCCGACCGGCCAGGAACCGATGTATTCCAGGTTGCTTTGTTCCAGCTGGGCTCGTGCCGGTTCGTAGTTGGTGTGCACATCATAGAGCGCTTCTACGGATGCCTGAATGTCGTTATTCAAAAATGAGATCGACATGACCGACAGGGTCGGCAACAGGTGCGGGGTGTAGTCCGTGACGGTCAGGCCGATATCAGCGCGACCGTCGCGCACACAGTCGGCGACTTCGGCCATCCCACAGACCGCCTCGAAGGAGGTGCGTTCGAATTCCACGCGGCCGTCTGTGGCTTCTTCCACGGCGTCGTAGTATTCTTCGGCAACCAACGCGTGCTGCGTGCCATCCAGTGCCCCGTTGGCCACGGTGAAGTAGAAGTTATCGGCACCTTCGACGATGCCTTCGTCACACGCGGTCAGGGTCAGGGCCGCAGCGGCCGTGACCGCAGCGATCTTGGCAAAGCGAGAAAAGAGTTGTGATTTCATGGATAGCCTTCCTAACTTTGCACCAAACTGGGCAGGAACAGGATGATATCGGGGACGAAGAAGAAGATCGCGATCAGCACCAGGTCGATGGCAAAAAACGGCAGGATGCCCTTGAACACGGTTTCGGACCGGATGCCCGTGGTGCCGGCGACGACGAACGCGTTGATGCCAACCGGTGGGGTGACCATTCCGATTTCGATGAACTTGACGATCAAAATGCCCAACCAGATCGGATCAAAGCCGAATTCGAGGGCAACCGGCAGGAGCAGTGGCACCGAAATCATCAGCAGGGACAGGGATTCCAGCACCATGCCCAGGGGGATCAAACTCAGTAAGAGTACGAGCATGACCAGTTGGGGTGAAATGTTCCACGCCAGGACCGCTTCGGTGATCTTATTGGGGACCTGGGCTGCGATGAAGAACGAGGACAAGATGGCCGAACCGATGACGATGAAAAACACCATCGCCGTGGTCGAGGCCGTGCTTTGTAGTGCCTCGGTGATACCCTTCCAGATACCCTTGCCACCTTCTTTGCGCAGTTCAAACAGCAAGATGATGACGGCGGCCACCGCGCCGAAGGCGGCGGATTCGGTGGCTGTGAAGATTCCCGAGTACATCCCACCCAACACGATGGTGAACAGAATGACGATGTAGACCAGACCACGCCACGGCAGTTTGCCCAGCGGGGTCTTCTCGCGTTGTGCGGTGGTGATTTCGACCGCCTGGTCCAGGGCGTGTTGGACACTGTCGGCATCGGTGACGGTCTGGCCCTGGCGATTCATTCGCCAGCCAGCAAACATGATCCACAGGGAATAAGCGATGGCCGACAAGACGCCCGGCACAATACCAGCGGCGAGCATTTCGGCCACGGAGATCTGGGCCAAGATGGCATACAGGACCAGGAAGGTTGATGGTGGGATCATCGATCCCAGGGTGCCAGCGACCGCGACCAATGCAGTTGCCATGGAAGCCGGATAACCTGCGGCGCGCATTTGGGCGACGGACAGACGAGCCATCGTGGCGGCGGTGCCAATCGAGGAACCCGAGACTGCTGAGAACCCAGCGGAGGCTGCCACCGTGGCAATACCGAGTCCGCCCGGGAAACGACCCAGAACCCGGTCGGCGATTTTGAAGACGTAGTCTGCGACGTTGGCTCGAACCGCGAACATCCCCATCAGGATGAACATCGGAATAATAGTCAACGAGTAGGTGGCCGTTTCGGCAAACGGTTCGGCACCCAGCACGTTGGTGGTGTGGTTGATGCCGCGTAGCGCAACCAGACCCAGTGCGCCGGAAAGACCCAGCGATACTGCTACCGGTACCCGCAAAAGCAGCAGGACGAGCATCAGTATCAGGACAATAGCGATGACACTACCGACTGTCATGATTTACGCTCTCCTTCTGCAGTGGTTGGGGTGGAGTGGTGTTCATCGGTGGGCAGTGCGTCATCAGCGAGCACGGCTTCAAGTTCATCGGCAAAGCCCATCGGTCCGCTACCTGTCAGGCTGCGGTAGATATTGACCAGTGCGACGAGGAACAGCGAAATGAACCCAATGGTCAGCACCCAGCGCATCGGGTACATGGGCCACTGCACAAGACCGAAGCGGATTTCACCAAGTTGGGTCGCCTCGATCGAATTCAGAATGTTGGAATACGACAACCACCCGGTATAGAAGGCGGTGAGTACCCACACGAAGACGTTGGTGGCTCGCGCCATTTTCGGTCCAAAGCGGTCCGTCAGTAGCGTCACTGCCACGTGCTCGCCGTTGACGCCGGCCCAGGCCAGCCCAAAGGCAACGGCAGTGACCATCGCTGTTTCGGCGATTTCGATCATGCCGCCCAGTGATGCCCCGGTGGTGTTGCGCACGAACACGTCGATCGTGATCGCAATAACCATCACCACGATGGCAGTCGCTGAAAGCACGGCAAGCGTACGCGCTATACCGCGAATCAGTTTTTCCATGATGTTTCCTTCGTGCTCGAGGTCTTCGTGCACCCAAGTCGACGGATCAGTCAGATCTTGACGCACGCTGTGTGGTGAGCTATTTCACAGCAAAGGTGAAGCTGAAAAAATCATATACGAAAGCGCGGGACGGTGCAGGCGAGTGCAGCCCAGTGAGGCGCTCTTTTGGACGCAAGAGGCGCGAAAGTGTGCCAGTTCACAGCGGTGTGACCGAGTCCATGGCGGGGCGTGATCGGGGTCGGTAACCTGCGAGACCTGTGCCATGTCGCGGCTGGCTCGCGGTGGCATCCAGGGCGGTAATTGAAAGATGCAACTATCTTTTCTTCCATGTTTCCTGTGAGCTTAAGGCTGCGCGGCGCCTCATGATGTGACCGGGCGTGCTGTGTGAAGCGTCAAAGAGTGCCCGAGCCACGGGAGGGACGGTGATTTGGTAAACTCTGGTTGTAACTGTTCTCGGCCCCAAACTTCCGTGTACGCGGGCGCGAGAACCTTTCTATGTTGTGGGGCGCTGTGATGCTGCCCCCTTGGGAGAGATGAATTTTATGCCAGCAATCGCAATCGTTGGAGCCCAGTGGGGCGACGAGGGCAAAGGCAAAGCAACAGACCTACTCGGTGGTCGAGTCGATTACGTGGTCAAACCCAACGGCGGGAACAATGCCGGACACACCGTTGTCGTCAACGGCGAGAAGTTTGAACTGAAGCTGTTGCCCGCCGGAATCTTGTCCCCGGAGGCGACCTCTGTGATTGGCAACGGGGTGGTCATTAACCTCGAAGCGCTCTTCGAAGAAATCGACGGTCTCGAAGCGCGCGGGCACGACACCTCGCACCTACGCGTCTCCGCTGACGCGCACCTCGTGGCGCCCTATCACCAGACGCTTGATAAGGTCACCGAACGGTTCTTGGGCAAACGCGCGATCGGGACTACCGGTCGCGGTATTGGCCCGACCTATCAAGACAAGGTCGCCCGCCTGGGGATTCGCGTTCAAGACCTCTACGACGAGTCGATTCTGCGCCAAAAAATTGAAGGTGCCCTGCGCCAGAAAAACGAGCTGCTCGTCAAGCTGTATAACCGCCGGGC
>CAZAAP010000138.1:0-4907 GCA_964482935.1 uncultured Enteractinococcus sp.
CAGTTCTGGGTTGGGTTTCCGGATGCCCAGCTCATCGGAGTACAGTTCGGCGGTGATGAACTCGGTGAGCTTGGCGGTAGCTAAGAAGTCGCGGTGTACCGCTCCGGAGAGCGCGTTCGAGACCACCACAACCGGCAGGTGCTGGGCGGCCGCCCAGTGCAACAGCTCGACACTACCGTTGCGCAGCGTGCGGTGTTCGGCCGCGTCATTGACCGCATAGCAAATCGCCGCACAGTGTGGTTCCAACGCTTGGCGTACTGCTGCCGGCCAGTCGGCCGCGATGAAATCGAACACGTAAGTTTCATGGCTCAGCTCGGCTGGTGCGAAGGGTCGTGACATCGCATTGCGCCAGGATTTAGCAGCCGTGGCCCCGGCGGCGACATCAGCGGTAATGCGCTCGAGGCTTGGAGTCTGAGGGTGACCATCCAAGAGGGTCACGATGGTCTGGGCCACTACCCCTTCCCAGTGTTCGGGTCGGGTGGAGGTGACCAGCACCCCGCCAAAATCTAACAGCAAGGCTGCCGGATCCGGCAGGGTGTTTTTGGAGGTGGTCATCGGTTGTGGTGTTCCTTTCACAGGCGATGTTCGTCGCGTACTAATGGCGAGAGTGGTGCGCTATCGCGGGTTTGGTCGGGGCATAATCCGGCAGGGTCGTCACCCGCATGCCGGCGGCATCAAAAGCGTGGACATCCCCGGGGTAGGCCCAGGCGGTGACCTCTTCGCCGACGCGCAGATCGGGTTGTTGGGTTGTGTTGCCAAAGATCCGGTGGACGCCGTCGGTGGTTTCGATAATCCACGTCCCACCGGTGGGCACCACGGCGGTCACGGTGACCGGCAGTTCCACAGCCGTGGGTGGAATGCGGGTAGCATCGCGGGCAAAAGCCAGCGACTCCGGGCGGATCCCCACACTTGCCGCCTCGTCGCCTTGGGCACTGAGCCAACGCGCCAAGATCCACGTCGTCGAGGACTGCGAGCCGTCGGCCAGTTCGATCATATTGATCGGCGGTGACCCCATGAATTCGGCAACAAACCGGCTGACGGGGCGCTGATAGATTTCCAGCGGGGTCCCGGTCTGTTCGATCCGGCCTTCGTTCATGACGACGATGCGGGTGGCCATGGTCATCGCTTCCCACTGATCGTGGGTCACAAACACCATGGTCACGCCCAGCTCGCGGTGGATGCGTTGGAATTCGGCGCGCATTTCCAAACGGAGGCGAGCATCCAAGTTCGATAGCGGTTCGTCGAGCAGCATGACCGAGGGTCGCGCCGCCAGGGTCCGGGCGATCGCCACGCGTTGTTGTTGCCCACCGGAGAGTTCTGCCGGGTAGCGTTCCGCATAGTCGGCAATGCTCAGGGTTTCTAGGGCGTCGGTGACCCGCTGGGCGCGTTCTTTTTTGGATACGCGCTGCATGGTGGGGCCAAAGGCGACGTTGTCGCGCACGGTCAGATGCGGCCACAGGGCGTAGTTTTGAAACACCAGGCCCAGATCACGCCGCTCCGCCGGCACCCGGGTACCGGTTTCCACGTCGTCAACGGTGGTATTGCGGATCCCGATGCGCCCGGTGGTTGGGGTTTCTAACCCGGCGATCATCCGCAGGGTCGTGGATTTGCCACAGCCCGAGGGCCCCAGCAGACACAGCAGTTCGCCGTCGTCAATATCTAGATTCAGCTGATCTACACTCGGCGTTGTTGCGCCGGGGAAGGTCTTGGACAGGTGTGTCAGTTCAATCAGAGTCACTGGGCTGCCACTCTCCAGTGATCCTGCCAGGCCTGGCGGGAGTTCCAGTCTTCATCCAGACCGGCGTTGTCGAAGTAGTAGAGCTGATCGAGGTGCTCGGCGAGTCTCGATGGGTCATCGGGCTGCTCGATTGAGGTGTTGGCCGAGATTTTGCCTTCGCTGTTTTGTGGTTCGATGCCCTCTTCGGTCATCACGTAGTGCACATACAGCATCGCGGCGTGTGGGCTTTCGGTCCCGGTCGCTATGGTCACGCTCTTGGGTTGGGCGATACCTTCCCACGGTTCCAGGCCATCACAAATCGCGTGGGCGTAGCCTTTTTCTTCGATATTGCGGAACTTCGACGACGAGACCAGACCAACCGGTGGCTCGGACTGTCCTGGTGCGCCCACGGCCTCGGAGACGTCTTCATTCGAGGAGGTCAGAATTGGGTTGTTGGCAGCCAGGCGGGCGACCCATTCGGCAGCGGCCGAGTCTTCATCGGTCTGCAGTGGTTCGCCGAAGTGATCTTCGTAGGCGGCGCTCAGCGCTTCGTCATCGAACTGGCCCATCTGCGAGAAGAAGTCCAGCAGCTTATTGGCCCCGACCGGGTCATCGAGGGCGACTTTGCCGTTCCAGTCGTCTTCGGTCAACTCCCACATATTCGAAATGGGGCAGGTGTCATAGACCTCGTCGTTGTAGGTCCACAGGTTGGAATCCGAGACCATGACCAGTGGGTCCTGCATCGATTCATCAATATGTTCGCGGGCGTCTTCGGGGATCCAGCTGGTCACGAAGTCGTTCGGCAGCAGCTGGTTTTTCAGTGCCGGCAGGTCTTGCATGGTCACGACATCGCCGACGACGTTGCCGGACTGGGCCTCACGGGTGACCATTTCCTGGGCTGCGGCGGCGTCGACTTTGGTCCCGGTGGCCTCAATGTCGTATTTTTCGGAGAAGTTCGCGGCGATGTCTTCCACGGCCGAGGCGTTGTCGTAAATCGTGATGGGGCCTTCGTCTTGGGCCTTGGCGATCAGCTCGTCCAGGTCGAAGTTTTCCCCTTCAAATGCGGCAAAGACTTCGTGAGTCGCAGAGCCGGGGTCGTCGGCTTCAGCGGTATCGCTCGGGGCTTGGCCGGCGCACGCGGTCAAGACGGTCAGCGACAACGCAATGGCCGAGGTGGTCAATAGGCGTCGGGACTTGGGACGGTTGAAACGGGGTGTCATGTCAGATGCTCCTGTTACAAGGGTGGTCTTCGGTGTGGTGATGGAGGGGTATCAGGGTGTTGGCGTTAGGAAGTAGGCCGCGCGTTAGGAACCACCTGCTCCCTGGGCGAGATCTGCTTTGAATAGCCGCCGGGCAAGCCAGGTTCCGGCCAGCGCGACCACGCAGATCAACAGGGTGATCGCATTGGCGGCATGGGTGTAACCCGAATCGACGAGGTTCATCGACAGGGTGGTCAGCAAGTGCGTTCCGGGTGTGGCCAGCACGATGACCAAGCTCAGGCTCTGAACTCCGGAGATAAAGGGCAGCAGGATGGCGCTGGCCAGTGCAGAGCGGTGGATGGGGAAGACGATGCGGCGCATGCGCGTCCACCATCCGGCGCCCAGGATTTGGGCGGATTCTTCGGGGTCTTTGCCCAGCTGCATCATCGCCGAGATCCCGGCGCGGGAGGCAAAGGGCATTTCATCGGCAATCAAGATCAGTACCAGAATGATCGCGGTGCCATACAGGGCCGGAATCGGTCCGCGTTGCACGGCGAACAGCGACAGGTAGGCGACCGCAAATGCAATGCCGGGGACCAAATATGGGGTGAAGGCGGTGGTTCGCAGGGCGGTGCCAAGCCAGCGAGCCGGGCTGCGTACGACGACGTAGCCGATGAGCATGCCCAGAACACCAGAGCAGATCGCAGCCAGTCCAACCATCCAGATGGTATTCCACGCAGCCGACCAGGTTTCAGGGTTGACCAGTACGCCGTCGCGGAAGTTGGCAAACGGCAGATCGGTACCGATCCAGTAGTTCAGCGTGAAGTTGCCAAGCTCAAATTGGCCTGGGACGCGCATGATCGTGGAGAGCAGCAGTACGCCCAGAGGAATGACGACTGAGACGGCAAACAGCGCGGCGACACTGAGAAAGGCGGGGAGGCGCCAGGTGCCCAGCGGTTGGGGTCGGGCCGAGTGGCCCTTGCCCGAGATGGTGGTGTACCGGCGAAGTTCTTTGAGGAATTTGACGTCGATCCAGATCGAGATGGCACCCAGTGCGACCATGACCACGGAGATGACTGCGGCGGTGCCGCCCTGTTGGGTTTGGATGCTCTGATACAGCGTGGTGGACAGCACCTGGAAGTCAGCGGGCGTGCCCAGGACATAGGCCACCCCAAATTCCCCAATGGCTTTGGCAAAGATCAAGGTCGCAGCCGACAGGATGGCTGGACGAAGCAACGGGATGGTGATTTTGCGCAGTCGTTGGGCGCGGTTGGCGCCCAGGAGTTGGGCTGCGTCGTCGTATTCATCCGGTAGGTTTTTCATCGCCCCAGTGACCAACAGGATCACATAGGGAATGAAGTGCAGGGTGAAAATCACGGTGATCGGCAGCATGCCGTAGGCCAACCAGTTCGGCGGGGTAAAGCCAAGGGACTCTAACCAGCCGATGCCACCGCCAACTTCACGGTTTTTGAACAGCGTGGTCCAGGCCAGCGCAAAGGTCCAGGCCGGCAACATGTACGGGATCAACAAGGCGGTCGAAAACCAACGGCGGCCCAGCAAATCAGTCCGCGCCACCAACCATGCGGCCGGCAGTCCTATAACTAAGGCACCGACGATCGATATACCGGCGACCAGCAGGGTGTTGGCCAGCGGTTCATAGAAGATGATCGGTGAGACCGTATCGGCGAAGACGCGTTGGAAGTAGTGTCCGGTCCATTCCCCGGCTTGTTGTCCGGTGGCTTGTTCGTCTCCGAAGGCGACTTGAGCTGAGGACAACAACAGGGAGGCAACCGGGGCGATGATCAAATAGGCAAATAGTGCCAGCAGGATCAGGCCCAGGATGGTTGCTGGATGTTTCAACGCCACACGCCACGAGTAGACCCGGCGGCGCGGTGGCGGTGGAGTGTCCACGTCGGTGGATGTGGAACGTTCCATAAACATGGCAACCTCTTTTCAGTGTGAGCGAGACTCAGCCTAAGGAGCCTGAGTTG
>CAZAAP010000139.1:0-4827 GCA_964482935.1 uncultured Enteractinococcus sp.
AGTTCAATATCGTCTGTGGCATTGATGGCTTCGATCGCATAGCGACCCATTTTACCGGTGGCGCCAACCAGGGCGACACGGATGGGTGCGGAATTGGTTGGTTGAGATGACATGTTTTCTACTTTAGTCTGCTGTTGCTTCGGACATGAAAATACCGGGCTGAACATGACGTCCAGCCCGGTATTCTAGGTTCGATAAGGGTTAGCTTTCGTCGCTATCCTCGTCGATGACGGGGACGAGTGAGAGCTTGCCGCGGTCGTCAACCTTAGCGATTTCGACCTGGATCTTTGAACCGATAGCAACGATGTCGTCGACTTCGTCGACGCGTTTGCCCTCGTTGAGTTTGCGCAGTTCAGAGATGTGCAGCAGACCGTCTTTGCCCGGCGTCAAGGAGATGAACGCACCGAAGCTGGTGGTCTTGACCACGGTACCGACGTAACGTTCCCCAACTTCTGGAACCTGTGGGTTAGCGATCGCATTGATGGTGTCACGAGCTTCTTCAGCTGCGCGACCTTCAGAGGAACCGATTAGGACGGTGCCGTCATCTTCAATGCTGATGTCTGCACCGGTATCTTCTTGGATCTGGTTGATCATCTTGCCCTTAGGCCCGATGACTTCACCGATCTTGTCGACTGGGATCTTGACCGACAGAATACGTGGTGCCGTGGCATTCATCTCATCGGCTTCATCAATGACCGATTCCATGACCGACAAGATGTGCAGACGAGCCTCACGTGCCTGTGTCAAGGCAGCTTCCAGAACATCGGCTGGGAGACCGTCGAGTTTAGTATCCAACTGGATGGCGGTAATGAACTCTTTGGTCCCTGCGACCTTAAAGTCCATGTCACCCATAGCGTCTTCAGCACCCAGAATGTCAGTCAGTGCTGCGTAGCGAGTTTCGTTGTCTACGGTGTCCGAGACCAGCCCCATCGCGATACCTGCAACTGAGGCGCGTAGTGGCACACCGGCGTTGTACAGTGACAGCGTTGAGGCACAAACTGAGCCCATCGAGGTTGAGCCGTTGGACCCAAGGGCTTCGGAAACCTGACGAATGGCGTACGGGAAATCCTCACGCGATGGCAGCACTGGCACCAGTGCGCGTTCGGCGAGTGCACCGTGGCCGATTTCGCGGCGTTTCGGTGAGCCAACCCGACCGGTTTCACCGACCGAGTACGGCGGGAAGTTGTAGTGGTGCATGTAACGCTTGGATGTTTCTGGGCTCAGCGAGTCCAGGTTCTGTTCCATCTTCAGCATGTTGAGCGTGGTGACGCCCATGATTTGGGTTTCGCCACGTTCAAAGATTGCCGAACCGTGAACGCGTGGCAGAACTTCAACCTCAGCAGTGAGCTGCCGGATATCGGTCAGCCCGCGACCGTCGATACGTACCTGGTCGGTCAGGATACGTTGGCGCACAATGTGCTTCGTGACGGCACCGTAGGCTTTGATGATTTCATCAGCACGGTCTGCAAATGGTGTACCTTCACCGGCAAGAGCTTCGATGACTTCTTTGTGGTATTCATCGGAAGCTGTTTCGCGGGTCTGTTTGTCACCGATTGAGTAAATTTCGGTCAAGCGCTCAGCGGCGTGCTCTTTGACCGCGTCGAAAGCATCCTGTTGGTAATCCACGAATAATGGGATTTCAACGGGTTCTTTACCTGCACGATCGGCAAGGTCAGCCTGAGTTTCGCACAGCACGCGGATGAAGGGTTTTGCTGCTTCAAGGCCGCTAGCAACGACTTCTTCGGTGGGTGCGCTAACATTTTTGTCGTGGATGAGTTGCCAGGCGTCATCGGTGGCTTCGGCTTCAACCATCATCACGGCAATGTCGTCATCATCGGCGATACGTCCGGCGACCACCATGTTGAACACAGCGTTTTCCAACTGCGAGTGCTTCGGGAAAGCAACCCACTGGGTATTGCCCTGTTCATCGGCAACCAGGGCGATGCGCACAGCACCGATCGGGCCGGCGAAGTCCATGCCCGACAAGGTGGTCGACATTGAGGCGGCGTTGATGGCCACGCTGTCATACATCTCATCTGGAGCGATCGACGTCACGGTGACGACGACCTGGACTTCGTTGCGGATCCCGTTCGGGAATGATGGGCGCAGCGGGCGGTCGATTAACCGGGCTGCCAGGATGGCGTCTGTTGGTGGACGACCTTCGCGGCGGAAGAATGAGCCGGGGATTTTCCCTGCCGCGTATTGGCGTTCTTCAACGTCTACGGTCAGTGGGAAGAAATCAAAGCCTTCGCGTGGGTTTTTGCCAACGGTGGTTGCCGAAAGCATAGAAGTTTCTTCGTCAAGCATGACAAAGGCGGAGCCGGCGGCTTGTTTGGCCAAGCGACCGGTTTCGAATCGTACCGTACGGGTACCGTATGTGCCGTTATCGATAACGGCTTCTGCAAATTGAATTTCTGGACCTTCCACAGGTCTCCTTTCGTACAATTTGCATCAAATCCACGCGGTGTCCACAGGGTCGGTCTTCGATCGAAGCCTCCGCAACTGATGCTCCGAAGGCCACTGTCGAGGACCGGGAAACGTAACGGATTTGATGCAGTTTTCTAGGTGGTGCCGTTGTGGCACCGTGTCTAGTCTAATTAAATTTCAAGGCGGCGTCCGGTCTTTCCCGGAGCGCCGCCCCAAAAAAGCGTCTCACCTTATTTGCGCAAGCCCAAACGTTCGATCAGTGAACGGTAGCGTTCAATGTTTTCGGATTCGAGGTATTGCAACATACGACGACGGCGACCAACCAAAGCCATCAGGCCACGGCGGGTGTGGTGGTCGTGAGGGTGTGACTTGAGGTGTTCAGTCAGGTTCAAAATACGCTTCGACAGCACGGCTACCTGGACTTCTGGTGAACCGGTGTCGCCCTCGTGGGTGGCGTATTCAGAGATCAGCTGCTGTTTCACTTCACGGGAAATTGACATGGGAACTCCTTGAGAGTTGTACCGCGATCAGAGAGCACCGACGTATCGGTGGGTGCCGCCACCGCGGACCGCAGCGGGCACCAACGTTCTATGTTACCACTTTGATCAGTTTGTACCCAACCGGCTGCGCTGCATGCGCCACGCAGCGGTTATATAGGGAATCTGGACGATGGATTCTTCGGTGTGGCCCAGGTGGTCGATCAGATACCACTGTAAATTTTGGTGCATCCGCTGGCGTTGTTTGTCGCTGGCGCGCAGGTAGAATGCCCGCGTCATCATCAACTCATGAATTTGTTGAACACTGAGGTGTTGTTCCCAGTGCCACCATCTGCCCTCGGGAGTCGCAAACTGATCGGTTATTTTAGGTGGCAGGTCGATTGCATGGACGTCCCCCGAGTGCATGATCTTACAGAGACGCAACACCCAGTCCTGCGCGGTATCGATCTGGTGGTGGACGATTCCGAACACCCCGTGGGGGGCAAGTAGTTCGTCCACTTTCTGACACCCCTGAGCAGTATCTATCCAGTGCCAGGCTTGAGCGCACACGACCAATTGTGCTTTGCTGTGCCATTCAGCCGTGTCGAGCTCTTCGACGCGGGATACCACCGTGGTGGCTTGTGGATGGTGTTCGTGGAGGACCTGAAGCATATTCGCCGCTGGGTCAACGGCGACAACGTCCCAGCCGGCCTCCAGTAGTCGGGTGGTAAAGTGGCCACTTCCGGCACCAAAATCGACCGCAAGTCCCGGGGCGCTGTCGGTGAGGAACTCTAGGACGGCTGCCTGGTAGCCAGGACGCAGCCGGTGATAGCGGTCCGCCGCACTGGTATCGAACGCAAGCCGATAACGTTGGCGGGTATCATCGTTCAGAACGACAGCCCCTGCTGGTCGAGTTAGCATTTTAGCTGAGACTCCGTGGCTCAGGAGCATCGATTTCGGGTGCGTGGCCGCTCAGTATCGCGCGAGATTTATCAACGTCAGCTTGCATCTGCTCGATGAGGGCTTCGATCCCGTCGAAGGCGAGCATGCCGCGCAGCCGGGCGACGAATTCAACGGTGCAATGTTGGCCGTAAAGGTTGAGGTCTTGGACTTTTTCGTCTTCGGGACGGTCAAAAATGTGCGCTTCGACCGTCCGGACCACATCGTTGAAGGTGGGGTTACTGCCAACCGAGATCGCGGCTGGTAGTCGTTGGCCGGTGCCATTGGTGAACCACCCGGCATAGACCCCATCCGCTGGGACCATGCCCTGGGAATCGTTGGCGAAATTCGCGGTGGGATAACCTAGCTCTCGGCCGCGAGCATGCCCGTGTACGATCTCGCCTTCAACACGGTGGTATCGGCCAAGGATGCGACTGGCTTCAGCCACGCGGCCTTTGGTTAAGGTTTCGCGCACCCAGGTTGATGACCAGCGTTCGGACTCACCAATGTCGTCGACTTCCACGACGTCGAAATCATACACTTTACCCAGTTTGCGAAGGGTATTGATATCACCTGTATTGCCGGCACCGAAGCGCGTGTCAGCGCCTACGACGACGATGCGAGCATTAAGCGCCTCGACCAGGATAGCTTTGACGAACTCTTCGGCGGTTTGCGTCGCGAAATTCAAGGTGTAGTGAATCACGAGGGTCGCATCGAGCTGGCAGGCTTCTAGTAACTGAATTTTCTGGGGCAGCGACACGATGGGCACGAGGGGTTCCTCGGGCAAGTGCACGAGTCGAGGATGCGGGTCGAAGGTGATTGCCACCGAACGCAGGTCGCGCTGTTGGGCCGTGTCCACCACGAGTTGGAGGACTGCCTGGTGTCCGCGGTGGACGCCATCGAAGTTTCCGAGTGTGACCACCGAGGGTTCCGGTGGTTGGCCGATTGCGGCGGTACCTGCCCAGTATTGCACTTGGTGTCTTCC
>CAZAAP010000140.1:0-4809 GCA_964482935.1 uncultured Enteractinococcus sp.
CGTGGACGAGTGCTCGCAACACGAGCGGACTGCTGAGACAAGAAAGCTCCTTGAATTAGAACATAGGGTTATTACCTAATATATTAGGCTAGCCTCAGCTTGAGGGATTGTGAAGCGACGTCTCGCCGAGCGCAATCGGCTCAACTGACTCAAGTTGAACAAATCATGCTCCCGGGTGGCACCACTCCTATCCTGGGTCGTCCCGACGGGTTTACACTGACAAAAGACCCGTCCGTGAGGCAAAAGGAGCACCATGTCCAAAGTTACCCGGGACCAGGTCACCCACCTGGCCCAGTTGGCGCACCTGAATCTAACCGAAGAAGAATTAGAACGTGTTGCCGGGGAGGTCGAAAAGATTCTCGAATCGGTCGCCAAGGTGCAAGAAGTCGACACCGAAGGCGTCACACCGACCTCGCATCCGATCGCGGTGTCCAACGTGTACCGCGACGACGTCGTCGGGCCGGTGTTAAGCCAGCACGAAGCGCTCTCGGGTGCTCCCGAAACCGAGGCCGGCCGGTTCAAGGTCCCGGCCATTCTGAAAGCAGGCGATGCGCAATGAGTCCCGCAGAAATGATTCGTCTCACCGCTTTAGACATGGCGGAGCACCTACACAATGGCACGCTGACCTCCGTTGAGCTCACGCGGGCACATTTCGATCGGATCAAGCAGGTCGATGGCACCGCAGCAGAAGGCATCCACGCGTTTTTGCACCTCAATGAGGATGAAGCCATGAAGGTGGCCGCCGAGGTCGATGCGATCCGGGCAGCCGGTGGCACCGAAGCCCAGAAGTTGCATCCACTAGCGGGTGTGCCGATTGCGATCAAAGACAATATTGTCACCATCGGGCAGCCGACCACTGCGGCATCAAAGATGCTGGAAGGCTGGATGCCGCCGTATGATGCGACCGTGGTCCGTTCGATCCGGGCTGCGAAACTGCCGATCTTGGGCAAGACGAATCTGGATGAATTCGCGATGGGATCCACGACCGAATACTCGGCCTACGGGGTGACGCGGAATCCTTGGGACCTGCATCGCGCTCCGGGTGGTTCAGGGGGCGGCTCGGCCGCTGCGGTTGGTGCCTTCATGGCCCCGTTGGCGCTGGGCAGTGATACAGGTGGTTCGATCCGGGAGCCGGCAGCCTTCACCGGAACCGTGGGCAGCAAGCCCACGTATGGTTCAGTGTCCCGGTATGGGCTGATTGCGATGGCGTCTTCCTTGGACCAGATCGGTCCGGTGACCCGGACGACGGCGGATGCGGCCGCGCTGCACGAATTGATCGCCGGGCACGATACAAAAGACTCGACCTCGCTGCACACCCAATGGGATGACTTATTAGCCGCAGCCCAGAACAACGACCTCTCGGGGGTGCGCATCGGGGTGCTCGATGAACTCCAAGCTCCGGGGTTCTCGGATGAGATCTGGGAGAAATTCGAAAACACCCTGCAGATGTTGCGCGATGCCGGTGCCGTCATCACCACCGTCGAATGCCCCCACATCCCGTATGCGCTGCACGCCTACTATGTCATTGTGCCCTCGGAAGTCTCCTCAAATCTGGCGCGCTTTGATGGGATTCGCTACGGCAAACGCGTCATGCCAGAAGGTGACGCAACGGTCGCCGAGGTCATGGCCGCCAGCCGGGCCGCAGGCTTCGGCGATGAGGCCAAACGCCGCATCCTGGTCGGAACCTATGCTCTATCCACCGGCTACATTGACGCCTACTACGGCACCGCCCAACGGGTCCGCACCCGCGTCATTGAAGACTTCCAGCACGCCTTTGACCAGGTCGACGTCATGATTTCTCCGTCAACACCCACGGTTGCGGTGCCGCTGGGCGAGCAGCTGGAAGACCCGTTGAGCATGTATCTCAACGATGTCGTCACGGTGCCGGCAAATCTTGCAGGCATCCCGGCGATCTCCATTCCAGGTGGGACCGCCGAACACAATATGCCGATTGGTCTGCACATTCAGGGTCCGGCCAAAGCCGATGCGATGATCTACCGGGTGGCCGGTGCGATCGAAGCGCTACTCGAGCAGGCCACCGGCACACCGTTCTATGACCGCGCCCCCGAGGTACCGCAAGTGCAAGGAGCTCATTGATGACCACCACCAGCACCCTGACCTTTGCTGATGCCGTCGCCCGGTTCGATCCGGTGATCGGCCTGGAGGTCCACGTGGAACTCAGCACGGCCACCAAAATGTTCTCGCATGCACCCAATGCCTTTGGTGATGAACCCAACACGAATGTCACCGAAGTCGACCTGGGCATGCCCGGTGTCCTGCCGGTGGTCAACCGCACCGCCGTGGAAGCCGCAATCAAACTCGGGCTGGCATTGAACTGCACAATCGCTGAACGCTCCGAGTTCGCACGGAAACACTATTTCTATCCAGATATCCCCAAAAATTTCCAAACCTCCCAGTACGCCTACCCGATTGCTACCGATGGTTGGCTTGACGTCGAACTCGACGACGGGACGGTATTTCGGGTTGAAATTGAACGCGCGCATCTGGAAGAAGACGCCGGCAAGTTGACCCACGTGGGCACTTCCGGGCGGATCCATGCGGCCTCGCATGCACTGGTGGATTACAACCGGGCCGGGGTGCCACTGATCGAGATCGTCTCGCGACCGATCGCCGGGGCCAGCGAACGCGCGCCAGAACTTGCCCGGGCATACGTGCAGCTGATTCGCGATACAGTCCGCGCCCTGAACATTTCCGATGCTCGCATGGAGCGCGGCAATTTACGGTGTGACGCCAACGTGTCGCTGATGCCCAAAGGCGCTGCGGAGTTTGGCACCCGCACCGAAACCAAGAACGTAAACTCGCTGCGGGCCATCGGACATGCGGTCGACTATGAAATCCGGCGCCAGGCCGCCATCTTGGATGCCGGGCAAGAGGTAGTGCAACAAACCCGACATTGGCATGAAAACACTCGATCCACCACCGCCGGACGCACCAAGTCCGACGCCGATGACTACCGGTACTTCCCCGAACCCGACCTGGTCCCGATCGAAGCCGATCAGGCCTGGCTTGACCGACTCGCCGCCGAGCTCCCCGAACTGCCGGTGGCCCGGCGTCATCGATTGAAAGCCGAATGGGGAATCGCAGATGCCGCATTCCGAGATATCGTCCATGCCGATGCACTCCACGTCGTCGAGCAAACCGTCGCGGCCGGGGCCTCGCCGGCTGCTGCGAGTAAATGGTGGATGGGTGAAATCGTCCGCCTCGCCCGCGAAGCGAAGGTCGGGGTGACGGAGCTTGGGATCACGCCGGAACACGTCGTCGAATTGGAGACCCTCACGACCGCCGGCACGATCAATGACCGACTGGCACGCCAAGTCCTGGGTCACGTTGCTGCCGGTGAAGGCACTCCAAGTGAAGTAGTGGCCGTCCGGTCCTTGGCCGTGGTGTCCAACGATGCGGAGCTGACAGCCGCCGTGGATGCTGCGATTGCGGCGAACCCGGATGTGGTGGCCAAGGTGCAGGCCGGCAAGACACAGGCGCTTGGTGCGCTCATTGGTCCGGTCATGCAAGCCACCGGTGGCAAGGCCGACGCGTCACGCGTGCGCCAGCTGCTGGTCGAAAAGCTTGGTGTCGAAAGTTGACAAAACCCTGCGTCAGTCGATCGCAGACACAGCGCGCGGCGGGTTCGTAGACTGTGCTCATGCGACTTTTTACTCCTGGCCCTGAAGTAGATGACCCGATGGACACCTACCTGGCGGTAGACCGCAGTGCCCCGCGCCACGAATGCTGGGTGGCCGGCCACATGGTCGCCGGCCTGGACGGTACCGCCGCGATCCATGGCAAGGTCGGTGCGCTGTCCACCGATGTCGATCAGGATTTATTCCGGCGAATGCGCCAAATCGCCGATGTCGTGGTGGTCGGCGCTGAAACCGTGCGCAAAGAAGGCTACGGTCTCGTCCGGTTATCCGAGGAAGCCCAAGCAGCACGCCAAGCCCTGGGCAAACCGCCCACTCCCCCGGTTGCCGTGGTCAGCGGCAGCCTGAATCTCAATTGGAATCTCAAGTTATTCCGTGAAGCGCCCGAGCATGCCCCCACGATGGTCGTCACCGGCGAATCAGCAGACCCCGATGCCGTTGCTGAAGCTAAACAGCATGCCGAGGTTGTCTTCGCCGGAGCTGATCGAGTCGAACCAGCCACCCTGTTGAAAACCTTCGCGGCCCGCGGATATCAAGTCGTGCTGTGTGAAGGCGGTCCAACCCTGTTGGGTGGGCTTGTGGCCGCAGACCGATTAGACGAACTGTTGTTATCGGTCGCGCCGGTCATGGGCGGCGACAATCTGCCGGTCAGCGTCAGACCCGACGGTGCCGGAATCGCACACTTCGAACTCCAGCACGTCATGGGTGCCCACAACACCCTGTTTTTACGCTACGAAGCCCGTCGAGACGAGGAATCCAGTCATGAGTAACGCATTTGCGACCCTCATGGGTTCAGAAAACACCTCGCTGATCGTGGTCACGGCCTCGGCTGACCAGGTGCAGGCCGGATGTCTGGTCAGTTATCACACCCAGGCCAGCATGGACCCACAGCACTACAACTTCTGGTTGTCCAAGGCCAATCACACGTACAAGATCGGGTTGCTGGCCGAACACTTCGGTATCCATTTTCTCACCCAAGACGATCTGGCCTGGGCTGAGCACTTTGCGACCATGTCCGGGCAAGACACGGATAAATTCGCAGGATTAGCAATCGACACCCGCCACGAGGTGCCACTGCTGGCAGCACTACCGAACCGCATGATTGTCGAGCAGATTTCCATGCTCGACGACGCCGGCGATCACGTGTGCGTCA
>CAZAAP010000141.1:0-4807 GCA_964482935.1 uncultured Enteractinococcus sp.
GTTTGGATCGCCTCGGTGTCATTGGCGTCAAGGGCCGTGTTCCCGGCGCGCACGGTCGCATGCAGCACCGCGAGCGCTTCTGGCACGTTGAGATCGTCTTCCATGGCGGCGGCAAACTGTTCTGGCACAGTACCTGGGCCAGTCGGACTGCTCAAAAACTTGGTGGCCCGGGACTGGAAGGCTTCGATGCGTTCCAGTGCGGTTTGTGCCTCTTGCAGCGCTGCGGGGTGGTAATCCAGTTGGGAACGATAATGGGCTTGGCCCAAAAAATACCGTACGGCACCTGCGCGTGCCATGGAGAGCATTTCTTCTGGGGAGACCGTATTACCTACAGATTTGGACATCTTTTCGCCCTCGGAGGTGACCAGTCCGTTGTGCATCCATAAATTCGCGAAGTGATCACCGGCCGCGGTTGACTGGGCCAGTTCATTTTCGTGGTGCGGGAATCGCAGATCCAGGCCGCCACCGTGGATGTCGAAATGTCGACCGAGGTACTTCGTGGCCATCGCTGAGCATTCTATATGCCAACCCGGTCTGCCCGCACCCCACGGAGATGCCCAGGAGGCACCCGCTGGATCAGTTGTTAGGGCTGCCTTCCATAACGCAAAGTCGCGAGGATCCTTTTTCCCGCGGGTTGGTGCGTCTTCGGCATCCTGCATATTATCGACCGACTGATGCGTCAGCGCCCCGTATTCCGGCCAAGATTTCACATCAAAATACACATCGGCTGAACCATCCAGAGCCTGATAAGCGTGCCCGGCATCGATGAGACGTTGGATCAGTTGGATCATTTCGGGTATATGCCCGGTTGCGCGCGGTTCATACGTCGGACGGCGTACGCCCAGTGCGGCATATGCTTGAGCAAATGCTTGTTCGAAACGGTAGGCCAGTGCCCACCAGGGTTCACGTGCCGGATAGTCATCGGTAGCAACGAACTGGGAGTCGAAAGACTCAGCAGATCGGGACAAGATCTTGTCGTCAATATCGGTCACGTTGCGCACCAAAGTGACCTGATAGCCGGCATATTCTAACCAGCGGACCAGGATATCGAACACCACGGCCGAGCGGATATGCCCGACGTGTGGTTTGCCTTGGACGGTTGCGCCACAGTAGTAAATGGACACCTCTCCATCGACGATTGGAGTGAAGTCCCGGATCGCACCGGTGGCCGTATCATAAAATTGTTGTCCCACGCTGCCTGATTTTAGCTCAGTCCGTTGCCGACCAGGTAATCTGTAGTCTTCGCTGCAGTAGACGGGCAGGCCCCGGGGTGATTGTGGCACAGGTAGCGGCGAGATATGTTGTCGTAAAGTGGCCGCTATTTAGTCAAATACGATAACCTCGAGAAGAAAGCTTCTTGCGCCGTGGATGCATGCCGTCCGGGACAAGGTACAACATCACCTCTAGCGCACCTTATTTTTACGAGGAGAACCATCGTGAAGGTCAACACAACTCGCCGGAATGTTTTTGCCGGCTTGGCATTGGCTGCCATTCTGGGCACCACCGGTTGCTCTGCCATCAACCCCCAGGCAACAACGTTCGACTATGCACCCTCCGACGGAGCCCAGACCACGGTGACCGCTGCTGACGGTGCCAACACCGAGACCGTTGATTTCGTGAACATCGGCGTCATCACGAATGATGCAAACGATGCAGGACGCCTGATGGGTTCGATCCACAACAAATCTAGCCAGCGTCAAGATGTTGAGCTTAGAATCAACAGCGCGTCCTTCGAGTTCACTCTGGATGCTAACGAGATCGTAATGCTTGAAGAAGAAGATCTTGTGATGGAGCCGGTTGGCACTGAACCAGGCGGCCTGGCTGATGGTGTCGCCACTGCGTTTGGTAATTCTAGTGAGTTCAACGTTACGGTTTTGCCTCCAACATTGGAGGAATACCGTGAGCTCTACCCCGGTGACCTTGACGAACAAGAACAAGTAGAACACCTTTACGACTTCCAGGGTCCGCACCACCGGGACGATCACTAACAATACGTAAATAACCAAGCGGGGCCGGTCATACCTGACCGGCCCCGCTTGGTTTAAGACTCGTTGTTTAGGCTTCGAATTTATAACCCAGCCCACGCACCGTCATCAGATACCGCGGCGAGGAGGGGTCCGGTTCAATTTTGGACCGCAGACGTTTGATGTGCACATCAAGGGTCTTGGTGTCCCCCACATAGCCTGGTCCCCACACGCGATCGATGAGCTGACCGCGAGTCATGACCCGCCCAGCATTGCGAAGCAGCATCTCAAGCAGATCGAATTCTTTGAGCGGCATGGTGATTTCCGCACCGTCAACCGAGACAACGTGACGTTCCACGTCCATCCGAACCGGACCGGCCGCTACGGTATCCGGGATGAGTTCGTCTGCTTCTGCGTTACGACGCATCACCGCGCGAATTCGTGCAATCAACTCACGGGCCGAATAGGGCTTTGTGACATAGTCGTCCGCGCCTAGCTCCAGGCCGACGACCTTATCGACTTCGCCGTCCTTGGCCGTGAGCATGATGACTGGTACTTGGGATTCCTGCCGGATCTGGCGGATCACATCGGTGCCCGGTTGTCCCGGCAGCATGAGGTCTAGCAGCACCAGATCGGCGCCGTTGCGGTCAAACTCTTCCACGGCTTCCACGCCATCTTCAACGACGGTAACATCGTATCCTTCCCGTTGTAATAGATACGACAGCGGGTCGGAGATTGACGGTTCGTCTTCAACGACAAGAATCCGAGTCATCAGTGTTTTCCTTTTCCTTGAGCAGGGTTTGGTGCTTGTGAACTGTTGTCTACAGTTTTCATATCTGGTTCGGTTCCCTCGGTGGCGGCTTCGTGCGCTTCAGGATCGAGGGCTGGAAGACGGATGAGGAAGGTTGACCCCTCATCTACCACGGATTCCACGATGACTTCGCCGCCGTGATTCGACACGGTGTGTTTGACGATGCTCAATCCCAATCCCGTGCCACCGGTTGAACGCGAACGGGCTGAATCAACCCGATAGAACCGTTCGAAAATGCGTTCGCGGTCTTCTTCTGCGATGCCTGATCCTTGGTCAGACACTGCAATATGGACGACATCGTCATGTTTGGTGACCTCAACCCACACGGTGGACCCGTCTGGCGAATAGGTCACGGCGTTATCTATCAGGTTGCGTATCGCTGCCATGAGCTGATCGTGATCGCCGAACACCGACAGGGGTTCGGGTTGGCGACTATGGATCGAGATATCCCGGGCCGAAGCTTCGGTGCGCACCCGGTCAATGGCCTCGGACACCAGGCGGGTAATCTCGAGGGGTTCAGCGGTTTCTACGATGTCGCGACCTTGCAGTCGAGACAGTGAGATGACGTCTTGGACCAGAGCGCTGAGGCGAACCGATTCGATCGTTAGTCGGTTCGCAAAGTGGCGTACCGCGTCGGGATCATCTGCGGCGTCCTCAATGGCTTCGGCCAGAAGACTCATGGCTCCCACCGGGGTTTTGAGTTCGTGCGACACATTCGCCACGAAATCATGACGGATCGCCTCGGTGCGGTGTTGTTGCGAGCGGTCCTCGGCCATAATCACAATGTATTGGTCACCGATCGAGGCGGCTCGCAGGTGTACTAACCAGTGACCTTCTGGCGCGGAGAGCGCGGGTATTTCAAATCGATAGTCGTAGAGCTGGCCGGCGGTGCGCACCCGAGCGGTGAGCTCTGCAAGTTGTTTATGCCCCAGCTGGTTGCCGCGTACCAAACCAAAAGCATACGCGGAAGGGTTTGCCCGAACCACGGTGTCCGCGGCGTCCACAATGACATACGCTTGCCCCACCACGGCCAGGACATCCAGGGCGCCTTCGGGGATGGATTGTTCGTGATCGGCAAGTCGTTCAATTCTTGAACGCGACGAAATCCGGAAGGCGACCATAGCGCCCACCGTCACAATCACACCGGCCAGTCCAAAGAGAACGGCCACCGAAACTAGACTATCCACAGTTGTAACAGTACCCATACTTTTCGTGGCACGGTGTCCCAATTTCGTCATTTGGGCCCTAATACATGTATTTGTCTGGCAGAATTCACCGCTCGTTTACTTTGTTTAGAGACAGTAGACAGCGTTGGGCAGGTATATTGGCCTGCAATCATTAAATGTATCTACAAGGACTCATCACATGCGCAAACTCTTTATGGCCGAAATGGAGGCCGTGGGCGACGACCTCGTCGAGATGGCCACCTTAGTGAATCGGGCTATGAAGCAAGCACGGGTTGCCCTGGAAGCCCAGGACGTTGGCCTGGCCGAAACGGTCATCGCTCAAGATGCTCGGATCGACTACCTCCAAAACACACTCGATGAGCGCACCATTGAGCTCTTATTGCTGCAAAACCCGGTGGCGACAGATCTTCGTCTACTCGTTGCTGCGCTTCGTGTGTCGTCCTCCATGGAACGAATGGGTGACCTGGCACGTCACGTGGCGGCCCTGGTTCGCCTGCGGGATCCCAATTCCGTCATACCGGACCCGAGCCGCCCGGAGGTGGCCGAGATGGCTGAGCTGACCGTGACGGTGGGTGAGCACTTACAACGGTTGATGACCAGCTACGATCTGTCCGAAGGCCGGGAAATCGTCAAGCTCAATAATGACGTCGACATCTTGCACTCTCAGATCATGAACAACGTCACCGACAACGTTTGGGATCTCACCGCCCCACAGGCTCAAGACCTCACTCTATTGACCATGCGGCTGGAACGCTTCGGCGACCACGCGGTGTCGATTAGCCGCAAAATTGCCTATTTGGTAACCGGCGAGTGGGAGCCACCGGTCATCGCCTAGGCGTGACCGT
>CAZAAP010000142.1:0-4774 GCA_964482935.1 uncultured Enteractinococcus sp.
CTGGCGACGTTCAATCCAATCGCCAATACCGTGGTTTGTCATCTCACTCCTTGGATAAATTCTACTGTGAGCGCTATCATATTGATTTCATTCTGCCTGAAACTATTGCTGTTCGCAACGATTGTAAAAATTACCCATAGTGGCCGGAGTCGGTCTAGTTTTCATCGATAAACCTGCGGGGCCCACCTGGTCACGGTCGGGTCTTTCGCGTCACGATATTCAGGCGGACAGTGGCATTATCGGATCAATCTGGGTGTCCTGTGATCACAGACACTTCGCTGCCGATACACTGACCAAGGTAGCTTTGCCTCGGTCATGAAAGAAGGTCAGTTGTGTCAGGTTCGCAGCGAACTCGTCCGCGTTGGGATCCAAAAGTTCCTTTCCATCCCATCCCGGTGTTTATTGCTTTAGGCGTCCTCAGCGCCGCTTATTTTGCAGCGGCAGGCACGATCTGGGCAGTCACGGGCGAGTTCACTCGTCTTGGTGGCCAGGCCTTACAGCTGGTCGGGGTCGATCCGACAGGGTGGGAATACTTTCAGAAACTCGGTCTAGAGGGTTCGCCTATAGAGCGTGCTGACGGGTGGATCGTGATCGGCATGCTCGGCGGTGCACTTGCGGCTGCGCTGCTCGTCGGTGATTTCAAATGGCGCGTGCCACCCCTGAAAAGGCGAATGGTGCAAGGCCTGATCGGTGGTGTGATTGCTGGTTTCGGGGCCCGCCTAGCTTTAGGTTGCAACCTAGCTGCGATGTTCACCGGGATACCCCAATTCTCGTTTCACGCCTGGATATTTACCGCGATGACGGCGCTCGGTACCCTCGTTGGTACCCGGCTCGTCCAAATACCCTGGTGGCGTGGATCGTTTCGAGTTACAAAGCTTGGGCCTGCCGATCAGGTTCGCAACACCCCGATTCCCAATATCGCTCGACAACGCACACTCGGTCTGATCGTCACCGCGGTGATGTGTGTGGTTGTGGTGGGGTACCTCGTAGCCGGGCAATGGCTCTTGGCTACCGCAGCTGGGTTCGGCGTGATCTTCGGAGTGCTCATCCAACGAGGTCAAATCTGCTTTACCTCTGCCTTCCGTGACCTATGGCTGACCGGGCGTGCTGCACTGGGCAAAGCGTTGGTAATCGGTCTCGCGGCGGCCACTATCGCCACGTATTTCGTCATCGGTCTAGGATCTACCCCCATCATCTTTGAAGCCAGCCTGGGCACGGCAATCGGGGGATTACTATTCGGTCTGGGCATCGTGATCGCCGGCGGTTGTGAAACTGGCATGATGTATCGCGTGATGGAGGGGCAGGTGCATTATGGTCTGGTCTTCGTGGGCAATATCATCGGGGCGACCCTCCTTGCCTATGGGTGGGACCACTGGGGTATCAATGCTGCCCTCGTCGAGGGAGCGCCCAAGATTAACCTGCTTGAAGTGCTGACGCCTCAGGGGGCGCTGCTGGCCACACTGCTCGTGCTTGCGCTGTGGTACTACGCCATGGTGCGCCGAGAACGGCGCTTCCGCTACACCCCGAGCACAGACCGCGCAGCCACTACTACTGCAGGTGACCGGACACCTCCAGCACTTGAACCATTGGAAGCTACCCGTCTAGTCGCCGTGCATGATGAAGAGGAGAAGACTTCATGACCATCGAGCACAAGTCAACAAATGAAACAGCATTAAAAATCGATTATCGCCTAGATCTGCGAGGCGAACCGTGTCCCTATCCCCTAATGCACACCCTGGATGTCTTGGGCACCTTGCCGTTAGGCAAAGTCGTCGAAGTGCTCGCCGATTGTCCGCAAGCTTACCGGGCTGTTCCTGAAGAGGCCGCCAAGCACGGCCATGAGATGCTTGCCCCGGTCGTCAAGCTGGGACCGGAAATGACGTTTATCTTCCGCACCGGCCAGGAAACTTCGGCATAAGCATCAACTCGGGCGGTGCAACGAGCGACCGGTTCGTTGCAACGCAAACGGGCTGGCCCGCAATGCGAACCAGCCCGGAAGCATCATGCCGTCGTGGCACTTAAAGGCGCTTGCCTGCCAGGGCAGCCCGGTCGATCTCTTCTTGATTTTCCACATACGGCGTGCCGTGGGTATGGAACGTTGGGACCGTCTTCATGCCCCAAGCTTGGCCCTTGGCACGTTCAGCCTCCGACCAGGTGACTACCGGCCAGTCGGGGTTGAGGATCAATCGGGCACCGGCGTTGGCGAACTCAATGCGGTTGCCACCCGGCTCCCAGACGTAGAGGAAGAAGGTCTGATTGATCGCGTGCTTATAGGGTCCGTATTCGATATAGACGCCTTCTTCTAAGAAGAAGTCGGCGGCTTTGAGAATGTCTTCGCGGGTATCGGTGGCAAAGGCCAAGTGGTGGAAGCGTCCGCGCTCACCCGTCCAGTCATCTGAGTAGACGACGTCGTAGGATTTCTGTGCGAACCGGAACCAACGGGCGGCATAGCCACCGGCGTCGAGTTCGACCTGTTCGGTTTCACGCGACTTCATGGTGTGACCCCAGAAGTCGCCCGTCGCGTTGACGTCGGAGGCCAGGTAATTGATGTGGTCCAAACGACGGGCATTGACCCCGTACCCCGGATAGCGCGAGGCCTGATTCTTTAGGGCTGGACGATCGTGCTCATCGGGTTGGTAGAGCGTGGTGTCGTAGTAAAGCCCGAATTCGTGGCCGTCTGGGTCCTCGAATTCATAGTACGTACCAATGCCGACCTCAGGATCGCGCCAACCTTTGCCCAGGCCAGTTTGTTCGATCGCAGCGACTCGCCGCGCTAAGGCTTCTTGGCTGGTCGCGCGCAGCATGGTGCGGCCCACGCCGTTGGTGTCGGCATCGGTGAGTTTGATCGAGTAGGTTTCGTATTCATCCCAGCAGCGCAAGTAGACCGAGTTGCCGATGCGGTCGACTTCGCGCATGGCCAGCAGGTCCTTGAAGAACCACAGGCTTTGATCAAAAGTTGGGGTCAAGATTTCTACGGCGCTGATGTGCGCGAGGTCAAAGTTTTCTAATTCCGCCATGGTGTGTTCCTCACTATCGGTACTGCAATCCTTTGGCTGCGAGCTTTTCTCGCATGCCGTATACGTCAAGCCCCAGCTCGCCTGCGGCTAAGCGTGCGCGAACCCCGGCCTCCTTGGCTTCGCGGGCTGTGGCGGCCTCGACTACTTCTGCCACCTTTACGCGCGGTACGACCACGACGCCGTCGGCGTCCCCCGCCACCACATCGCCGGGATTGACGACCGCACCGGCACACGTGACGGGGACGTTCACCGAGCCGAGCGTTTCTTTAACCGTGCCACGGGCGTGGATGGTTTTGGCAAACACCGGAAAATCCAGCTGTTCTAAGTCTGCTACGTCACGGACCCCGCCGTCGATAATTAATCCGGTCCCACCGCGAGCGCGGAAGGACGTGGCCAGCAGGTCGCCGAAGAATCCGGCATCGGATGCAGACGTACACGCCGCGACGACCACGTCACCGTCACGAATTTGTTCGGCGACGACGTGCAACATCCAATTATCCCCCGGTTGCAGCAGGGCAGTCACCGCGGGCCCGCACAGTTTCGCACCCTTATAGACCGGGCGCATATACGGTTGCATCAAGCCGACACGGCCCATGGCTTCGTGGATGGTCGCGGTACCATACTGACGCAACGCGGCGACGTCGTCTGGATCGGGGCGCTGGATATTCGTGTGGACGACTCCAAGTTCATACATGAGGGGTTCTCCTATCGGCCCTGGGCTTTGAGGCGGCGATCCAGTCGTGGGTGGACGGCGCGCGCGGTGTCTTCGAAAATGGCCTGTTGTGAATCGTCGGAAAGGTCCGCGGCCTGGAGGTAGCGGACGGTGTCGTCAAAATGATGGCCGGTGTCGGGATCCTCGACTCGCACGGCCCCGATCATTTCCGAGGCGAACATGATGTTTTTGTGCGGGATGACGTCCAGCAGCGTGTCGATGCCGGGCTGGTGATAGACGCACGTGTCGAAATAGATGTTGTTCAGCAGGTGGTCTTCGATGGGTGGTTTGTCCAGCATCATCCCTAACCCACGGAATCGACCCCAGTGATACGGTGCGGCCCCGCCGCCGTGTGGGATGATCATGTTCAGTTCGGGGAATGTGGCAAACAGGTCACCTTCAAGCAACTGCATGACGGCGGTCGTGTCGGCGTTGAGATAGTGCGCACCGGTCGTGTGGAAGGCCGGGTTGATCGACGTCGACACGTGTACCATGACGGGCAATTCGTGTTCGATGAGTTTTTCATAGACGGGGAACCAGTGTTCATCGGTCAGCGGTGGGGAGGTCCAGTGCCCGCCCGAGGGGTCCGGGTTGAGGTTCACGGCCACGATGTCGTGTTCGGTCACGCAGCGTTCAAGCTCTTTGATGACCGTGGCCGGATCCACACCCGGCGATTGCGGCAGCATCGCCGAGGGCACGAACCGGTCGGGATAGAGTTCCGAAACGCGACCAATGAGGTCGTTGCAGTGACGCGACCAGGCCGCAGAGGTGTCGAAGTCTCCGGCGTGATGGGCCATAAACGATGCTCGTGGAGAAAACACCTGCACGTCAATGCCGCGCTCATTCATCAGGCGCAGCTGGTTGGTCTCGATGGATTCACGGATCTCGTCGTCCGAAATCTTCGGCCCTTCGGGTGCAGGCGGTGGCCCGCCGTCCAGGGCTGCCAGCTGTGCTTCGCGCCAGGCACCCAGCGGCTCGGGGGCCGTTGTGTAGTGCCCGTGAATATCAATAATCAAGGTGTGTCCTTCCACGGTCGATGAGCGGT
>CAZAAP010000143.1:0-4736 GCA_964482935.1 uncultured Enteractinococcus sp.
GTTTTATACGCTCAAGCCAAAGATGTTCGTGAACTCACCAAACGTGAATTGCTTGAGCTGGCCGGCAAAAAGGAAATCTCAATGCTGGTGCCATTAATCTTCGGCATTCTCCCTTTGACCGTCGTTTTCGCAGTTTTCCCCGGGCTCTCACTACTCAACATCGGACTCTAACCTGGAAGGGATCCACCATGCACCTATTTACCCATTTTCTCTCGCGCTTAGTCATCGATCCTCTCGACAACGAACGCGGGGATGTACCCGGCTGGGTTATGATCACACTCATGTCGGCAATCCTGGTAGCCGGGCTTTTAGCTATTGCCGGTCCAGCGCTCAATGGCTTATTTGAACAGGCAATCTCCCGCGTATCCGGGGGTTGATTTGAAGGTCGATACGGAAACGGGCGCGATCGTAGCCGAATCAGCGATGATCATCGCATTAATTACCTTGTTATGTGGCAGTATTCTACAGCTGGGTGTCATCATTCACACCAAGAATACGATGATTGATGCTGCGTCAGCTGGTGCCCGCTATGCGGCCCTGGCAGACCGTAACCTCGTCGATGGGCGGCACCGAACCTCAGCGCTCCTTAGCAACAGCATCCCGAACGCACAATCAGCCGCCGTAACTATCAAACGAGAATCAAATGGTGAATTGATCCGCGTAACGGTGACCCATCAGCTTCCACTCTTAGGCTTTATTACCGCGCCCATTCCACTATCTGCAACGGCTCAAGCCTATGACCTCACGCCGCAATGATCATGGATCGGCTACGGTGGAATTTATCGGCCTGTCTGTTATTTTGCTCATCCCAGCTATCTACTTACTCATTACTATTTCGCAGTTGCAAGCCGCGGGATACGCAACGGTCGCCGCTGCCGACCAGGCGGCAAAAACCGTTGGCTTGAGTGACGATACAGCGCAGGCTGAAGCCCGAGCGATCCGCACCGTTCAACTAACCGCCGACGATTTTCAGCTCGACCCGAATGCGACTACTACCATCATTCAATGCAGCAATTCTGAATGCACCGCTCCCGGTACGCAGATTACCGTACGCGTCTCTATCGATGTGGCTTTACCCCTGGTCCCCACCTTCTTAGGTAATCCGACCCGCATCGCAACCATGAATGCCACCGGCTATCACGTCATCGGGGAGTTCGAATGAGCGCTCACCGTAACAACGATGATGGGCAAACCTCAGTCTTCGTGGTTGGGGTGACGGTTATTGTCCTACTTTTTGCGCTCACGATTGCAGCTATCATGTCGGTGACCCTCCAACATCGAAAACTGCTGTCCCTGGCTGACTCCGCGGCCCAGAGTGCTGCGACAGCTTTTACTTTGGCCAATCCGGAGGAGCTAACGCTGACCATCACGAACAAGACGGCAGCCGACCAAGTCAACCAGCACCTTGGCAACGTTGATGCTGCACAGCGGTTTCCAGGCCTTAGCGTGGAGGAAGTGCGGGTAACCAGTGGCACTACCGTTACAGTGCAGTTGACCGCCACCGCACACCCTCCCGTCGTCAACTGGATCTTGCCCTCCGGCGTCGTCGTCACAGCAGAAGGCACGGCGCGAACGCAGCTCACGCAATGATCCTTGCGTTTATGACCTGACTCCTATTTCGCGTATCCTTGAAGAATAATGGCTGATATTGACTTTTCCGCAGAAATCGCAGACCTGCGCCATACGTTCGAATCCATCGAGGCCGTGTCTGACGTCGAACAGATCCGTGCCGACATCGCTGAACTTTCTCAAGAAGCCAGCGCTCCCGACCTCTGGAACGATCCGGCTGTCGGACAACAAGTGACATCGGCGTTATCACGAAAAGAAAACGAACTGGCACGCCTAACCTCTCTGGCTGCGCGCATAGGTGACCTGGAGGTTATGGTCGAACTGGCACAAGAAGCTAACGATGGAGATCTCCGCTCCGAAGCAGTCAACGAATTGGCCAGCATCAAAAAAGCGCTGGGTCTGCTTGAAACCGTCACCCTGCTCAGCGGCGAATATGACGAGCGCGAGGCAGTGGTCACCATTCGGGCCGGAGCTGGCGGGGTTGACGCATCAGACTTTACCCACATGCTGTTACGCATGTACCTGCGATGGGCTGAACACAATGGCTATCCGGCCAGAGTCATGGATACTTCTTATGCTGAAGAAGCCGGTCTGAAATCAGCAACTTTTGAGGTCAACGCCCCCTATGCTTACGGTACTTTGTCCGTCGAAGCGGGCACCCACCGGCTCGTGCGCATTTCACCGTTCGACAACCAGGGGCGACGTCACACTTCGTTTGCCGCTGTTGAAGTGGTGCCACTGATCGAATCTGATGACTCTATTGAAATCCCCGATACAGAGTTGCGAGTCGACGTTTTCCGGTCTTCCGGTCCGGGTGGACAGCACGTCAACACGACTGACTCGGCAGTGCGGTTGACCCATATCCCAACCGGGATCGTCGTTTCGATGCAAAACGAAAAATCCCAGATTCAGAACCGTGCTGCGGCTATGCGAGTGTTAAAGTCCCGGCTCTTGTTGTTGCGCAAAGAAGAGGAAGAAGCCAAGAAGAAAGAGCTGGCCGGTGACGTCAAGGCCTCATGGGGCGATCAGATGCGCTCATATGTGCTCAACCCCTACCAGATGGTCAAAGATCTCCGTACTCACCACGAAGAGGGGAACCCCGACAAGGTTTTCAACGGTGAAATTAATGACTTTATTGAAGCGGGCATCCGTTGGCGTGCCGAGGCCCGGCACGAATAACATTCGAACCTAGTCAAGTCAGCTTGATGGTGGAACACTAGAAGCATGACCGAACAACGCATTGTCACCGCTACTCGTACGATCAACGCTCCTGCAGCAGCAATTTTCGAACTCATCGCCGATCCCGCCCGGCAACCCGAATGGGACGGCAACGATAACTTAGCCAAAGCGCCCGAAGGGCAACGCATTACCGGGGCAGATCAACAGTTCATCATGGAGTTGACCAACGGACAAAGCCGCACTAACCACGTGGTTGAGTTCGAAGAGGGACGCCGCATTGCTTGGAAACCTGCTCCAAGCGGAGAAGCTCCCCGCGGACACCTCTTCCGTTGGGAACTATATCCCGTTGATGACTCGACCACCGAGGTGACTCACACCTACGATTGGACTGAGTTGACCGATGAAACCCGGTTTGAACGGGCCCGGTCGTATACTCAGGAAGCTTTGCTTAGTTCAGTGAATCGTCTAGCGCTAAAAGCCGAAGACTAGCATTGTACAAGTGACCAGTTTCGGGTGGTGTTGCGTTAGAATGTGTTGGACAACACGCCAGTATTTTAGGAGTCACGTTGTCTACCTCTTCACCACGCGATGCAGTGATTGTCGGCGGTTCCCGTACCCCATTTGGACGGCTGCTCGGGTCGCTGCGTAGTCTTTCAGCGATCGACTTGGGTGCGCATGCGATTAGCGGTGCGCTCCAAGACGCCGGTGTTTCTGCCGAAGCCGTCGATACGGTGATCATGGGCCAGGTCATCCAAGCAGGGGCGGGCCAAAACCCGGGGCGACAAGCTGCCCTGCAAGCTGGTCTCCGCCGCGATGTGCACGGCATTACTATCAATAAGGTATGCCTTTCGGGTGCCACCGCAGTCATTGACGCAGCCCGAATGATAGCGCTCGGTGATGCCGACGTCGTCGTCGCCGGGGGACAGGAATCGATGACGAATGCACCGCATTTGATCCCCGGATCGCGAAGCGGTCATAAATACGGTGCGGTCACGATGTTGGACGCAACAGATCATGACGCACTAACTGACCAGGACAGTAAGGTATCAATGGGTGTGCTCACCGAACAAGGCAACGTGAAGCACAATCTAGATCGTCAAAGCCAGGACCGGGTTGCAGCCCTGTCGCACCAGCGAGCCGTACAAGGCGCAACCGTTCGCGCCGACGAAATCACCCCGGTGGAAATCCCGCAGCGACGAGGTGAGCCGATCATTTTCGACACCGATGAAGGCGTCCGGGAAGACACCACGGAAGAGAGCCTGGCGAAACTTCCTGCCGCATTCGCTGCAGACGGCAGTGTGACCGCAGGCAACTCCTCGCAACTATCTGACGGTGCAGCTGCAGTGGTCGTCGTTGCTCGCGAATACGCGGAAAAACAAGGGCTCAACATCCTGGCCACCGTGGCTGGCTACGGGCAAGTTGCTGGCCCGAATGACGCGCAACTGCACTCCCAGCCATCCAATGCCATCACCGCTGCGACCAAACGTACAGGGTGGGAAGTCCAGGAGCTAGATTTCATTGAAATCAACGAAGCTTTCGGAGCAGTGATCGTCCAATCGCTTAAAGATTTAGGTGATTACCCGCTGGAACAAACCAACCAATACGGCGGTGCGATTGCCCTGGGTCACCCCGTAGGAGCATCCGGTGCTCGTCTGACCCTGACTGCCGCCAAAGAGCTAGGGCGACGGGGTACTGGAAAGGCTGCCATTGGACTGTGTGGTGGCGGTGGCCAGGGCGAAGCCATATTACTTGAACGTTAACAAATAAATTCAACACACCCCTCGGCACCAGCACGAAGATCCCACGGTTGTTATAAAACCGTGATTAGTCTTGGAGTGCTGGTGTTTTTTACTTCCCCGACAAGACCAAGCGCCGGTGGATCGTGTAACGATTCGGTCGAGGAAAAAGATGATCCGATTCGAAGATGTAACGAAGGTCTATGACACGACCTCGCGTCCTGCATTGGACGGTGTGACGGCGGAAATTAT
>CAZAAP010000144.1:0-4715 GCA_964482935.1 uncultured Enteractinococcus sp.
GTCAGGATCACACTGATATCGTGGTCCAACATTTGCAATGCCAGACCGCTGACGATGAGCAGCGCCGCCCGCCACACGATGGTTCGCCACGGTAGGGCGGCACCGTTTTCGCGGGCTCGTTTGGTCATCAGCGACATGCCGACCCCGGCCAGGATCATGAACAGCAGCGAAGCCCTCCCGTGAGGGAGGTCGTAGATCAAAAAAGCCAGGTCGGTCTGGTGATCTTCTTTGCGGGGCCCCACATTGACTGCGAGCATCCCGATGATCGCGACGGCGCGAGCGGCGTCTAGACCCTGCACTCTTTTTGAGATGCCCGAACCGCGCCCTGCGGGACTGGTTGCCGAAGCATGACTCATAGGGACACTCTGGTTTCGTGTGGATGTCATCAGGAATAGGACTCTAAGCGTCCTAGCTTCATGTTAACTGGATGTGTCGTGGAGATCGGCTGGAGCGAGCCGAACACGCCGGTGCGATCGAAAATCGGCAGCTTACACCGTGTTAGGGTAGCAAAATCTGTGCCCTGAACGGAAAGGAGCCTCAAATGTCGCGGACCCGCCCGAGCTCACCTGCTCGTGGACGTACGCTGGTCGGTTTGAGTCTGGTATCCCTGCTGACCGTCACCGGGTGTGCAGGAGAACCTGAATCGCCGACACCTGCACCGCCGAGTCCGACGACGCCGAGCCCGTCACCAACCGAACAGACGCCCGAGGAATCACCTGAGGCTGCGGTGGAATTAGAACAACACGGGGTTGCTGCAGCGCACCCCGACGCAGTGCAGGCGGGCATGCACATTCTTGACGAGGGCGGCAATGCGGTTGATGCCGCAATCGCCACCGCGTTTGCCATTAGTGTGGTCGAACCCTACGCTTCCGGGATCGGCGGGGGCGGCTCGACGCTGCTGGCCGGGCCGACCATGGACCCGGTGGGATATGACTACCGCGAAGTCGTCGCCGAAGATGGCAGAATCCCGAATTCTGGCACGGGCGTTCCCGGCATGGTCGAAGGCATGGCCACCCTCCACGAGGCCCACGGTAGCTTGCCGTGGGAAGACCTAGTGGCCCCGGCCATCGAGTTGGCTGATGGTGGGTTTGAGGTCACTGAATTATTAGCCCAGCGGCTGCGCAGTGACTGGGGGCCGGCGTCTATCGAGGGACTGGCGCATTTCCATGACGGCGGCCAACCGCTGGCTGCGGGCGACACCCTCGTGCAGACCGAACTGGCCGATACGCTCAAAACCCTGGCCGAGTCCGGGCCTGACGATTTTTATACCGGCTCGATTGCCGAACAACTCACGCAGGTCGATGGGCTGGATGCTCAGACGTTAGCCAATTATGAGACGGCCGACGCCCCACCCGTTCGTGGAGTATTTGGTGACTATGAGTTCGTTTCAGCGGCACCGCCACTACCGGGGGCGGCTATCGTGCAGCAGTTCCAAATTGCCGAGACTTTAGGCGTCGCTGATTCAGCACCGGGTTCGGCCGACTACATTGATCAGTTGTCCACGGCCTGGCAGACTGCGAATCAAAGTGTCTTTGAATACTTTGGCGACCCCGCCTTCGTCGACGTCCCGACGGAGCAACTCACCAACGCCGAGACCAACGCAAATGTTGCTGAACCTGCCGCAGCACATTCCTCCAGCGACCCTGACGAGCGCGCGGTCATTGAAGCCGGGAATACCACGCACATCACGGTCGTGGATTCCAGCGGTTTGACGGTTTCGATGACTAATACGCTGACCAGTTTCTGGGGTGGGTCCGAATCTGAATACGTCGGTGGGTTTTTCCTCAATGACCAGCTCTCTCGGTTCGAAGCCATTGATACCCCGGCAAACCAGCCAGAACCTGGACGCAAGTCCGTCAGCTGGTCTGCGCCATCGTTGGTATTAGACGACCAGGACCGGGTAACGATGGGTATCGGGACCCCGGGCGGGCACCAGATTCCCAATATTCTGGCCGCGGTGATGGTGCCGTGGGCTCTGCAAGACGTTGAGCTCCAGGATGCGGTGGATGCGCCACGCCATAGTCTGCAGGACGGTGTGTTGGCGCTGGAAGGCCAACCGAGCCCTGAAGTAGTTGATCTGATGAATCAGCGCGGTTGGGAACCCCAGGTGACGACACGTGCAGATGCGGTGTTTGGTTCCGTGCAGGCTCTAGAAATCGATTACGACAAGGGCAGCGTGATCGGTGCGATTGATACTCGCCGCGACGCCGATTTTGCGGTTGCCGACGTCGAAGAATAATTGCCCACAGTATTTCATGGCAAAACACTGCTGGCCCACCCGTTTTCCGGGTGGGCCAGCAGTGTTTTCAGGTTGACTTAGCCAACGCGTGATTGGACGCGGGGATTGACGAAGCCTGCTTCAGCAAGGCGGTACTCCGCACCGGCATCTAGCAGCGCATCCCACAGGTATTGTCCTGAGGAGCGCTCGCAGTGCACCAAATAACTCAATGTGCCGTCGACGTCGTCGCGAATGATATCGGTGACGACCCCTGCGACACTGCTGCGCAGTACGGACCCATCGGGCACAATGTCATCGGTCAACTCGATCGAGCACAACTTGTTGAGGAGCTGGGCTGTTTCGGTACCGGTGAGCCGGAATAATGCCCGACCGTGGGTCAGGTCCACGACCGTGGTCAGCTCATTGGCGCTATCGGCCATTTGCTGCAGTTCAGTGAGCATGGTCTGCTGCGAGCCAGGTTCGGCAAAGATATGCCACTGGCCCGGGCCGGAACCGATCACCAGGGTGCCATCTTGGCTGCGATGGGTACGACCAAAACTGGTTTGCAGTTTTTCTGCCGTCGAACCGTTGAACGCGCTGCGGATTTCGACCTTGGCCATCACGGACTGGTCTTGGATAGTCATCGGGCCAGAGGCCGGTTGTGCCGAAACTTCCCAGCCGGCAACCATAGCCTTTGCTGGACCGACCCGTACGGGGCTACGACCGACCGGTTCGCCAACGTCAACCACTGCTTCTGGCTGGCTGTCGTTGTCCAACCGGATGCCTTCAGCATCCACTGCGGTCAGTCCGTCCATGATCTTGCCTTTGATGGTTGAGCCATTGATCTGGCGAATCGTGACCATCGTGCCTGGTTTGGCCAGGGATTGATCGACCTGTGCTAGACAGATCGAACGGCCCATGGTGGGGGAGAACCGCGAGGACGTGATGCGTCCGGCGATCGTGCCATTACCGAACAGGATCTGGCTTGCCTCATCTGGAATCACATGCGACTCAGACGGTTGGACTGCGACCAGACGCATACCGGACTGGTTTTCTTGCTGCCAAACCAGTTCTGGTTTGCCCACAAAGTCTTCTTTGTCCAGTTTGATTGCCCAGTCGAGCGCGGCACTGTACGCCTGAGTCAGCCCGTCAGTATCCTGCCCGACAATCAGGTGACCGGATTCCAGACGCAGGATGCGCTGTGCTTCGATACCAAATGGGCCGACCCCGAGATCCTTGCCAACTTCTAGGAGGGTTTCCCACACGTGCATGCCGTAAGCGGCGGGCACGTGAATCTCGTAGGAGAGCTCCCCGGTGAAGCCGATGCGCCACAGAATCGAGTCTTCGACTCCGGCCACGGTTCCGGTGCGCACCTCCATGTATTTGAAGGCATCCCCTGACAGATCCACATCGGTCAAGCGGGACAGTAAGGTACGAGAATGTGGGCCGGCGATATTGATACTGGTATATGCCGTGGAGACCGGTGTCGCGTTGACTTGCCATTCCGGGTGAGCGGTCTGCAACCATTCTTCAATCCAGTCCCAGACCCGTCCGGCACCACCGGATGTGGTGGTCAGCAGGTAGTGATCCTCACCAAGGCGTGCGGTGACACCGTCGTCCATGACGACGCCATCTTCTGAGACCATGACACCGTAGCGGACCTTACCGATAGCCAGTTTGGACCATTTATTGGTGTACAACCAGTTCAACAGTTTTGGTACATCTGGGCCGCGCAGATCGATCTTGCCCAACGGCGAGACGTCAATAATGCCGACGCCGTCGCGTACACGACGAACCTCTGCCTGTGGGTCCCCATAGTGTTCGGGACGAATCCACTGGCCAGCTACCATCGGGACTGCACCGTGGGCTTCATGCCAGGACTGGATTGAGGAGTGACGGATCGGATCGTACTTACGTCCGGCCAGGGCCCCCAGGGTCACGGGTGCATACATTGGCCGCCACGTAGTCGTACCGGTTTCAGCAATGCTCTTACCGGTGGCTTCCGCGACGACGGCGATAAAGTTCACCAGTTCGATCTTGCCCTGTAGCGGTCCCATGGTGACCGTGGTGAAACGTTTGACCAGTTCGGCGGAATCATAACCTTCAGCAACCGCGGCCTGCAGATCGTTCGAGGTGATGTCCTCCGAATAGTCTACAAAACCGTGGGTTGAAGAACGGAACAGCTCGGGATGCTGTGGGGTCGGCAGCGGCTGAATCTCTGGCAGATTGGTCTCAGCTGGTGCTGACGTTTGACCAGCTACCGTTGGCGCCGAGGCAATTTTCTGGCTGCGCTGGGACAGTGCGTAGGCTGCTGCCCGAGCCCCGACGGAGGATCCGTGATCGCGTAATTGTTCTACTGTGCCATCACCGGAGATCCCTCCGGCAGCGTAGACGCCTTCATCGGTGCCACCCGGTAGGAAGCGTGCAGCTTGTGGCTCGTAGTATGGCTTATCGCCCGACATATTCAACAGCGAGGTCGGTGCGGTCCAACCCACGG
>CAZAAP010000145.1:0-4599 GCA_964482935.1 uncultured Enteractinococcus sp.
AACAGGTGTTGATAGACCTGTTCGGCGGTTTCAAACATTAGGCGTCGACTTTCTGGACGGTGACTTCCACGGCTTTGGTTGCATCATCGGCAAATGACTCGCGTGGATCGTCGGCATTGGTGGACTCGAAGACCACTTTCAGTGACAGGGTTTCGTTACTGATGAGGTCTTCGTGGGCGCTGATCGCTTCGATGACCGGTTGTGCGCCGATAATGACCGTGTGAATGCGATCGGAGACATCCAGGTCGGCATCACGGCGTGCCGATTGGACGGCGCGGATAACGTCGCGGGCGGCGCCTTCAGCAGCCAGCGTGTCGTCCACAGCGGTGTTGAGGATGACAAAGCCCTGCGGGATGACGGCTACCGCGCTGTCTGGATTGTCAGGGTCTTCTTCCACCACGGTGGCGAGCGTGTATTCGTGACTCTCCAGCGCAATACCTCCGGCGACCACTGTTCCCTCATCGGTGACTTTCCAGTCATCACTCTTTGAAGCCTTGATGACTGTTTGAACATCCTTGCCCAAGCGCGGCCCGGCTTCGCGAGCGTTGACGGTCAGCTGCTGGGAAATTCCGAAGTCTTCGGCTGAGGTCTTGGCCACGTCAACGAGTTTGATGTTTTTGAGGTTGAGCTCATCGGCCAGGATATCGGTGAATTCTTGGGTAAAGCGCTCGATGTCTGGGACGACGACGGTCAGCTCGGACAGCGGCAGGCGGACGCGGCGGTTGGCGCCTTTCCGCAGCGACGACGCTGAGGATGCGATCGTGCGCACCAATTCCATGGTGTCTTGGAGTTGCTTGGCGGCCGGACCGGAGGGGAAGAGATCGGGGTCCGGATAGTCGGTTAGGTGCACCGAGCGGCCACCGGTCAGTCCGCGCCAGATTTCCTCGGCGACCATGGGCATCAACGGTGCAGCTGCACGCACGAATGCTTCGAGCACCGTGTACAGGGTGTCTAGGGCTTGTGAGTCTTCGGCGAAGAACCGTTGGCGTGACCGTCGGATGTACCAGTTGGTCATGGTTTCCATGTAGCTGCGGATGGTTTCGGTTGCACCGGAGACGTTGTAGTCATCCAGCGAGCCTTTCACCTCGCGCAACATGGTGCCGGTGGCCGCCAGGATGTACTGATCCAGCGGATCGGTGGATTCATACCGGAACTGCGCCTGATAGCCTTCGGGGCGGTTACCGTTAGCGGTGGCCGAGTTGGCGTACAGACTAAAGAAGTGCCACACGTTCCAGGCCGGCAGGATGGCCTGGCGGGCTGCTTCGCGGATGCCTTCTTCGGTGACGATCAGATTGCCGCCGCGCAGGATGGGTGAGGCCATCAAAAACCAGCGCATCGCATCTGAGCCATCACGGTCGAGCACTTCGTTGACATCCGGGTAGTTCTGCAGCGACTTGGACATTTTGTTGCCGTCGGATCCCAACACGATACCGTGGGAGATCACGTTTTTGAAGGCAGGGCGATCAAACAACGCGGTGCCTAACACGTGCATCGTGTAGAACCAGCCGCGGGTCTGACCGATGTATTCTACGATGAAGTCGGCCGGATTGTGGGTGTCGAACCAATCCTTGTTCTTCATCGGATAGTGCACCTGGGCATACGGCATGGACCCGGAGTCGAACCATACGTCCAACACGTCTTCCACGCGGCGCATCATAGAGTTACCGGTTGGGTCATCTGGATTCGGGCGGACGAGTTCATCGATCCATGGGCGGTGCAGATCGATTTCACCCTCGGCGTTGCGTGGGAGCTGACCGAAGGCCTCTTCGATTTCGGCAAGTGAGCCATAGACTTCGATGCGCGGGTAGTTCGGGTCATCGGATTCCCACACTGGGATGGGTGAGCCCCAGTAGCGGTTGCGCGAGATCGACCAGTCGCGAGCGTTTTCTAGCCATTTACCAAACTGACCGTATTTGACGTTGCCCGGGATCCAGTTGATGTCTTCGTTATGACGCAGCATATCGTCTTTGAAGTCGGTAACTTTGACATACCAGGACGTGATCGCCCGATAGATCAGCGGGGTGCGGCAGCGCCAGCAGTGCGGATAGGAGTGCTCATAAGACTGTTCACCCAGCAGTGCGCCCTGGGCACGTAAGGCACGGATGATCGAGCGGTTGGCCTCGAAGACCTGGACGCCAGCGATGTCCTGCAGTGCCCCGCCACCAACGTTTTCATCGGCAAACAGCGGCAGGAACTTTGCGCCTTCATCGACTGAAAGGACGACCGGGATGCCGTGGGCTTCGTTGACTCGCTGGTCTTCTTCACCATAGGCCGGCGCCTGGTGGACTAATCCGGTGCCGTCTTCGGTCGAGACATAGTCGTCAACCAGAATCCGAAAGGCGTTTTCGGTGCCGTAAGTTTCGGCATCGACAAAATAGGTAAACAGCGGCTCATAGGCCAACCCAGCAAGCTGACGACCGGTGTAGGTGGCTTCGATTGCTGCAGCAGCAGCGTCGCCATCCTCGTAGCCGAGCATTTTGGCGTGGGCCCGGACGCGATCGGTGGCCAGGAGGACTGTCTCTGCGCCAAAGCTATCAACTTCTGCGGCGACTACAGGCACGACGGCGTATTCGATGTCTGGGCCAGCAGCGACCGAGAAGTTTGTGGGCAGCGTCCACGGAGTGGTGGTCCAGGCCAGCACTCCAACTCCGGTCAGTGCTTCAGCCACCTCAGGGGTGACGCCGCCTGCTGGGATGAGTTCGGGGTTGGATGGCAGACCGGTGACTTTAAACTGAACGGTAACCGAGGGGTCTTGCCGCATTTTATAGACGTCGTCGTCCATGCGCAGTTCGTGGTTGGACAACGGGGTTTCGTCGTTCCAGCAGTATGGCAGTACACGGAAACCACGGTAGGTGAGGTCTTGGTCATACAGGGTTTTGAAGGCCCAGATGACGGATTCCATAAATGATGGGTTCAGGGTTTTGTAGTCGTTTTCGAAATCAACCCAGCGGCCCATGCGGTTGATGTATTCTTCCCACTCCTGAGTGTATTCCAGCACCGATGTACGACAGGCATCGTTGAATTTGTCGATACCCATTTCTTCAATCTCGGCTTTGTCGGTCATGCCGAGTTGTTTCATGGCTTCCAGTTCGGCCGGTAATCCGTGAGTGTCCCAGCCGAAACGGCGTTCGACGCGGCGTCCTTGTTGAGTCTGGTAACGAGCTACCAGGTCTTTGACGTAACTGGTCAGCAAGTGCCCATAGTGTGGCAGGCCGTTTGCAAATGGCGGTCCGTCGTAGAACACGAATTCATTATTTTCGCCGTCGACTTTTGCCGGACGGTTATCAATGGATGCTTGGAAGGTGCCGTCCTCATCCCAATATTTCAAGATCAGCTCTTCAATGGCGGGCAGATTTGGGGTGGACGGTGTGGAACCGTTTTGAACCCATTGATCATGGGAACTTGCCAGAGGGTACACAGTTACCTTCCTTGCATCGACGTTCGTAATGTCACGTGTACATACACAGTGCAAGGACGCCTTACGACGCGGTACCACCCTGCTTATCTTGGAAACCCAAGATCGCTTATTGCAGCTATATCGGGCTGACCCGTTCGGTTCTACTGAGCTCGTGCCGTTCTTCCGAAGCGCTCCCCGATGATGGTCGGATCACTGCGCAATCGCAACCATCCTACAACATATTTCGCAGCGTGAAATCCGCTACAACTGCCAATTTTGCCCACAGGCGATAGACGATTACGCGGGCGATTCTGCGTCGCGAATCAGCTTGTGCTGGGCGGCCTGTTTGACCGGACGCATCACGATTTCATCTAGGTTGATGTGATGGGGCAAATTCACCGCGTAGGCACACACATCGGCAACATCCTCAGCGGTCAGGGGCTTATCGACCCCTGCGTAGACATCGGCTGCTTTATCGACGTCGCCGCGCATCCGATTGAGCGCAAATTCATCTGTTTTGACGAGACCAGGAAGGACTTCGATCACGCGGATATTATGTTCGGCTTCTTCGAGTCGTAACGCTCCGGTCAAAGCGTGCTGTCCAAATTTAGCGGCGTTGTAGCCAGCACCGCCTTCATAGGTGACAATCCCGGCGGTTGAGGTGAGATTGAGAATGGTGCCTTCTCCATGGGAGCGCAGCATGGGCAGGAAGGTTCGGATAACGCGCAGCGAACCGAGCACGTTCGTTTCGATCATCCACTTCCAATCAGCGACATCTGCCTCAGCGATCGGTTCAGCGCCCATGGCACCACCGGCAATGTTCAAGATGGTATCGACGCCGCCTTGGGCTTCAATCGAGTTATACAGGGCTTGCACCGAGGCATCATCGGTCACGTCGGTGGCCACCGAGATAAGTCTGCCTGTTAAGCGTTCACAATCGCGTGCTAAGCTCTGGAGGTTTTTCATGCGGCGCCCAGCAGCAAAGACTTTCCATCCATCAAAGACGAGCTTCATCGCAGTGGCTCGGCCGATGCCGGAGGTCGCACCGGTGACCAGGGCAGCAGGCTGTTCAGCAGTCATGTGATCAACACTAAAACAGGGTCGGCGAAATATCGATGCTTGCGGCGATGTCAGAGGCCAGCACGGCGCACAGAATATGAAACAATGGTGGCCATGGCTGAAAATACTCAGGGCACAGACAC
>CAZAAP010000146.1:0-4581 GCA_964482935.1 uncultured Enteractinococcus sp.
ACAACCAAACCATCATGAACCACACCAAACCGGCGCAAAACACAACACTAAACGATGTTGAACAACATGTCAAATCGTCATCCTGGAAGTAAACTCTTCGTTACCAGGAGCTAAACGCTCTGGGCAACAGAAGAACACTCTATCAGACTGACTGACCTGAATGTCAATTCGAATCGAGGTTATCTCCGTCACACGGTCAGCTGGCCACTCTCGTGAACCAACCGCCTTTTTCAATCACTTTAGAAGTGAGTAGAAGGTGATCAGAAGATTCTCTAGATATGAATTTCGAAGCAACATCTGGCTCGTTTTCGAACCGAATCAACAGCTTATCACAAGGTGATTCGAGCTTGTCAAATCGCTTTCGATCTTGGAATCGTTGTATGTATTTTTCTAAAAAGAACTTCTGTGTCTCAGCGCTTCCCGTCTCCGGTCTGCCCTGGGCACGAGAGATAACTATACACAGGTCGAATCCGAATGCAAAACCGGAGGAAACCCTGCCTCCTCAGTCGTTTTATCATGTTATTTAGCATTTATACACCCGATATTAACCTTTTCATCATCAAATGCCCTGACTCTTGTGATCGAGGTCTCTGAAAACTACTTAAAATAACCGGGCATCCTCAAGCTCGAAGCTGGGTGCCCGGTTAAAAGCAACGCGGGTGGGATCTTTGGAGATCCCACCCGCGTTATGGCTTGTACGCAGCTACTGCAATAGCGTCCTGTCGGAAACATCGGCGTTTTTCATATTGGCAAACTGTGCCAGCAGACCTTCGACGGTCATTGCTGATTTATCTTTTCCTGCGACATCGAGGATGATTTGCCCCTCGTGCATCATGATCAACCGGTTACCCACTTGAAGAGCCTGACTCATATTGTGAGTGACCATCAAAGTTGTCAGTTGTTGTTCGGAGACCACCTTTTCGGTCAGATGGGTAACCAGACGCGCACGTTCCGGATCGAGGGCGGCGGTATGTTCGTCCAATAGCAAGATTTTCGGATTTGAAAATGTTGCCATAAGCAACGACAGTGCCTGACGCTGTCCGCCAGATAGCAACCCCACTTTTGCGCTGAGACGTTTTTCCAGCCCAAGTTCTAGAACCTCTAGCGCTTCTGCAAAGCGCTGTCGTTTTGTTTTGGTGATTCCGAAAGCTAGCCCGCGTCGAAGACCTCGACGTTCTGCTAAAGCCATATTCTGCTCAATCGTGAGATCTGGCGAGGTACCGGCCATAGGATCTTGGAAAACTCGCCCCACATATTTGGCACGTTTGAAATCTTTCATCCGGGTGACGTTGCGCCCGGAAATTTCCACAACGCCGGTATCGGGTGAAACTTTGCCAGCCACAGTGTTCAGTACGGTTGATTTACCAGCACCATTGGAACCGATTACGGTGACAAAGTCACCGTCGGCTAGCTCTAGGTTGATATCCGATAAGGCCACCCGTTCGTTGATGGAGTTCGGGAAGAAGGTCTTATTGATGTTCCTAAGCTTTAGCATCGGTGGTCTCCTGGAAGGCGGGTTTGGTAACGGGAGTTTGCTTTGATTTTTGTTTTGTCCCGACGCGCCATCGTGGTAAGAGCAGTGCTAGTACCACGATAATGGCGGAAATCAGACGCATATCGTTCGGGTTGAAACCGATTGCCAAGGCGCCTTGGACCGCTGCGCGGTAGATGATCGAACCGAAGATGACCGCGGTGGTCGCGATCAGGACTTCTCGGTTTCGTGTTCCAAACAGCAGACGGCCCGGTGGTGTGTCAGCAAATCGCGTGACAAAGCGGTTATTGAAAAGCGCTTGTCCCAAGATAACCGAAGCCAAGCCCACCAGGATCAGACCAATACCCATCGAGATATCGGATGAGCCTTGTTTTTGTGCAATAAAGGCACCCGCCATTCCGACGAGCCCGTTAGATACTGCAAGCCCTACGATCTTCATCGTGTCTGTAGAGACGCCGAGCGAGCGCACCATCTCTTCGTTGTCTCCGGTGGCTTGCAATCCCAAACCCATATCCGTACCAAGAAACCAGTCCAGGAGAAGCTTGATGAGTAAGACAATAATCGCCAACACGAAGATCAGCACCCAGCCGGTAATGCCGTTGGTACTGAACCATGTGTAGATCGTGTCGTTTCCGAGGAGTGGGACGTTCGCACGGTTCCCCATGATGCGCAGGTTGATTGAATACAGCGCCAGCATCGTCAAAATACCGGCAAGTAGCGGGTTAATTCCACCCTTTGCATGCAGCAGACCTGTCACGATACCGGCGAGTGAACCCGCGATGAAGGCTGCTAACAATGCGAGGACGGGACTGAGGTCATAGTTGACCATCAATATCGCAGCCGTCGCCGCACCCGTGGTAAATGACTGATCAACCGTCAGGTCAGGAAAATTCAGAATGCGGAAGGTCAAATACACGCCGAGGGCCATGATGGCGTATATGAGACCGAGTTCTAGTGTCACGGTCATAGCAGTCCGGGGCTACCTTTCGTCAATGAGATAAACGGGCCCGGGCAGTCAAGTACTCGCCCAGGCCCGTTTACATTTTTACAAGTTATTGAACCCAGCGCGAATTATTCGCCGGACTCTGCTGTCTCAGTGTCTTGCTCAGGTGTCGCTTCGCCCTCTGTAGCATCATCCTCGCCGGTCACATTGGCTTGATCGAGGAGGTCCTGTGGGATTTCTACGCCCATCTGCTCGGCTGCTTCAAGATTGAAGGTGTATTCCAAAGCAGCTTCGTCGGCGCGAGCTGGTGGTGTGTCGGCAAGTTCTGCTTCACCAGTGACCAGTGCCAGTACCATTTCGCCAGCTTGGCGACCGTGCTCATAGTAGTTCAGCCCGTAGGTTCCAACGGTACCGCGCTCTACGGAATCTGATTCAGCTGCAAACACTGGGATTTGGTTATCGACACCGTAGGAAATGACGGTTTCAAGACCAGATACAACGGTGTTATCAGTTGGTACGTAGATCGCGTCGACGTTATTGAAGGATTCGACACCTTGGGCAACTTCGGATGTGTTGGTCACCGCGACTTCTTGAATCTCCACGCCTAGGTCTTCGGCTGCGGTTTTCGCGGCTTCAACTTGGACCACAGAGTTGGATTCGGCAGATGAATATGGAATACCGATAACTTCAGCATCCTCAACAACGTCAAGAATGAGTTGAAGCTGTTGATCTACCGGGTTCATATCGGAGATACCGGTGATGTTTTCTCCAGGGGTATCCCAGTCGGCTACCAGTTCGGCGTCGACAGGATCGGTGACCGCAGAGAAAACAATCGGAGTATCGGTGATCGTGGTGGCTGCAGCGATCGCAACCGGAGTGGCAATTGGCAGCACTGCATCGAGGTTGTCATCCCCGGCAAAACCACCCACGATGTTATTCATAGTGGCCTGGTCGGCCTGGGCGTTCTGCTCTTCGATCTCGAAGTTATGCTCAGATTCTTCGAGAACATCCTTGATGCCCTGAGCGGTCGCATCCAATGAGGGGTGCGAGACGTATTGAGCGATGGCAACCTGATAGGTTTCGCCTCCGGCCTCGTCACCACCCTCCCCACCGTTGTCTGAACCGCACGCCGTGAGCAGTAGACCCATGGCCGCAGCGCTCGCCGCTGTTTTCAACAGGGTAGTCTTTTTCATTCTTACTCCAACTCTGTACTGATGTGAGTGATGCATTGTGTCTCACATAACACTATGTGAGCTCAGTCTTTATTATGCCGAAGTCGAGCGATTTCGTACAGAGTGATGCCTGCAGCCAGCGAAGCATTCAAGGATTCCAACTCAGAAGCGATAGGAATTGACACAATCTGGTCGACATTTTCCGACACTAACCGGGAGAGGCCGGTGCCTTCCGAACCAATCACAACGCATAGTGGTTCGGTGGCTAGTGGCAGTCCGGGCAGGGGCTGATCACCATCGCCGTCGAGCCCGATGGTAAACATTCCAGCTTTTTTGTATTCGGTCAGGGCGTTATTTAGGTTGCTGACCTGTCCGACGGGCACGCGAGCGGCCGCACCGGCGGAAGTCTTCCACACCGTGGAAGTCACGCCTACGGACCGCCGCGATGGGATGACCACGGCGTCGGCGTTGAAGGCTGAGGCCGACCGTAGGATGGCGCCCAGGTTATGAGGATCTGTGATGGAATCCAACGCGACCACTAATGGTGGGTTACGTCGATACCCTCTTTCCCATTCGTCCATGAGCTCTACTACAAGGTCGATACCGTTTTCGTATTCATACGGTGGGACCTGCAGGGCGATGCCCTGGTGCCGGGCGTTATCGGTAATGCGCGCCAGCTGCGGCTCGGTAGCTTCCAAGACCGGGATGCCACGGTCTGCGGCGAGGCGCACGGATTTCCGAATGCGGTCATCCATTTCCACCCCGGCAGCAACATATAGAGTGCTGGCGGGCACTTGCGCTTCAAGCGCCTCGACCACAGGGTTGCGGCCGGCTACGGCATCGGTTGTGTGTTCTGATTTTTTCTTGGGCGCCGGTGGACGATAGCTTTTATGCCATGTCCGGTCGGAGGCTTTGGGGGTTGGCCCTTTGCCTGCTAATTTTCGACGACCTTGACCGCCGGTGCCTTTGGATGG
>CAZAAP010000147.1:0-4530 GCA_964482935.1 uncultured Enteractinococcus sp.
CACCTTCTTCAGACATCCGGTCAAACAGTGCAGGTGATTTGCCCCGGGGGCTCGCAGTTGGTTTCGCGTCGGTGTTATTGGCCAGCCCCGAGGACCGACCCAAAAAGGCAATAATGCCCCACACTAAAAGCGCTGAGACCGCAAGCAACAGCAGTGGGATAATGAACTCCATGCCGCCCATTGTACTGTCAAGTCGCTACCTGTGAGACGAGTTCGGCTCACAGGCCGCATTAATTCGCGGTCGGACAACAAAAACGTACAACAATGCGGTAGCGGCTAGCGCCAATAGCGTGAGCCCAACGGTCATCAGGGCAGTGCCTGCCCACCCGAAATTCGTTAGGAAAATCCCGCCCAACCAGCCAAAGAGTGAGGATCCGGTGTAGTAACACAGGTTATACAACGACGTGGACTGGGCGCGACCTCCTTCGGCTGCGGCTCCGGCCCAGCCGGATGCCACCGAATGCGCCCCGAAGAAGGCACCTGTAAAGAGCAACACTCCAAGCAGTACCACCCACACAGTAGGTACCAGAGTCAACAAGATCGCCAAGATCATTGTGGTAGTCAGTGCCATGAGCACAACCGAGGGCCGATATTTCGCGGCCATGCGTCCCGCCCACGGTGAGGTGACGGCGCCCATCAGGTAGGCCAAGAAAACCAGCGACACCACTGCTACCGGCAGGTTGAATGGATCATCGAGGAGGTAGAACCCTAAGAAATTGTATACGGCCACAAATCCACCCATCAGCAGCATGCCCTGGCAGTACATCACGACCAGTACCGCAGAGCGCAGGTTGGTGGTAATGGACCGAATCGCTTGACGCCATGAGGTGGTCGTCGGTTCGAATTTTCGCGCGGTGGGAGTCAAGAGCAAAAAGCATACGGCTGACGCGATGGCTAGCACCAACACCACGCCCATACCGATCCGCCAGTGGTACCACTCCCCTAGCGGAGCCGCAACGATTCGTCCTAGCAGGCCACCAATAACGGTCCCGGCAATAAAGGTGCCTGCCGACTGGCCGGCAGCCGCCGGATGGACTTCCTCGTTGAGGTACGCCATGGCCAATGCTGGGACCCCGCCCAGAGCGACGCCTTCAAGCACCCGAAACGTCAGGATCAGCCCGAATGTCGGCGCCAGTGTCGCGCCAATACCAAACACGCATGCGGCGATGATCGAGATCATCATGGCGGGTTTCCGACCCAAACGATCGCCCACAAATGACCACGGAATGACGGCCAGCGCGAGCCCGATGGTCGATGCTGAAATCAACAAGGCGGCCTGATCAGCACTCACCTGCATATCGGACGTAATCAACGGCAGCAGGCCCTGGGGTGAATACAGCTGCGCAAAGGTCGCGACCCCGGCGAAGAACAGTCCTGTCATTAACCGCCGAAACCCTGCTGTTCTTGGGGCATGTCCCATCCACAGCTGCCCGGTATGCGCATCGGGAGTGATCGGCGGGTGCATCGAATACGACCTTTCTGCTTCGCGTCCTTTCTATTGTGCATCACGGCTGATGCCGTGCCAGGTTTCTCATCTGGTCGGGGTTTCGGGATAGACTCGGCAATTGTGAACATTGCTTTTGATCAGCCCGCACTGGACCTATCCGAAAGTTTCAAAGCCTACGATGTTCGAGGCATTGAAGACACCACAATCAACGCTGACGTGGCGCTAGCCGTGGGCTTCGCGTTCGTCGAAGTAACTGGCGCAACCGAAGTTCTGGTCGGTGGTGATATGCGTCCATCCTCGGAAGAATACGTGGCAGCTTTTACCCGCGGAGCAACCGCAGCCGGCGCCGACGTCGTGCAGTTGGGGTTGATCTCTACGGACATGCTCTACCACGCCTCGGGTGTTCTGGGAGCTCCTGGTGTGGTATTTACGGCTTCGCATAACCCGGCCGGGTATAACGGCATCAAAATGACCAGGGCCGGTGCAGTGCCGATCTCGGCTGATACGGGACTGGCAGATATTCAACGGCTGGCACAGGGGTACCTTCATGCCGGATACGTGCAAGCCGCTGCGCATCCTGGAAGCGTCGTCCAGCGCGATACCTTGGCCGATTACGCACGGTATTTGCGCACACTGGTGGACTTGTCATCGATCCGCCCACTGAAAATCGTGGTGGATGCTGGCAATGGGATGGCCGGTTATACAACACCTGCGGTGCTGGGCAATCAGGTGCTCGACGCGCTGCCCATTGAGATCATCCCCCTGTATTTCGACCTGGATGGGACGTTCCCGAACCATCCTGCCAACCCGATCGAACCCGAAAATCTCGTAGACTTGCAGGCTGCGGTCCGTGAGCATGACGCCGATCTTGGTTTGGCCTTTGACGGGGACGCCGACCGGTGCTTCGTGGTTGATGAAACCGGTGAGCCCATCTCGCCGTCGGCGATTACCGCAATGGTTGCCGTCCGCGAAATCGCCCGAGCGCAGAACGCCGGAGAGACCACCCCGGTGATCATCTACAACCTCATCACCTCCAAGGTGGTCCCCGAAGTGGTCGAGGCAGCCGGTGGCCGAGCCATTAAGACCCGCGTCGGGCACTCGTTCATCAAGGCGTATATGGCCGAGCACGGCGCAGTGTTTGGTGGCGAGCATTCGGCGCACTATTACTTCCGGGATTTCTTCAACGCCGACACCGGCATGCTCGCTGCGATGCATGTCCTCGCGATGCTCGGAGTCACTCAGGTCCCGGCCTCAGAGCTTGCGCACCAGTATTCGCCGTACGTCGCATCCGGGGAGATTAATTCTCAGGTGGCCGACCAGACGGCAACTATTGCTAAAGTCCTGGCGGAATTTCAACCCGGGATGGCCACGGATATTTCCACGATGGATGGCACTACCGTTGAGGCCGCTGACGGATCTTGGTGGTTCAACATTCGTCCGTCGAATACCGAACCGCTGCTACGCTTCAACGCCGAAGCTCCCGATATCGCCACTATGGAATGGCTGCGCGAGACCGTGTTGGGCATTATTCGTTCTTAGCTCGTTCCCAGCGTCAGCGGCAGGACCCCGTGGGCGCCAGCTTCCCGAAGCCGTACGGCCGCGACGGTCAAAGACCACTTCGTATTGGCAAAATCATCGACTAAAAGGACCGGTCCGGTCTCTGGCGCGCTGGCCAACGCCTGCCGGATCGCATCCGGCACTGTATACCGATCGAGCACCTGGGCTAAGCGAAATGCGCTATTTGCCGCTGGGCTGGCCACCGGCCCGTTCCAGTCCAATTGCCCCAAGTATCGCATCTGTCCGATTGTGGCGATCCGCTCGGCAAATGACCCGACCAGTTGAGGGCGATGCACCGACGGCATGGCGACCACCGCAATGGGACGTTGCGCCCATTTCCAGTCCGCTAACACCTCAACAACTGCTTGGATAAGCGACTCGCTAACCGGTCCGTCTTCGGTGTCGGGGTCCTGGAGCTGGCGCAATGTAGGTCCCCAACCCAGATCGGTCATTCGCGCGAGGGCACGTCCCGGTTCGGCCTGCAATCGAATCTTGCCCTTTAGATTCATCCCTAGGTTATTCAATCCGGTGGGCCACATCCGTCGCGGGGCGAGTTCAACGCCTGGCCGTGACAGTACCCGGTCTGCGTAGCTGCGAGCCTCGGCGCCAATGGTCATATCGGGGTGGTGTCCGGTGCAGTTGTCGCAACGCCCGCAAGGTGCCGCATAGGGGTCGTCCAGGGTCTCGGAGAGAAACTGCATCCGACACTGCTCGGTCTGTTGATAGTTCAGCATCAGGTCTTGTTCTGTCACGCGCTGGGCGGCGACGTTGGCGTACCGCTCGGCGTCATAGTGCCACGGCTTCCCGGTGGCTTGCCAGCCACCTTTGGTTCGGATCATCGCATCCTCTACAGCCAGGATCTTGAGCAGCAGTTCGAGTCGGGACGGTGTTAGATCAACGCGGGCCGCTAGGGCGGGTACGGACAGCGGGGTCGCTGCTGCTTGAAGGACTGCATGGGCTGTGTCTTCATCCGGCATCGAAGCCGTAGCGAAGTACTCCCAGATCCGCTGATCCTCGTAGCCGGGCAATAAGACCGCTTCGGCATGTTCGGTGCCGCGTCCTGCTCGTCCAATGTGCTGGTAGTACGACACCGGGGACGACGGCGCCCCGAAGTGCACCACGAAACCAAGGTCTGGTTTATCAAACCCCATGCCTAGAGCTGAGGTCGCAATCAGCGCTTTGACGCGGTTGTCTTTAAGTGCTGACTCGAGTTCGGCGCGCTCCTCGGTCGGTGTGGCCCCGGTATAGGCGGCCACGTTATGACCAGCCGCCTGTAAGGCTTGGGCAATATCTTCTGCTGCGGCGACCGTGAGCGTGTAAATAATCCCGGAGGATTCAAAATCGTTGAGGTGTTCGATCAGCCACCCGATGCGCGTGGGTGAATCGGTCACCGGCAGGACGGATAGCTGCAGGGAGGAGCGGGCTAGCGGACCGCGCGTGAGAAACACATCCTGACCTAACTGTTCGAGGACATCATCGACCACGCGCTGATTTGCGGTTGCCGTCGTGGCGAGGATAGGGGTCTG
>CAZAAP010000148.1:0-4517 GCA_964482935.1 uncultured Enteractinococcus sp.
CGTCGCGTGCTTGCCCTTTGGCCTCGGCATCAGCTCTGGCTATGAGCTCGATTGCTCCAGCGATATTGACGGGGGTCCAATGTCGGGCCGTGGCGGTGACTCGTTGTGCCTGCCAGGGCGCCATACCAAGCGCTGAAGCGATTTGTCCTGCGGGCAGTTTTGCATCGATGATTCGAGCAACCTGTCGTGCCTTCAAGGCAAAGGATGCACTGATAGCAACCGGCTGGACACCGGTTGCCAGGGCATGACGTAGGAGCGCTACGGCGGCACCGAGTTGGCCGTCGAGAGCAGCGTCCGCCACTTTAAATGCGGTCGCTTGTACTCGACCCCCGTAGTATTTTTCGACTATGGCAACGGTAATGGTGCCCTCAGTATCTGCAATCAATTGGCTTGCGGCCGCTGCGAGTTCACCAAGATCTTGACCGATAGCATCCGCTAGGGTCCGAAGGGCTTCAGCGTCGATTTTTCGGCGAGCACTGCGGAATTCCGTTTGCAGAAACTCGATCCGATCACGATCGGACTTGATCGGTTTCGCCTCAATATACTGGCCCGACTTTTTGATCGCATCCAACAGGCGTTTACCGCGCGTCCCGCCACCATGTAGCCCTAGGAAGGTCACATCCGGGCTCGGGTCTTGAATGTATGCCACCCCGTCCGTCACAAAAGCGTCGGACATTTTGTGCATATCGGCAAAGATGAGTAACTTATTCTCACCAAATAAGGAGGGGCTAGCAAGCATTTGGAGCTCACCGGATTGATATTCGGCGGCAGAGAGGTGATGGATTTCTGTATCGGGCTCGTCCATTTTGAGTTGGGCTTTCACCGATTCGGTGACGGCTGTATGGATGTACTCTTCGGTGCCTTGCACAAGAATGAGCGGTGATACCGTCACGTTGCGCCAGGAGGTACCAGAAGATTTCGTGCGTCGAGTTGCAGCCATAAGGACGAGTCTATCGTTCTGCTGCAACGAGCGCAGGACTGTGCTGGAACGTCACGGAGAAGGTCCCATCCGTATCGGTGCGCTGTACTCTCACTCGCGGCCCCAGTGCTTCAAGTATCTCTTCGTGGGGATGGCCATAAGTATTCTCCTGGCCCACGCCAATAAGGGCCAGGCCTGGACTCGTGTGTTCGATCAATTGAGTACCGCCATTTTTCGCTCCATGGTGTGACACTTTCAAAATATCTATATCTTCCGGTATCCGAGCTTCGTTCACTAACTGTGCTGCCAGGTCTTCTTCTAGATCACCGGTGAATAGTGCGGTGGTAATCCCTCCATGGCGGTATATTTCTAGGTAGAAGACAATTGACGCGTTATTTTCATTCGACGTCTCACCGTCCGCGCTTAAAACTGCCCAACGCAGTTGTACAGGGTGGTCTTGATCATGTTGGGCATGGTCGATGACTCCAACCACCGGTTGTTGTATATGACGAGCAGTGTCAGGAAGAGCACTAGTCTCTTTACTGTAGGCGGGGTCAGCTCCCGTTGAGAAGATAATGGTCCCCGGGTCCGCGAAATCCAGTACGCCCTGCACCCCGCCCACGTGATCCGCGTGCAGATGGGTTACGACAAGCATGTCGATTTGGGTAACGTGAGCTGCTTCCAGGCATTGTCGGGCTAGGTCTGGTTCGGGGCCTGTATCAATGACCAGCGCCGACTCCGGTCCGGTGCGGATCAGAAACATATCGCCCTGGCCAACATCGCATCCAACTACGTCCCACGTGGTATCCAGCGTAGTAGTTTTGGTGGGCCAAAACGCCGCGAGGTGTGCCACCATTGCGACGACGACAACCGCTGTCTGCACGAGATTGGTGATCGTCATCTTCCGCTCCACGGCATGAAGCGTGCGGAACCAATGTGGCCACGAGGTATCTAGCTTCACTGCAGGACGTGGTTGTCGCTGATGACGCAGCAATTTCGCCAGGAGGATGGCGGTAGCGGCCCAGTGTAAGGCGACTAGAACGATGCCGGCGACTCCCCCGGGCCACGGCAAGGTCGCACCGGGCAGCCCGGCAACGGTCGTGGCGATCCAGCCGACACCGGCTGCTGGGAATGCCACTGCATGAAGGAGCAGTTGTGCCACGCTCGGGGTCACGAGACATAATCCTGCAGCGATCGTGCCCGGCACAGTAATCAGCGGTAAAAGGGGTGTGGCCACAAGGTTGGCTAGCAGCGAGTATGCACTGACGTAGTCGACGAATGTCAAAAGCAGGGGCTGGCATGCCAATTGGGCGGTAGCAGACACTGCAAATGAGGAGCTGAGCATTTGTGCCCAGAAACTGGGCAGGAATTTTTCCAACAACGGGTGCAGCCACCGTTCCAACGGTTGGGCTCCCAGAACGATGCCTGCGGTTGCTGCTACCGATAGCTGGAATCCTACTTCGTGGATGAGTTCAGGTGACAGCGTCAGGATGACCATCGTTGAAAGCGCCAGGATAGGTAGCGCTTGTGAGCCGCGACCGAAAAACAGCGACCAAGCTCCGATAGCTCCCATCGTGGCAGCTCGGATAATAGATGGTTGCATTCCCACAATCTGGACGAAGAGTAACAGCGTCGCTAAAAATGCAGCGATAACGACTGAACGCGGCAATCGAAGAGTGCGAAAAAGAATCGTGGCAGCCGATGCAATCAAGGCCGTATGCGCACCCGAGACAGCAGACAAATGGCTGAGCCCAGATACTTTCATGGCCTGGTCAACTTCTTCTGTCTGTTGTGACCGATCCCCCAGGATGAGTCCGGGGAGGAGTTCCGGAGCATAACTGAAGGTCCGGGCCGTCTGATGACGTAGTGTTTCTCGTAAGGTGTCGCGTCCCGTCGCGCTCGGTTTCACAGGGCCAGACGCGCACGCGCCATATTGTGCAGCTGCGGTGGCTTGGACAAACACCGCTGCTTCATTATCGGTGATGCGACCGAAGAAACAGACTTGGTCTCCGGCTGCCAACTTGGCCCATGTGCTGTCACCTGAAAGAACAATCTTGGCAGGGTGGGGTGTGGGGGTAAGGCTTTTGCCATATGCTTCCACATCAGCATTGGTAAACCAGCTAGTACCAAACGGGCCCTCTCGCGCGACAGGGTCCGTGACCAAGCGCACCGATATCCTTGCACTACCGAGCCCTTCCACAAAATCGCTCCAACCCGAGGACTCAGCCGCTGAGCGCTGTTGTTGCACGACGACCGCAGCCGGTGTCGCAGCCCAGCTAGCAATTGACAGCAGCAGAATGACGTGCAGGATACGCTTCCGATGTGTGTTGCGAAAGCCAAGAACCACAAGGATCGTGAAGATGCCAAGAGTCAGCAGCATCCAGGGAAGTCGGTGTACCCAAGCGATTGGTAAGGAGGGTCCAAAAAAGCAGAGCCCCGCGGTGAGGCCTGCTGCTGGAACGAGGCGGATATCTATGGGTGGGGCAATGTCATCAGGTTTGATGTGGCGAAAATGCATTACCAGCTCACGAGTCCGTCAAGCCGCTCTAGTGTTGCTGGGCCGATGCCAGACACTGCCTCCAGGTCAGCCAATTGTGTGAAGGTTCCGTGTTGCTCACGGTGAGAAATAATTTTGTCTGCCGTGGCGGGACCGACACCGGGCAGAGTTTCAAGTTCTGCTGTATCAGCGGTGTTAATATTGACCGTTGCAGTATTAGTCGCAGGAGCCGTTCCATGAGCGGTCGAGGGGGTCGGCATTACTTGGCCGCTGGATTGGCGGTCGGGTACGAGAATGTACTCGCCGTCGTTGACGAGAGCTGCCAGATTGAGCCCATCGAGTTGGGCATCGGTCGTCGGTCCCCCGGCGCCGTCGATCGCATCAATGACTCTGGCACTTTGTTCCAGTTCGACGATGCCGGGGTCTTGGACCTCTCCGGCGACATGGACCACGAGCAGTTGACTTGTTTGTTCGTCTGTTGGTGCCGGCGCGTCTGACGGGGAGTCGAACACCTCCGGTTCGGTATTTTCAACTGTAAATGTTGAGTCTGGTGTGGCTTCGTGATCTGTGGTGAGCCAACGGAAACCCAAGATGGTGAGTATGATGACGGTCAACATGAGCACAGCAGACAGCGCCGTCTTGGTCCGCCAGATGGGCGGGTGTTCGGCATCCTCTACGGATTCGGGCAGATGTTTTCCCATGGCACCCAGCATGACCAGCGTTCGCTGCCGAGTTGTTCGGGCTCATCCCTCTTGTGGATAAGCATGGGCCGTTGGGTCACGCTGTGGATAGCGCTTTAGGCAGATCCGTAGCTGCCATAATCTAAGTCTGGGCTGATGGATACACCCAGCGCGCCGAGACCCAGGTGTGCCGCTAGTACTGCAGGTAAGCGCACCACCGGAACTGGCATTGAGGAATGATCGCGGAGACGGGCGGCCACTTCGTGTGCTGTGTCGTAGCCGCCGTATGCTTGGACGCTCAGGCGTACAGGTGGGGTCGCTGAAAGAGCGCGCTCGGTCATAACCGACAAAGCTTTGGCTTCACTGCGGGGCCGGTCTACGAGCTCGATTGCCCCATTTTCCAATTGCATGACCGGCCGAA